>NZ_FRDB01000019.1 GCF_900143145.1 Candidatus Sodalis sp. SoCistrobi
CATAGGTATCTACACATTTATCGTGATACCTGTTATTACTTTGCAGAATGATTTCAACCTATCTGTTGGCGGGATTGACTCTCGCCTTACCCGCCGATATCAGACGCTGGTTAAACAGCATATGACGCCCGCGGCTCTTCTTGCTTCTGCGGTTAAAGACCTCGCAAGTGCTCAAAAATCAACTTTCGCAACTACCCAAGCTGTCTGGCGTTTTCTGAATAATAAGCGAATTAGCTTCAGTCAACTCAATGAGCCAATTATTTCGCTAGCACTTGAGCAAATTTCGCTTAGCCCGCATCCATACGCTCTCGTTGTTCATGATTGGTCACGTTTACAATTTCTTTACCATCATGCCAAATACGGACGCTTAAAAATGACGCACGGTGGCGATGTTGGATATGAACTTCAAAGCAGCTTGCTGGTTGATGCTGGCACGGGTTTGCCAATAGCGCCTCTATCTCAGACACTTACCGATGCAACCGGTTGTCATTCAACGTTGGCGGAAGGACTGTCCGAACGGCAGACACATATGGACGCCTTGACGACCGATATTGCCCGTGTGGAATCGCTTAATATAGGTAAAAAGCTGATTCATATAATTGATAGAGAGGGTGACTCTATTGGACATATGCGGACGTTGAGTACTCAAGGAATATGCTGGCTTATCCGAGGAAAAGAAGGACATGGTGCAGAGTGGCAAGGTAATTCATTGAAAATTGGTGAGATTGCTGCTCTTCTGCCATACAACGGATGCGGACAGGTAGACTGGAAAGGGAAAAAAGCTGATATGGAAATCAGTGAAACCTCGATAGTCATAACCCGAGCTGCGCAGCAGAAGCGTAAAGATAAAGAAACCGGCCGCCGCATAAAAATCCAACCTGGAGAGCCTCTGACGGTCAGATTGGTTGTTGTTCGGCTTACGGATGATCTCGGTAATGTGGTGGGACGCTGGACGCTGCTTACAAACGTTTGCAGCGAGATCACCTGCGAGGAAGTAGCTCGTTGGTATTACTGGCGCTGGAATATTGAATCATTTTTTAAGTTGCTGAAAGGTGCCGGACATGACGTAGAAACATGGCTTCAGCGCAGCGCGCCAGCCGTACTACGCAGGTTGTTAATAGCCAGTATGGCTGCTGTTCTGGTATGGCGGCTGCAACGCGCTGAAGGAGAAGAAAATGCGGCAGCCCGCCAGCTGATATGTCGCTTGTCAGGACGACAGCAAAAGCGAGGCCGCAGAGAGAGCGCTCCTGCTCTGCTCGCTGGCCTATCCATCTTGTTGAATACACTAAAATTATTATCGGAATATAGTCTGGAAGAACTTACTCATTTAGCGAGAGTTGCTCTTAAGCCTCCTCCCTGATGTGTAGATACCTATGCCCTCAGGGCTGGCCTGCGCTTTTCTGTCGTGCGCCTGATAGTCGGCGGCGAATTCCGCCCAAGGCGTCGGAAATTCACCGTCCAGACGGCCCTCGAAATCGAAGCCGACGGGAATATTGGCAAAATCCTGCCCCGCCTGGTTGATATAGACGTAACGTGAATCGTGACTTTTCAATGCCCACGGCAGGGGGGCGTTTTCCATTAATGCTAATAGCGGTAGCTGATTGAGTGTTTCCCGGGTAAGCGCGGCGGACAATCCTTTGTCGTGTTGCTCCATGAGGGTGCCTCCTTGGCAATCGTTAGCCTGCTTAGGAAATGCCAAACTATTTACAAGAGTAACGATTACATAAATGCTAAGGCGGATAAAGAGTACTGTCCCCTTACTTCAAAGCGTAACGTTGAGGGGGCCAAAAAGCCGGTTAAGCCTTGTCCGGCGGCCCGTGGCTTAACGACAACCGCAACGGCTGTTGCTCCGCCTGCAGAAATGAGACTGACATAAAACCGTCATATTACGGGCATAACATGACCAAAAGTTCTCTATTTCCCTTTACTGAGAAGGAATTCCCCATGTTTTTGTTACGCTTTCCCGCGCTAATGTGTGTTTTGTTTCTCCCTTATGGCGTACTGGCGCAGCCTGCCACAGATGCCACTGTGCCGCAAACCCTGGAGGCGACGACCCTTGCCAATAGCCAGCCTGGATTTGCGACGCTTGCGTCGAATGTGGTTGACCATCTGCGCCGTGCGCTCGCGGGGGATGGCGGCAAATTGGTCCGCGCCCATCTGGACGACGCCGATCAGACGCCGCAACAGGCCGACAACGCCTGGCTGCGGCAGAGCGGCTATGATTTTGCCTACCCCGCCAATCAGCAAGCGGGTATCGCACTGCTGGAAAGTTTCAATGCCCTCTCACCGGCCGTCCAGCAGCAAAGTCTGGCTACCGTGACGCAAATTAATCAAAACGCCACCCACGGCATGCGTCAGCAGGCCTTGGTGGATGCCGAGGGCATTCCCTATCTCTATTTTCTGGCGGATGCGCTCGGACCACGTCTGGGGGAGGCCTTTATCAACGCCTATGATAAAGGGGAGCTCAGTAAGGCGGCCGCCTTAATCAAAGCCAGCGAAGTCAGCACCTCGGCGGCGAAGAAACATTTCAATTATTCGCGGCCGTTTCTCCGCCCGGGTAACCACATCTTGCCGGTACCGGATGACATTGTGGTGCGTGACAACCATCCCTACACCGCCGACGGCGGCGCATTTCCCAGCGGGCATACCAACACCGGTTACACTGATGCGTTATTGATGGCGGAAATGATCCCGGAACGCTTCGTCACGCTGGTCGATCGCGGCGCGAAGTATGGCTACTCCCGACTGGTGTTGGGAGTACATTATCCGCTGGACGTGATAGGCTCGCGGATGGTGGCGGAGCGCAATGTCGCCCATTATCTCAACGATCCGGCTTACCGGGCGTTATTTGACCAGGCCAGAAATCAATTGCGCGGCGCGCTGGAGAAAGAGTGTGGTACCACCATCGCCCAATGCGCGCAGAGCGCTCAGGGAGACGATCCGTATACCCAGGGCGGCATGACGGCATTTTACCGCTATACCATGACGTATCGCCTTCCGCGCGCCGAGGTGACCACCATGCAGGCGGTGACCGTGCCCGAGGGGGCCGAGGTGCTGCTGGCGTTCCCGTTGCCCAATCTCAGCGCCAGCCAGCGCCGTGCGCTCATGGTGCGTACCATGATTGCCGACGGTTATCCGCTTTCAGGCGGTCAGGGGGAGCAAAATTTCTGGCAGCGGCTGAATCTGCATGAGGCCGTATTGCGCGCCCGCGCGGGTTAAGCGTGCTCAGGCCAGCTTTTTGACCAGCTCTTCACTGTGGCGGATGCGGTCGGGCGCGCGTGCCAAGTCCTGTTGCACCAGCCCCATAAACAACAGGTCGGTTAACGCTTGCTGCGCGATATTTGAGGAAATGGCCCCGCTGCGCTGGGCCTGCTGCTCTGACACGGTGTAAAGCGTCAAATCAGCATATTGTTGCAGTTCGTTGGGGGCGAAATTGGTGACCGCCATCACCCGAGCGCCCACCCGCAACGCCTCCTGCGCCGCCAGGTTGATTTCCCGCCGCGTGCCGCTAAAGGAAATGGCGAATAACAGATCGTCCGGCCCGAGCGCTTGCACCGTGGCCAGCAATACGTGCATGTCGTTTTCCGCCACCGCCGCCATGCCGATTTTCATCAATTTGTAGGAGAAATCGCGCGCCACCAGTCCCGACGCGCCGATGCCGACGATAATCACCCGCTTCGACCGTTGCAATATCTCCACCCCCTGGCGCAATTTATCTTCGCTGTTGATATCCAGCGTGCCGCGCAGGGCGGCTACTTTTTCCGCCAGCAGTTTTTCCCCGACGGTTTTGATAGGATCGTCGCTGAGGATTTGGTTATGCACCGGGATCGACGGCGGCTCCTGGCGATTAACCAGCGCTTCGCTCAATGCCAACTTCAGCGCGGTAAACCCTTTGTAGCCGAGCTTCTGGGCGAATTTCACTACGCTTGACTGGCTGACGCCGGTCATCTGTGCCACGCGCTGAGAGCTGAGATGGCGCGCCTCTTCGGTATGATGCAGTAAAAAATCCGCCAATTTCTGATCATTGCGCGACAAAGAGCGATAGAGCTGGCGTATTCGTAATAAACTGCTCATGGGCTGTTCTCCGGCGTCACGCCGTCGTGTCGGGATGATGGCAACGTACCCTGTTATCGGGCGGCGAGATTTCTCTCGCCTGCAAGAATTATCTATTCGATAATAGTGTTTATTATTTGAATTAAAAATTCAACGGTGGCTGCATGAATTTAGGGGCATTAGTATCGGAAACACGTCATCCAGACTCGATGGCGTTGGATACCTTATCGACGCTTGAGATGGTGACATTGTTTAACCAGCAGGACCGTCTGGTGCCTGAGGCCATCGCCACCGAATTGCCGGCGGTGGCTGCGGCCATTGACCGGGCGGCGCAGGCGCTGGGCGCCGGCGGGCGGCTTATCTATCTAGGGGCCGGAACCAGCGGCAGGCTAGGGGTGCTGGATGCATCGGAAATCCCCCCCACCTTTGGTGTGCCGCCTGAGAGGGTTATCGGCCTTATCGCCGGCGGCCCCGGCGCACTGCTTAAAGCGGTGGAGGGCGCGGAGGACGATAGGGAACTGGGGGTGCGCGATCTGCAACACCTCCGCCTTACCCCGACCGATATGGTGGTGGGGCTGGCGGCGTCGGGCCGGACGCCCTATGTGTTGGGCGCGTTGTGTTATGCCCGCGCGTTGGGCTGTGCCACCGTCGAGATTTCCTGTAATCCCGACTCGCCCATTGCCCAAGCGGCGGAGATCGCGATATCGCCGGTGGTGGGGCCTGAAGTGCTGACCGGCTCGACGCGCATGAAGTCCGGGACCGCGCAAAAACTGGTGCTGAATATGATTTCCACCGGCGCCATGGTTAAGCTGGGTAAGGTCTATCAAAACCTGATGGTGGATGTTCGGGCCACCAATGCCAAGCTACGCGATCGCGCTTGCCGCATTGTCGGCGAAGCGTGCGGGGTCGAGGCGGAGCAGGCGTCGGCAGCCCTGGCGCAGACCGACTATGACGTTAAACCGGCCATTCTGATGCTGCTTAGCGGCAAAAGCGCCGAGCAAGCGCAGGCGGCGCTGACGGCGCACGGAGGCTATCTGCGGGCGGCGCTGGCCGACATTCGCGCGTGACGGGGCGGCATGCGTTACCTGTCGCTGGGGCGTATGCCCTCTGCGTGGCCGCCTGGGGTGTGACGCAGCGTCGGTGCCAAGATGCGGTATGACGGTGTGCCGTGCGTGCACCGGCGAAAAGGACAATAGCTTTGTGCCGCCTGCAGGGGGCGCGCCAGCGTTAACGGGACGGGAGCCCATAATGCCACAAAGCGAAAACGTAGCGGCCGCGCTGCTGGCCGGTCTGGGCGGGGCGGACAACGTGCTGCGGCTTGAAAATTGCATGACCCGGGTGCGAGTGGAAGTGCTCGATGACCGGCGAGTGGATGTGGCGGCGCTGAAACGGGTGGAGGGCGTTAAAGGCTATGTCCTGCAAGGACGGCAACATCAGCTCATCGCCGGACCGGGCGCCGCGGCGAAGATTGTTGACGCTATGCGCCGCCTCATGCCTGACGCGTCGGCTGCACCGCTCGGCTCCGGGGCCGCGGAGAGCGCGGTGCAAACGCGGCAGCGCATTAAAACGCGTTACGCGACCCCCGTCAGTGGCGCCTTGCGCCAATTGGCTGACGTGTTTATTCCGCTCATCCCGGCGTTTATCGCCTCCGGACTGATTACGGGACTGGTCAATCTTTTGACGCGCTCGGACGTCAGCGGCGATATTGCGCGGCACTATCCCAACGTGATCGGGCTGCTGGCGCTGTTCGGTAGCGCGATATTCACCATCATGACTATTTTGGTGGGGGTGAACGCGGCGCGGGTGTTCGGCGGTTCACAGGCCATGGGCGGTGTGATGGCCGCCATCCTGAGCAGCCCTGGCCTGGCGCAGATACAGCTTTTCGACCAGCCGCTACAGCCCGGTCGCGACGGTGTCATTGCCGTCTTGCTGGTGGTGGCCCTGATATGCTGGGTGGAAAAAGCGTTGCGGCGCCGCTTGCCCGAGTCGATTGAGCTGATAGTTAATCCGCTTCTGACTACACTGATAACTGCATCGCTGGCGATAGTGGTGCTACAACCGCTCGGCGGGGCTGTCTCGGACGCTATCGCCCACGGCGTGAATGTGGCGATTGATCGGGGCGGCATGGCGGTCGGCGCAGTACTGGCGGGCAGCTTTTTGCCGCTGGTGCTGACCGGCTTGCATCAGGGAATGGTGCCGCTGCACGTGGAGCTTATCCAAGCCCACGGCGTGAATCCGTTGCTGCCGATCCTGGCCATGGCCGGGGTAGGTCAGGTGGGCGCGTCCTTGGCCGTGCTGCTGAAAACCCGCAGTGCCCGACTGAAAAAAGTGCTGAAAGCCGCCTTGCCCGTGGGTGTCCTCGGCATCGGCGAGCCGCTGATTTTCGGCGTCACGCTGCCGCTGGGACGTCCGTTTGTCGCCGCCTGCCTCGGCGGGGCGGTCGGCGGCGCGGTGATAAGTTATCTCAAGGTAGCGACGCTTATCACCTTTGGCCTGTCGGGATTGCCGCTGGCGCTGACCATCGTCACCGGGAAGGTCGCGGCCTATTTGCTGGGGTGGGCGGCTGCCGTGGCGGCGGGATTTATCTTTACCTGGCTGATTGGATTTAAGGATCCGGAGGAGTAGCTTTTGACTGACCCAACCGCCCGGCGTGTGGTGTTTTTTGATTTGGACGGCACGTTACATCAGCAGGATATGTTTGGCTGCTTCCTGCGCTATCTGCTGGCGCATCTGCCGCTGAATGTCCTATTAGTGATCCCCGTTCTGCCGGTGGTAGTGCTTGGGCTGCTGGTCAAGGGCCGTTCGGCCCGCTGGCCGATGAGCCTGCTGCTGTGGTCGATTACCTTCGGCCATAGCGAGGCGCGGTTGCAGGCTCTGGAGGCGCGGTTTGCGGCTGTTTTCCGCCGCCGCGTGCGGCGTTTCCCGCAGGTGCTGGCGCGCCTGGACGACTATCTCGCCAGTCACGATGCCCAGGTGTGGCTGATTACCGGCTCGCCGGAGTCGCTGGTGGAGAAGGTTTACCACGACGCGGTATTTTTGCCCCAGGTGCGGCTTATCGGCAGCCGGATGCACCGGCGTTACGGCGGCTGGATACTGACGCTGCGCTGTCTCGGGCATGAGAAAGTGGCGCAATTGGAGCGCGAATTGGGCATCCCGTTGAAATTGTACAGCGGCTATAGCGATAGCATTCACGACAGTCCGCTGCTTTATTTTTGCCAATACCGCTGGCGGGTAACGCACGATGGCCAACTCAAGCAGCTGGATTGATTTTGCCTTCCTTCTCTTTTCCCGCGCCGGTATACTCCGCGGCGGTTATCAGCCGGGAGGGCAGTCATGAGCGAGCGCAGCGATGAAATATGGATGCGTCACGCCCTGATGTTGGCCGGGCGCGCGGAAGCCGAAGGCGAGGTGCCGGTCGGTGCGGTTTTGGTGCTAAACGGCGCGATTATCGGCGAAGGCAGGAACCGTTCCATCGGCCATCACGATCCCACCGCCCATGCCGAAATCATGGCGCTGCGCCAGGGGGGGCAACAGGCGGGTAATTATCGTTTGCTGAAGGCGACCTTGTACGTGACCCTGGAACCCTGCGTGATGTGCGCGGGCGCGATGATCCACGCCCGTATCGGCCGCCTGGTGTTCGGCGCGCGGGACGAGAAAACCGGCGCTGCGGGATCGCTGATGGATGTGCTCAGTCATCCGGGTATGAATCATCGAATTGAGCTTACCGGCGATGTGCTGGCGCAGGCGTGCGCCGCCCAGCTCAGCGATTTTTTCCGCCGCCGCCGGGCGCAGCAAAAGGCGCAGCGGCAGGCGCTGAAACTGCCGCCGCCCGACCCACCCATATAACGGCGTAAACCGGCCGCTGCCGGAGCAACCGCTTAACGGGTTGTAGGGTCGCTGTCAGACGAGCCCATATCACGGCGTAAACCGGCCGCTGCCGGAGCAATCGCGTAACGGGTTGCAGGGTCGCTGTCAGGCGAGCCTGTATAACAGCGTGTTGCAGCCGCGGTAAGGGGCAGAATTAAATGACGCAGAGCCTATCGCCGCTCGCCAGACCCTTCTCACGGCGCTCAGCGCCGCTCGTGGAGCTTTGCCGTCGGGCGTCTCGGCCGCTGACCAATGGTGCCCGTACGGTCGTCAAGGGCGCGCGGCAGCGCTGGCCGGCGCCAGCGCGCGCAGATCTTCCGTTGTCACGACCGGGTAGGCGTTGGCGGGATCGGCATTCCAGGCCGCCAGCTGCGCCGCCTTTTTCTCTTTTTCCTGCAGGTAACCTACCAGGCTGATTTCATAGCGGCGGATGTTTTCCACGTAATTGTACGCCTGCTGGCCGCGGGCATAGCCGTATAGGGTTTGCTTGTAGTAGCGCGGCTGGCTCAGCATCGGCAACCGCAGCTTCACATCGACCCAGCTGTCGGCATTACCTTGCTGCTTCGCCGTCAGGGCGCGTGCGTCCAGCATATGGGCATAGCCCATATTATACGCCGCCAGGGCAAACCAGATCTTTTCATCCTCGGGGATGCTGTCCGGCACCCGCTGCATCATGCGCGACAAATACAAGGCGCCGCCGCGCACGCTTTGTTCCGCGTTGGTCCTATCGCCGATGCCCAGACTGTCGGCGGTGAGACGGGTAAGCATCATTAGTCCGCGTACCCCCGTGGCCGACGTGGCCAGCGGATCCCAATGGGATTCCTGATAGGAAATGGCCGCCAGCAACTTCCAGTCGATATCGCGAGCATACCGTTCAAACAGCGGTTGCAGCGCCGGCAAGGTGGCATCGATAGCGTTAAGGAAGGTTTTGGTATCGACGTAATCAAAACCGCCAACGTGGCCGAGATATTTTTCCTCCAGCCGCGCCATGATGCCGTTGTCGTTCAATTGGCTGAAGAAATCCAGCAGCGCGGCCGACAGCCCCTCGCTATCGCTGCGCCGCAGATACCAGGTGGCCGGCTCTTCCTCGGTAATGTCAAATGCCACCGCCAACTGGGGATGCACCCGCTGCAGCAGCCCGACGGTGGCGGAGTCGGCCAGCGTATACTCCAGCTTGCCATCGGCGACTTTTTCCAGCAGCGACCGGCTGCTGAGATCGGAGGATACTTCCCAGGCGAGCTGCGGATACTGCTTCTTTTTCAACTGACGAAGCTGGGAAATTTGCGCTGAACCTGACGCCACCGCCAGCCGCCCGCGCAAATCGCCCAGATTTTTCGGCCGCGGCTGGCCCAGACGATACACCAACTGCTGCGAAACCGAGTAGTAGGAGGGACCGACGGTGAATCGGTTCAATCGCTCGGCATTGTAAATTAGGCTGGCCGCCAGAATATCGGCGTTGTCATTATCCAAATCGTCAAACAGCTGATTCAGGTTGCTGCGCACGCGGACCTTGAGGGTAACGCCAAGGTAATCGGCAAAGCGTTGCGCCAGGTCGAAATCAAAGCCCGCCGGTTGATGATTGACGCGATAATAGCTCAGCGGCGCGTCAAGGGTGCTGATACGAAGTTCGCCGCGCGCTTTAATAGCCGCCAGGCTATCCTGATGGGCGTTTCGCCAAGGGACGGTAGTCCAGAGGGCCCAGGTGAGCAAAATGGCGATAAGGCCGATGATAAAATAATTTAATTTGAACCGCTTCAAAGCGTTATCTCGTGCCGGAGGCAGGCCTCGCTGTCGTTAACGGCAACATTATTATGGTTTTTTCTCCGAACAGGAGGGCATTTTGCGCAACAAAGCGCCAACGTGCAACAAGATTGATGCATGTCCGCGTCCGGGCGAGGGGAAATAAAGGATGAAAGAATAACTGCGCAAACGGTTTCGTCCGCAGCCGGGATTCTCTATAATGACGCGCGTTTTCCCCTGTTGTTGCGCCCCATGAATGGTCGAGCCACACACCTGCGGCCGGCGGTTCAAAGACGAGAGATCTGTTACTATGGAAATATTGCGCGGTTCGCCCGCTCTGTCCGCATTTCGCATTAATAAGCTGCTGGTTCGCTGCCGGGACGCCCGACTGGCGGTCGACGATATCTATGCCGAATACATCCACTTCGCCGATGTCAGCGCAGCGCTCGATGAGGATGCGTCAAGCCGGCTGCAGCGGCTTTTGAAATACGGTCCCTCTCTCGCCGAACATCAGCCGAAAGGGCGGCTGATGCTGGTCACGCCGCGGCCCGGAACGCGCTCTCCCTGGTCGTCAAAGGCGACCGATATTGCCCACAACTGCGGCCTGGCGCAGATAAAACGTCTGGAACGCGGTCTGGCCTATTATATTCAGGCGCCTCAATTAAGTGAGCCGCAGTGGGGGCAACTCGCCGCCCTGTTGCACGACAGGATGATGGAAACGGTATTTACCCGCCTGGAAGAGGCAGCGGCGCTGTTTGCCCAGCACGCGCCGGCGCCGGTAACGCTGGTGGACGTGTTGGGCGAGGGGCGCGGCGCGCTGGAGGCGGCAAATCTGGCGCTAGGTCTGGCGCTGGCGCAGGACGAAATCGACTATCTATTCGCGGCGTTCACCCGTCTGGGGCGTAACCCCAGCGATGTCGAACTCTACATGTTCGCACAGGCCAACTCCGAGCATTGCCGGCATAAAATCTTCAACGCCGATTGGGTGATCGACGGCCAGCCGCAGGCCAAGTCGCTGTTCAAGATGATTAAAAATACCTTCGAGCAGACCCCCGACTATGTGTTATCGGCCTACAAAGACAATGCCGCGGTGATGGAGGGATCGGCGGTAGGGCGTTTCTTCCCCGACGCGCAGGCGGGGCGCTATGACTATCATCAGGAAGCGGCGCATATTTTAATGAAGGTCGAAACCCATAACCATCCGACCGCCATCTCGCCCTGGCCCGGCGCCGCCACCGGCTCCGGTGGTGAAATCCGCGATGAAGGCGCCACCGGCCGCGGCGCCAAGCCGAAAGCCGGTCTGGTCGGGTTCTCGGTTTCCAATTTACGCATTCCCGGCTTTGAACAGCCCTGGGAAGAAGACTTCGGCCGCCCCGAGCGTATTGTCAGCGCGCTGGATATCATGACCGACGGCCCCCTGGGCGGCGCGGCGTTCAATAACGAATTCGGCCGTCCGGCGCTGACCGGCTATTTCCGCACCTATGAAGAGCGCGTGGACAGCCATAACGGCGTGGAGCTGCGCGGTTACCATAAACCCGTCATGCTGGCCGGCGGCATTGGCAATATTCGCGCCTCGCACGTGCAAAAAGGCGACATCAGCGTAGGCGCCAAGCTTCTCGTTTTGGGCGGTCCGGCGATGAATATCGGCCTTGGCGGCGGCGCGGCCTCGTCGATGGCCTCCGGTCAGTCCGATGCCGATTTGGATTTCGCCTCGGTGCAGCGCGACAATCCTGAAATGGAACGCCGCTGTCAAGAGGTCATCGATTGCTGCTGGCAGCGGGGCGAAGACAACCCGATTCTGTTTATCCATGACGTGGGCGCCGGCGGCCTGTCCAACGCCATGCCGGAGCTGGTCAGCGACGGCGGACGCGGCGGACGTTTTCAGCTGCGCGAAATACCCAATGACGAGCCGGGCATGAGCCCGCTTGAAGTCTGGTGTAATGAATCGCAGGAACGCTACGTTATGGCGGTCGCCCCGGAGCGGCTGGCGGAATTTGACGCCATTTGCCGCCGTGAGCGCGCGCCCTATGCAGTGATAGGCGAGGCGACCGACGCGTTGCATCTCAGCCTGGACGACGCGCATTACGACAACCGGCCGATTGATTTGCCGCTGGATGTCTTGCTCGGCAAGACGCCGAAGATGCAGCGGGAAGCCGTCAGTTTGCAGGCCGCCGGCCACCCGCTGAACCGCGATGGCATCACGCTTGCCGAGGCGATTAACCGCGTATTGCATTTGCCGGCGGTGGCGGAAAAAACCTTTCTTATCACCATTGGCGATCGTAGCGTGACCGGAATGGTCGCGCGCGATCAAATGGTCGGCCCGTGGCAGGTGCCGGTGGCGGATTGCGCCGTGACCACCGCCAGTCTGGATAGCTACTACGGCGAAGCAATGTCGCTGGGTGAGCGCGCGCCGGTCGCGCTGCTAGATTTTGCCGCCTCCGCCCGTCTGGCGGTAGGCGAGGCGCTGACTAACCTGGCCGCCACGCATATCGGCGATATCAAGCGGGTGAAACTCTCCGCCAACTGGATGGCCGCTGCGGGTCATCCCGGTGAAGATGCCGGCCTGTATCAGGCGGTGAAAGCGGTGGGCGAGGAGCTCTGTCCGGCGCTGGGGCTCACCATCCCGGTGGGTAAAGATTCCATGTCGATGAAAACCCGCTGGCAGCACGGGGCCGAAACACGGGAAATGACGGCGCCGCTGTCGCTGGTCATTACCGCCTTCGCCCGCGTGGAAGACGTCCGCGCTACCGTGACGCCGCAATTGCAGCCGGCGCGCGCTAATGCGCTGTTGCTCATCGATCTGGGCGCCGGCCATCAGGCGTTGGGCGCTACCGCCCTGGCCCAGGTGTATCGCCAGCTCGGGGATGATACCGCTGACGTGCGCGACGCCGGTCAGCTGGCCGCCTTTTTCCGCGTCATGCAACAACTGGTAGCGCAGGGGCGACTGCTGGCTTATCACGACCGCGCCGACGGCGGCTTGCTGGTGACGCTGGCGGAAATGGCGTTTGCCGGTCACTGCGGTATCGATGCCGACATTGGCCCGCTGGGAGATGATGCGCTGGCCGCCCTGTTCAATGAAGAGCTGGGGGCGGTAATCCAGATCGACGCGGCCGATCGCGACGCGGTTACGGCGCTGTTCCACCAGGAGGGTCTGGCGGATTGCCTGCACTATCTGGGGACGGCCCAGCCCGGCGACCGTTTTATCCTGCGCGCCGGCGAGCGTTCGCTGTACAGTGAAAGCCGTACCACCCTAAGAACCTGGTGGGCGGAAACCAGCTGGCAGATGCAGCGGCTGCGTGATAATCCCGAAAGCGCCGATCAGGAACACGCCGCCCGTCAGGACGACAACGATCCGGGCCTGACGGTGGCCTTGAGCTTTGATCCTGCCGATGATATTGCCGCGCCGTTTATCGCCAAGGGCGCGCGGCCGAAAGTCGCCGTGCTGCGGGAGCAGGGCGTGAACTCCCATGTGGAGATGGCGGCCGCGTTTCACCGCGCCGGGTTCGAGGCTATCGATGTGCATATGAGCGATTTGCTCACCGGCGCGCAAACCCTTGAGGGCTTCCATACGCTGGTGGCCTGCGGCGGTTTCTCCTACGGTGATGTGTTGGGCGCCGGGGAAGGTTGGGCGAAGTCAGTCTTGTTTAACCCGCGGGTGCGCGATGAGTTTGAGGCGTTTTTCCACCGCCCTCAAACCCTGGCGCTCGGGGTCTGCAATGGATGCCAGATGATGTCCAATTTGCGCGAACTGATCCCCGGCGCGGAGCTGTGGCCCCGTTTCGTGCGCAACAAGTCCGAGCGCTTTGAGGCCCGATTCAGCCTGGTCGAGGTGACGCAGAGCCCGTCGCTGCTGTTGCAGGGCATGGTCGGATCCCGTCTGCCTATTGCCGTCTCCCACGGCGAAGGGCTGGTGGAGGTGCGCGATGCGGCGCATCTGGCCGCAATTGAGCATGCGGGTCTGGTGGCCCTGCGCTACGTGGATAACTACGGCAAGGTCACCGAAAACTATCCCGCTAATCCGAACGGATCCCCTAACGGTATCACCGCCGTGACCAACGCCAGTGGACGCGTTACTCTGACCATGCCGCACCCTGAACGGGTTTTCCGCACCGTCAGCCACTCCTGGCACCCTGCAGAGTGGGGCGAGGACGGACCCTGGATGCGGCTGTTCCGCAACGCGCGCAAGCAGTTGGGCTAACGCGCAAGCAGTTGGGCTAATGCGCAAGCAACTGGGCTAATGCGCAAGCAACTGGGCTAACGCGCAAGCAACTGGGCTAACGCGCAAGCAACTGGGCTAACGCGCAAGCAACTGGGCTAACGCGCAAGCAACTGGGCTAACGCGCAAGCAACTGGGCTAACGCGTAAGCAACTGGGCTAACGCGTAAGCAACTGGGCTAACGCGCAAGCAACTGGGCTAACGCGCAAGCAACTGGGCTAACGCGCATAGGGGAGTCTGCGCCGGCTTATGGTCGGCGCACAGGCACCGCCCGGGTGTTTGCGGCGCTGCCTGTCGTGCAACCTGCAACGATGTTGGCTAAGGCCTGCATCTCACGCCGTCGCAGACGACGCTGGCGCGGCGCGAAAGTGCGGCGGAAAGAGGGGCGTGCGCCGAGTGTCGCTTTTTCCCCGCCAGCGGCTAGCAGTCTGTCGCCGATAAGAGACATTTATCTCTCTGATCTTTATTGTTTTATAGCAGAACATAATTTTGTGTCTCCCGCAGGAGACAATTTCAATTGCTTTGCCAGAAGATGCCGCCTTAAGTCTGGAGTAAAAGGAATTAAAAACACTTAATAATCAAATATATGACAGTAATATTGGCGGTTTGGCACGGTTTCTGCTATATCTAAAACAGTCGCTCATTCACCTTGATATGACAGCGTCACATGCAAGGCAATACGACCGCTCCATAACTGCCGAATGATGCCAATGTACGGTGCCTACCGTCCAACGTAACAGTTAATCGCTGACTTAGCGGTGTTAACGACCACAGGGCGACACGTTGAGTGAGGCACCCCCTATCTTACATTCAAGGCACTTGACCTCCGGGCAAGTGCCTTTTTTGTTCTTTCCCTGTTGGCAACAGTCGGCTAGCATCGAGGCCTATCCCTATTCCTCTGAGGACGATGACCGTGAACAAGTGGCGTCCGTTTCCCCGTTCGCTGCGCCAATTGGTTGTCCTGGCGTTCAGCCTGGTGTTACTGCCGCTACTGTTGCTGGCCTGGCAGGCTTGGCAAAGTCTGGATACCTTGAGCGAACAGGCGGCGGAAATTAACCGCTCGACGCTGGCGGACGCCCGGCGCAGTGAAAATATGACCGGTTTGGCGCTGGCAATGGAGCGCAGCTATCGTCAATATTGCGTCCTGGACGATCCCACACTGGCCCGCCTCTACCAAAACCAACGTCAGCAATACCGACAAACCCTTAGCGGCCGCGGCGATCTGCTGCCGGACCCGCGCTATCGTCAGCGGCTGGAAACCCTGCTGGCTGCCCTCGATCAACTTCATTGTGAGAACAGCGGCCCGGGCGGGCAGGCCTCGGCGCAGCTGGAAGCTTTTTCCCGCGCCAACGGCGAACTGGTACAGGCGACGCGCGAAAATATCTTTGCCCGCGAACGCCAGCTGCAGCAGGCTATCGCGGAGCAGGGCCGTTTTTTTGGCTGGCTGGCGCTATTGCTGTTTCTATTTAGTCTGACGCTGGTTTTCCTCTTTACCCGGATGATTATTGGTCCGGTGAAGCGGGTGGAAAATATGATAAACCGGCTGGGGGAAGGGCAAGCTCTGGCGGCGGATACGCCGTTTAGCGGGCCGCGTGAAATTCAGTCTCTGGCCCAGCGGATTATCTGGTTGCACGAGCGATTGGCCTGGCTGGAATCCCAGCGGCATGAATTCCTGCGCCATATTTCCCATGAATTGAAAACGCCGCTGGCCAGTCTGCGCGAGGGGGCGGAACTGCTGGCCGACGAGGTGGCGGGCCCGCTAAGCGCCGATCAGAAAGACGTGGTGGCAATTCTCGATAGCAGCAGCCGGCACCTGCAGCAACTTATCGAACAATTGCTGGATTACAATCGCCGGCTGGCGGACGGCCCTTCTTTTGCCGCCGATATCGATTTGGCGGCAATGGTGGCGTCGGTTATTGCCGCCCACAGTCTGCCGGCGCGCGCCAAGGGTATCCACAATCACGTGGCGCTTGAGGTGACGCATTGCCGCGCGCAGCCGGAGTTGCTAACACGGGTGTTGGATAATCTCTATTCCAATGCGGTGCACTACGGCCAGGAATCCGGTAACATCTGGATCCGAAGCCGCCTCAGCGGGCAGCGTATCCTGCTGGAGCTGGCCAATAGCGGGGCGCCCATTGCCGAGGCGGACAGAGCGCTGATTTTTGAGCCGTTTTACCAAGGCAGCATTCAGCGCAAAGGCGCGGTGAAAGGCAGCGGGCTGGGATTAAGCATCGCCCGGGATTGTATTCGCCGTATGCGGGGTGAACTCGATTTGGTCAGTGTAGATTACGCTGCGGTCTGCTTTCGCATTACCCTTCCTCTAACCGGTGAGAATCGTTAATACATGACTGGAGCAGCACGTTCACCGCGGCAGACCCCGCGCTTTTTCTCGCCGCGTTCGCCGGCCGACGCTCAACTGCGCACCGCGCTAATGGCGTTGCTGCTGCCGTTATTGCTCTCGGCCTGCCAGCAGCACAGCGGCCGGCACCCGTTGCTCAGCGAGGTGCCGGGACCTCATACCCATTTGGCGCCGTCAACGCTTGCCAAAGTGTGCGATAATATCTGGCAGGATGATGATGACAGGGTAAACAAGCCTGACTATTGGTTAAGCCTTATGGAATGCGCCTCACGCATGACGCCGGCGCAGGCGCGTGCTGAGGCATGGCGACACCAGGGTGAAAGCTGGCAGGATAGTTTTCGTCAGAGCATTTTGCTGGACGCTGCCGATAGTAATGTCGCCAGCCGGCGTCAGGCCTATCATCGCCTTTTAGGCTATCGCGACACTTTCCCGACCGGCATCTATCCGCTGTTTACCCTTTGGCGCCAACAGCAGGCGCTGCGGCTGGTGTTGGCCGATGAGCGCAGCCGTACTCAGCGTCAGCAGCAGGAAAGCGACAGGCAGATCCGCACGCTCACGGCGCGCGAGCAACAGCTAAACCAGCAACTGGCGACCACCACCCGTAAGCTGCAAAATCTCACCGACATTGAGCGGCGCCTGTCCTCGCGCAAATGGCAAACGTCGGAGGATGACGGCACCACGCCCCTGGATGGCGGTCACGGCAAAGCGGCGGCTGACAAGCGGCAGACGCAGGGGGCGATCGGTTCGCGCGCCGGCGGCGATGCGGCGAACGCGCGTCCCGCCGATGTCCTTCCTCCCGTTGCGGCCCCCGATGCCGGGGAGACACGGCAATGACGACCCGCAGACATGCCCGTTTATTGCTGGTGGATGACGATACCAGCCTGCTGAAATTGCTTGGCATGCGGCTGACCAGTGAAGGGTTCACCGTGACCACGGCGGAAAACGGCCAGGAGGCGCTACGACTGTTGCAACGTGGTGAAATTGACTTGGTCATCAGCGACTTGCGTATGGATGAGATGGACGGTATCGCGCTGTTCAGAGCCATACAGCAGCAGCAGCCAGGCTTGCCGGTGATTATTCTTACCGCTCATGGTTCGATCCCGGACGCGGTGTCGGCGACCCAGGAGGGGGTGTTCAGCTTTCTGACTAAACCGGTGGATCGCGACGCGCTGTATCGCGCCATTGATGGGGCGCTGGCGTTGACCCGTCCCGCCGGCGACGAACGCTGGCGGGAAACCATTGTCACCCGTAGCCCGCTCATGCTGCGCTTGCTGGAGCAGGCGAAGATGGTGGCCCAATCGGATGTCAGTATCCTGATTAGCGGTCAGAGCGGCACCGGTAAAGAGATCCTGGCGAAAGCAATCCACGCCGCCAGCCCGCGCGCTAATGCGTCCTTCGTCGCGATCAATTGCGGCGCGCTGCCGGAGCCCTTGCTGGAATCCGAGCTGTTCGGTCACGCCCGTGGCGCTTTCACCGGCGCGGTCAGCCAGCGTGAAGGGTTGTTTCAGACTGCCGATGGTGGCACGCTGTTTCTGGATGAAATAGGCGACATGCCGCTGTCGTTACAGGTTAAACTGCTTCGGGTGTTGCAAGAGCGCAAGGTGCGCCCGCTGGGCAGTGATCGCGACCGCGCTATCGATGTGCGTATATTGTCCGCCACCCACCGGGATTTGCCCAAGGCGATGGCGGCGGGGGAATTTCGCGAGGACTTGTATTATCGATTAAATGTCGTCAGCTTGAAACTGCCCGCCTTGCACGAGCGGGCGGAGGATATTCCCTTGCTGGCAGCGCATTTATTACGCCTGGCGGCGCAGCGCCATAAACCGTTTGTGCGCAGCTTTTCCGCGGATGCCATGAAAAGGCTGGTGGCTGCCGGTTGGCCCGGTAATGTACGCCAGCTGGTGAACGTGATAGAACAGTGTGTCGCGTTGACGTCTACGCCGGTCATCGGCGATGCGCTGGTGGCGCAGGCCTTGGCGGACGATACCACGGTGATGCCGACCTTCGCTGAGGCGCGTCATCAATTTGAGCTGCGCTATTTACGTAAGTTATTACAAATAACCCGTGGCAATGTGACGCAAGCCGCACGGATGGCGGGTCGCAACCGTACAGAATTTTATAAACTCCTGTCCCGCCATACGCTGGACCCGAATGATTTTAAACATTAATCGGCCCTCGTTTCGACGATTGACGGTGGGCGCCGGTAATCTGCTGAGTAGGTGAAGTAATGAAAAAAATTGATGCCATAATCAAACCCTTTAAACTGGACGATGTGCGCGAAGCGCTGGCTGAAGTTGGTATTACCGGCATGACGGTAACCGAAGTCAAAGGTTTCGGCCGCCAGAAGGGGCATACGGAACTGTATCGCGGTGCGGAATACATGGTGGATTTTCTGCCCAAGGTGAAAATCGAACTGGTGGTGCCGGATGATATCGTCGACAGCTGCGTCGATACCATTATGCATACCGCGCAGACCGGCAAGATCGGCGACGGCAAGATTTTTGTTTTCGACGTCGCGCGCGTGGTGCGCATTCGTACCGGCGGGCTATTTGAGGCTGCGGCCGGCTACCGGAAGCGAGCGCGGTGTAATTCCCGGCTATTCCCCTCCGGGTAAACAGCGGTTGCTGTGCGCGATACGGATTACGTCCACGCGGGCGGGCCGCATGAAATTTTCCTCCAGGGCGATGAAAATATTTCGTCATGCGGCGTAAGGCGCGACCACGGGCCGCATGCATCGTTATCAAGGGAATCGTTTGCGTAAAAAGCGGCGCTGGGCCCTATCGGAAGCCCGGCAAAAAAGATTACACTGACGGCCGGTCATTCCCCCTATTTTAATCGCCGTAGTTAGTTAGCTGAGAGTCAGGAGAAACAGATGTTAAAGCGTGATATGAACATTGCGGATTATGATGCCGAATTGTGGCAGGCAATGGAGCAGGAAGTGGTGCGCCAGGAAGAGCACATTGAACTGATTGCATCTGAAAACTACACCAGTCCGCGCGTTATGCAGGCGCAGGGCTCACAGCTGACCAATAAATACGCTGAAGGTTACCCAGGCAAGCGCTACTATGGCGGATGCGAATACGTTGATGTGGTAGAGCAACTGGCCATCGATCGTGCCAAAGCCCTGTTCGGCGCCGATTATGCCAACGTGCAGCCGCACTCGGGCTCCCAGGCCAACTTCGCCGTTTACACCACGTTGCTGCAACCGGGCGATACAGTACTGGGCATGAACCTCGCGCACGGCGGCCATTTGACCCACGGCTCCCCGGTCAACTTCTCCGGCAAGCTGTATAATATCGTACCTTACGGTATCGATGAGAGCGGTCATATCGATTATGACCAGCTGGCCGAGCTGGCGAAAACCCATCAGCCGAAAATGATCATCGGCGGCTTCTCCGCCTACTCCGGCGTGGTTGACTGGGCCAGAATGCGGCAGATTGCCGATAGCATCGGCGCTTATCTGTTTGTGGATATGGCGCACGTGGCGGGTCTGATTGCCGCCGGCGTGTATCCGAACCCGGTGCCCCACGCCCACGTCGTGACCACAACCACCCACAAAACACTGGCCGGCCCGCGCGGTGGTTTGATCCTGGCCAAGGGCGGTAGCGAAGAGCTTTATAAAAAGCTGAATTCCGCCGTATTCCCCGGCGCGCAGGGTGGCCCGTTGATGCATGTGATTGCCGCCAAGGCGGTGGCGCTGAAAGAGGCGATGGAGCCGGCGTTTAAAACCTACCAGCAGCAGGTGGCCAAAAACGCGAAAGCCATGGTAGAGGTTTTCTTGTCACGCGGTTTCAACGTTGTCTCCGGCGCGACCGATAATCACCTGTTCCTGCTGGACTTGGTGGATAAAAAACTGACCGGCAAAGAAGCGGATGCCGCCCTGGGCCGTGCCAATATTACCGTTAATAAAAACAGCGTGCCCAATGATCCGAAAAGCCCGTTCGTCACCTCAGGAGTGCGTATCGGTACGCCGGCAGTGACGCGCCGCGGTTTTACCGAGGCCGACGTACGCGATTTGGCGGGTTGGATGTGTGACGTGCTGGAAAATATCCATGACGACGCCGTCATCGAGCGCACTAAAAATAAAGTGCTGGATATCTGCGCCCGCCATCCCGTTTACGCGTGATGATGAGGCGGGCCGCCGGGATCCTGCCGGCGCCGCTGCGACCACGGATCACCGGCCGGCCCCCTTTGCGGGGCCGGTTTTTTTTTGCCCCGGCGTGGGGGTAGCCCGAATAACGCCCGATCTTTGATTTGTCTGGGGCGTGCGTTGTCACTCGGCGCGGCGTCTGGCCGACCGGAAAACAGCCGGATTCAGGATTCGAGCAAATCGCGGATCCGCTGACGTTGCGCCTGCGGTAGCGGCATGCGCACCTGCAGCAGCGGTGGTGAATACAAGGGCAGCTGCATTTGGAAAGGGGTAATTACCAGCACGGTATTTTTCGGCGCGCCGCGGGCCTGAAATTCGCTCACCGACTGGAATTTGATGTTCAGCGGCAACAGCGTCAGTTCCCGGATTTGCAGCTCCAGTTTACGCTCCTGCTCCCCCTCCGATCGTAAGCGCCCCATATAGGACGTCTTTCGATTTCGACAGGGATGATTAAGGATGGTGTCCACCTATTTTAAGTGGACACTATCTATGACAGAGCCCAAAAAACCGCGAGCCAACTACTCCATGGAGTT
>NZ_FRDB01000145.1 GCF_900143145.1 Candidatus Sodalis sp. SoCistrobi
CGGCGACTCCTACGATAATGCGATGGCAGAGAGTATCAACGGGTTGTACAAAACGGAGGTTATCCACCGCGGGAGCTGGAAAAACCGGACGGAAGTGGAGTTGGCCACGCTGGACTGGGTGGACTGGTACAACAACAGAAGGCTGCTCGGGCGGCTGGGTTACATCCCTCCTACTGAAGCCGAAATGAACTATTACGCTTTGCAATTAGCATCAGAGGAAGCGGCGTAGTATTGCCAAAATTACTCTCTAATAAACTCGGGGTTATTCAGCCATCGAAGATGACCTCATTCAGTGACCTAGCACGCCCTGGCGGGCTGCCTGCATCATCGCCGGATAGAGTTGCCAAAACGCCTCCTGCAGCCGGCTGTAGTGCGTCTGGATCTCTGGATAAATCTCCCCCAGAGCCGACAGCCGCGGGCGACGCTGGGCCATACCGCTCAGCACTTGGGCCAGAAAAGGCAACTCCGCATAGCGCAGCAGCCAGCGTTCACGCCACAGGTAGTGGTTAAGAGACTGGAAGCCCGCCGGCGTATCCGGCAGGGCGGGCGCAATTTCCTGCTGTGCCCGCACAACGAATTCCGCCAGCGGCCATTGTGGTTCGACCTGCGACCAGTGGCGTGCCAGAAAATGATCCCAAACGACATCCAGCGCGATGGGCGCCACCCGCCGCGTGGCGGGTGAAAACAGCGTTAGCGTCTGGCGTACTGCTTGATGACCATCGGTAAGGCTATCGATACGGCGATGCATACGGATGCCTGCGACAACCGCGGGCGGGTAGAGGCCGTCGGGATCGCCGCGGACAAAATCCGCCATCAGATTACCGAGCAGGGAACTTTGCGCCAGGGTGGCGAGATGCAAATGAGCAAGAAAATTCATCCTTTCAGTATACGGCAAAAGCGGCTCGACATTGCTTAATTCTTGCAGGGCGGAACGCATAGCCCTAGACTAAGCCGCCTGTTTTTAAGCTGAAGTGATTTTTTATGCGCGTTGCCGATTTCTCGTTTGCCTTACCTGATAATCTGATTGCCCGCTATCCTCAGGCGCAACGCAGCGCCTGTCGCATGCTGTCGCTCGACGGCCAAACCGGCGCGCTGGCGCATCAGGTCTTTACCGATTTGCTGGAGAAATTGGCCCCCGGGGATTTACTGGTCTTCAACAATACCCGGGTGATCCCCGCGCGGTTATTCGGCCGCAAAGTCAGCGGCGGCAAAATCGAAGTCCTGGTAGAAAGGGTTCTGGATGATAAGCGGGTACTTGCGCACGTCCGTGCTTCCAAAGCGCCGAAACCCGGCAGCGCGCTGCTGTTGGGGGATGATGACAGTATCGCCGCCACCATGGTGGCCCGACACGATTCACTTTTTGAACTGCGCTTCGACGACGCCCGCGATGTGCTGACACTGCTGAATGACGCCGGCCATATGCCTTTGCCGCCCTATATCGACAGGCCTGATGATGCCGCCGACCGGGAGCTGTATCAGACGGTTTATGGCGAACGGCCCGGCGCGGTGGCGGCGCCCACCGCCGGCCTGCATTTTGATGAACCGCTGTTGGCGGCGCTGCGTGCCAAAGGCGTTGAAATGGCGTTTGTCACCCTTCATGTCGGGGCTGGCACCTTCCAGCCGGTGCGGGTGGACCAAATCGAGCAGCACCAGATGCACGCGGAGTATGCCGAGGTGCCGCAGGAGGTGGTCGACGCGGTGTTAGCCTGCAAGGCGCGCGGCAATCGGGTTGTTGCCGTGGGCACCACCTCCGTTCGTTCGCTTGAGAGTGCCGCTGCGGCAGCCGGTGAGCAAGCGCTGGCACCGTTTTTTGGCGATACGCGCATTTTCATCTATCCCGGTTATCAATTTCGCGTAATAGATGTGCTGATTACCAATTTTCATCTCCCCGAGTCAACGCTGATTATGCTGGTGTCGGCGTTCGCCGGCTATCGCCATACGCTGGCGGCTTATCGGGAAGCGGTGGCGCAGGCGTATCGTTTCTTCAGCTATGGAGATGCGATGTTTATTACCCGTAACCCCGACGCTGCCGCAGAGCGGGTAGGTGAGCCGTAATCGCGCGGTCGTTAACGCCGCGCATGATCGGACCTGAATCTCTGCCCGGCGTAAACCGCCGGCGGCAGAAAGCATTTAATGACAACGCTGGCTACCGATACGCCGCGTGGACTGGCTTGTATAGCGGCTTGCGGGGTTGGTAGAATGCGCTCCTTTTCATCAAGCATCGGACTGTTTCTCTGGTGTTGGAGGATGTGTGGAATATCAATTATTAAAAACCGATGGCCAGGCCCGCCGCGGGCGGCTGTTCTTCGATCGGGGCGTGGTGGAAACGCCGGCGTTCATGCCGGTAGGCACCTACGGCACCGTCAAGGGTATGACGCCTGAAGAGGTGAAAGAAACCGGAGCGCAAATCCTGCTCGGTAATACTTTTCACTTGTGGCTGCGGCCGGGGCAGGCCGTAATGAAGCTGCACGGCGACTTGCACGATTTCATGCAATGGCATGGCCCGATACTGACCGATTCCGGTGGTTTCCAGGTATTCAGCCTGGGCGACATTCGCAAAATCACCGAAGAAGGTGTGCATTTCCGCAATCCGATCAACGGTGATGCGATATTCCTCAGCCCGGAAAAATCCATGGAAATCCAATACGATCTGGGTTCCGATATCGTGATGATTTTTGACGAGTGTACGCCTTATCCCTCCGATTGGGATTACGCCAAACGCTCGATGGAAATGTCGCTGCGCTGGGCGGCGCGCAGCCGTCAGCGCTTTGACGAACTGGAAAACCCCCATGCGCTGTTTGGCATTATCCAGGGCGGTGTTTACGAAGATTTACGAGATGTATCGGTAAAAAGACTGGTAGAGATCGGTTTTGATGGTTACGCTGTGGGCGGCCTGGCGGTAGGGGAGCCGAAGGCCGATATGCACCGGATACTGGCGCATCTCTGTCCGCAGATCCCGACCGACAAGCCGCGCTATTTAATGGGGGTCGGTAAGCCCGAGGATTTGGTGGAGGGCGTTCGCCGCGGCATCGATATGTTCGACTGTGTTATGCCGACCCGTAACGCCCGCAACGGCCATCTGTTTGTCACCGATGGCGTGGTGAAAATCCGCAATGCCCGGTATAAAGACGATGTTGAACCGCTGGATGCGGAATGTGATTGTTACACCTGTCGCAATTATAGCCGCGCGTACTTGCATCATCTTGACCGTTGCAACGAAATACTGGGTGCCCGTCTGAATACTATTCATAATCTACGTTATTACCAGCGTTTGATGGCGGGTTTACGCCAGGCTATCGATGAGGGTAAATTAGAGCACTTTGTAGGTGAGTTTTATCGCCGGACAGGTAAGCCGGTTCCACCTTTAGTCGTCGAGTTACATAACAATGAGGGAATTTAAATGAGTTTTTTCGTTTCTGACGCCGTTGCCGCCACCGGTGCTCCGTCCCAGTCAAGTCCTTACTCTCTGGTGGTGATGCTGGTTGTTTTCGGTCTGATCTTTTATTTCATGATCCTGCGCCCGCAGCAAAAGCGCGCCAAAGTGCATAAAGAACTGATGAGCTCCATTTCCAAAGGGGATGAAGTTTTGACGACCGGCGGGCTGGTTGGCCGCGTGGTCAAAGTCGCGGATACCGGCTATATTTCCATCGCGCTCAACGACACCAATGAAGTGGTCATCAAGCGTGATTTTGTGGCCGCCGTTTTGCCGAAAGGTACGATGAAAGCGCTGTAATAGCCGATTTTCCCGAAGGGAACTGCCGTGTTAAACCGTTATCCTTTATGGAAGTACATCATGCTGGTGCTGGCGCTGGTCGTCGGCCTGCTGTATGCGCTTCCCAACATCTATGGTGAGGATCCGGCCGTACAGGTCACTAGCGCGCGGGGTGGCGCCGCCAGTGAATCGACGCTGGTCCAGATCCGCAACGTATTAGAACAACAACATATCGCCAGCAAGTCCATTGCTTTGGAAAAGGGCGCCATTATGGCCCGTTTCGCCAGCGCCGATGTGCAGTTGCACGCCCGCGAAGCGATAATGAACGCCCTCGGTGACAATTATGTGGTGGCGCTCAACCTGGCGCCGGCGACGCCCGCCTGGTTAGCCATGCTCGGGGCCGCGCCGATGAAGCTGGGCCTGGATTTGCGCGGCGGCGTTCACTTCCTGATGGAAGTGGATATGGATACCGCGCTTAATAAGCTGCAGGAACAGACGATGGATACCCTGCGCGGCGATTTACGCGATAAGGGCATTCCTTATGCGACGGTGCGCAAAATTGAGAATTACGGCAGCGAAATCCGCTTTCGCGACGCCGAAACCCGCGATCAGGCGATCGCCTGGCTAACGCCCCGCCATCGCGATCTGGTGATTAACAGCCAGGGTGACAACGCCTTGCGCGCCACGCTGGCGGACCGCCTGCGCCAGGCCCGCGAATACGCGGTGCAGCAGAACATCACCATCCTGCGCAATCGTGTTAACCAACTGGGTGTCGCCGAGCCTTTGGTGCAACGACAGGGCGCCGATCGCATCGTGGTGGAATTGCCGGGTATTCAGGATACGGCCCGCGCCAAGGAAATCCTCGGGGCGACCGCGACGCTGGAGTTCCGCCTGGTCAATAGCGCGGTGGATCAAACCGCCGCCGTCAACGGCCGCGTGCCGGGGGATTCGGAGGTGAAAGCCTCTCGCGACGGCCAGCCGGTTGTACTGTACAAACGGGTCATCCTGACCGGGGATCACATTACCGCTTCCACTTCCAGCGTCGATGAATACAACCGTCCGCAGGTGAATATTTCCCTCGACGGCGCCGGCGGCACGACCATGTCCAACTTCACCAAGGACAACATCGGCAAGCTGATGGCCACCTTGTTTGTGGAGTATAAGGATAGCGGCAAGAAAGACGCCAACGGCCGTTCCATTCTGGTGAAGCAGGAAGAGGTTATCAACGTCGCGACCATTCAATCGCGGCTCGGTAACAGCTTCCGCATTACCGGCATCAACAATCCCAACGAAGCGCGTCAGCTGTCGCTGTTGCTGCGGGCGGGGGCGTTGATTGCGCCAATCCAGATTGTGGAAGAGCGCACCATCGGTCCGACCCTGGGGCTGCAGAATATTACTCAGGGGCTGGAAGCCTGTCTTTGGGGGCTGGTGGCGTCAATTGTGTTTATGGTGGTGTGGTATCGCAAGTTTGGTCTTATCGCTACCACGGCGCTCATCGTCAACCTGGTGCTGATTATCGGCATTATGTCCCTGCTGCCCGGCGCGACGCTGACCATGCCGGGTATTGCCGGTATTGTGCTGACGCTGGCGGTGGCGGTGGATGCCAATGTGCTCATCAATGAGCGCATCAAAGAGGAGCTGCGCAACGGTCGCACGGTGCAGCAGGCCATTCATGAGGGTTATCGGGGCGCGTTCTCCAGTATTGTTGACGCCAACGTCACCACGCTGATTACCGCCATTATCCTGTATGCCGTGGGGACCGGGTCCATCAAGGGATTTGCTATCACCACCGCCATCGGGGTCGCTACCTCCATGTTTACGGCGATCATCGGCACGCGTGCCATCGTTAACCTGCTTTACGGCGGTAAACGCATCGATAAGCTGTCTATCTAGGAGTGGCTTGTGGTTCAGCAACAACGAAATGTCGAAGAATTGAATTACGGCCGTAAAGTCTATGACTTTATGCGCTGGGATTATGTCGCGTTCAGCCTGTCGGCTATCCTGCTTATCGCCTCCATCGCCATCATGGCGGTGAAGGGCTTTAACTGGGGGCTGGATTTCACGGGCGGGACGGTGATTGAACTTAACCTGGAAAAGGCCGCCGACCTTGACCAGATGCGTAACGCGCTTGAACACGCGGGCTTTACCGATCCGCTGGTGCAGAATTTTGGCAGCAGCCGCGACGTGATGGTCCGTATGCCGCCGGTGCAAGATGGCCTTGGCCAGGAATTGGGAAATAAAGTTCTTGGCGTGATTAATCAGGCTACCGGTCAGAACGCCGCCGTGAAGCGGGTCGAATTTGTCGGCCCGAGCGTCGGCAGCGATCTGGCGCAGGATGGCGGCATGGCGCTGCTGGTCGCGTTGATCTGTATTCTGATTTATGTCGGCTTCCGTTTTGAATGGCGGTTGGCGACAGGGGCGGTATTGGCGTTGGCGCACGACGTGGTGATTACGCTCGGCGTCTTGTCGTTGTTCCACATCGAGATCGATCTGACGATTATCGCCTCGCTGATGTCGGTGATTGGCTACTCGCTGAACGACAGTATCGTGGTGTCGGACCGTATTCGTGAGAACTTCCGCAAGATCCGCCGCGGTAGTGCTTACGATATTTTCAACGTCTCGCTAACGCAGACCCTGAGCCGGACCATAATGACCTCGGCCACCACGCTGATGGTGGTGCTGATGTTGTTAATTTTCGGCGGCGCGATGCTGCGCGGCTTCTCGACCACGCTGTTTATCGGCGTGTTTATCGGCACCATCAGTTCCATTTACGTGGCGTCGGCGCTGGCGCTTAAGCTCGGTATGAAGCGCGAGCATATGCTGCAGCAAAAGGTGGAGAAAGAGGGCGCCGATCAGCCGTCAGTGCTGCCCTGAGGGACGAGCGGGCAGCCGCAGTCACGTGAGCGGTTTGCGGCTGTGGTCAGCTCAGGCAGCTGCATCGGGCCAGGAGCGCGAGGAGCGCCGATTATCACCTGTTGATGCCGCTGCCGGCTGCCCTGAACGACGAGCGGCCAGCCGCCGTCACGTGAGCGGTTTGCGGCTATGGTCAGCTTAGACAGCTGCATCGGGCCAGGCGCGCGAGGAGCGGCGGTTATCACCTGCTGATGCCGCTGCCGGCTGCCCTGAGGGACGAGCGGCCAGCCGCAGTCACGTGGGCGGTTTGCGGCTGTGGTCAGCTCAGGCAGCTGCATCGGGCCAGGAGCGCGAGGAGCGCCGATTATCACCTGCTGATGCCGCTGCCGGCTGCCCCATGGGCTAGCCGTGCAAGGGGCGGCGTGTTAAACCGTAAGCGTCAGGCCTGCGGCGGCCTACTGGCTGCCGACAGGTTTGGTGGCGTCCGACGCCGGCGGGTTTTGCGGCGTGTCCGGCTGGATATCATGCAGCCGGATAAACCCCACCTGTTCCGGCGTCAGGCCAGACATCCGCAGTTCAATGGTGGCTTCGGTTCTCGGCAGCAGCGAGGCCGGCACGGAAATCGGCTGGCTGAGCGCGTCGGCGGTCAGTGGCTTACCGGTCGCTGCGTCCACCTGACCCCAATCCACAATCCCGTGCAACGGCATCAGCGCCGCGCCGTCGGCGCTGCGGATATGCAGCGGCGCGCGCGCGCCGCTGGCCTCCGCTTCCACCTGATCGACAGAAACCCGCAAGGTGCCCGCCTCGCTTTGCACCTCAGCCGCGGTTTTAGCCGCCGGATAAAGGCATAGGTATCTACACATTTATCGTGATACCTGTTATTACTTTGCAGAATGATTTCAACCTATCTGTTGGCGGGATTGACTCTCGCCTTACCCGCCGATATCAGACGCTGGTTAAACAGCATATGA
>NZ_FRDB01000366.1 GCF_900143145.1 Candidatus Sodalis sp. SoCistrobi
GCATGCGCTGAAGCGGGATCACCTCGTCCTGCCGGTAGGTTTCCCGCGCCTTGACCGGATCGCCGAGGCCCGCCGCATTGCTGGGAATAATCCCCGCCAGCCCGGCCGGATAGCGATGCGCGGTTAATACATCCTGAGCGCTGATATTCTTGATATTGCTGAACTCATCCTTGGCGCTGATATCGCCGATAGGAATAAATTTGATACCCTCCGGATCGCCCTTCGGAATGCTGACAAACAGCGTTTTAAAATTCCCGACCCCTTTTCCCTGCTCAACACATTCCATGATTTGCTCTTCCATTTCGGGGCTAAGGTTCGGATCACTGGTGTAAATGATGCCGCCCGTATGCGCGCCGTTATGGTAGTAGAGACGCCGAAAAATGGTGGCCTCGCTGTTGAGTAGCGCCGAGTGGATCCCGCCGATATAATCCGGCAGGCCGTAAATCTGTTGTTGCGGATCGTACTGTTGCAGAAAAATCACGTCCTCTGGCGGGTAAACGAGCGGCTCGCCCTGTTGCAATATCACGAATTCGCCGCTTTTGCGCAGGCGCAGATAGAGTGAAGGCAGCGGAGCCAGGGCGATCACCTCGCCCCAGCCGTTGCGTACTTTCAGGATGGCCAGATCGCCAAAGGTCAGGTAATCAAACATGCCGGCCTTCAGCTGCTCATGGCTCAGGCCGCCACCCCGATAATCGGCGGCCACCATATTGCGCCGGGCGTAGAGCACGCCGCCGTGCTGGCCGTTGAGGTTCACCAGCTGCGCCAGCGCCAGCCGGTCAATGGGCAGTGAATAGTGATCGACCGCGTTGTCGTACCAGATATCGCGGTAATCAGTGCCGGTGGTCAGTACCGGTTCAGGATTGCCCAGGGTGCCGGTCTTGATCATGCTCATGTTCCGCTGACGGCTGACGGTAGCCTTGCCACTGTTGCGCGCCGCCTGACGGCGGGATTGACGTTTTTTCATTAGTTTTGGCTCATTTTCCAGATGGAGCGGCGGGGATTTTCGTAGTTCAGCGGTTCATTATCCGCCGCGTGTGAAAGGGCAAAAAACACATCCGCATGGCCGGTTTCCTGGCTGCGGTCGGCAATAAAGGTCATGCCGCCCCCTTTGGCAGTACTGGTACGGCGAATCGCCAGGAAGCTGGCGGCGATTTCTTTCTGCTCGCCGTCCCATTCGATGCGCTGGCTTTCCACCAAATCGACCATTTTCAGCACCAGGCGGTTTTTGGTTTCCACTCCGTAGCGGATAGCCACGGTTTGACGTGGCGCGAAGGCTTCTACCATTTCAAACACGCCGCTGCCGATCCCAGTGGTATCAATACCGATATGCGTCATATGGTAGCGGGCAAACAGCGTCTTAATCTGGCTGGCCTGGTATTTCCAGTTCATCCCCTGCCAGTAGAAGGTCGCCAGCACCCGGAAACGTTCCCCCTCATACTGCGGCGGTGCCATAATCACAAAGGTGGAGGTGTCGCCAGAGCGGGCCG
>NZ_FRDB01000022.1 GCF_900143145.1 Candidatus Sodalis sp. SoCistrobi
CATAGGTATCTACACATTTATCGTGATACCTGTTATTACTTTGCAGAATGATTTCAACCTATCTGTTGGCGGGATTGACTCTCGCCTTACCCGCCGATATCAGACGCTGGTTAAACAGCATATGACGCCCGCGGCTCTTCTTGCTTCTGCGGTTAAAGACCTCGCAAGTGCTCAAAAATCAACTTTCGCAACTACCCAAGCTGTCTGGCGTTTTCTGAATAATAAGCGAATTAGCTTCAGTCAACTCAATGAGCCAATTATTTCGCTAGCACTTGAGCAAATTTCGCTTAGCCCGCATCCATACGCTCTCGTTGTTCATGATTGGTCACGTTTACAATTTCTTTACCATCATGCCAAATACGGACGCTTAAAAATGACGCACGGTGGCGATGTTGGATATGAACTTCAAAGCAGCTTGCTGGTTGATGCTGGCACGGGTTTGCCAATAGCGCCTCTATCTCAGACACTTACCGATGCAACCGGTTGTCATTCAACGTTGGCGGAAGGACTGTCCGAACGGCAGACACATATGGACGCCTTGACGACCGATATTGCCCGTGTGGAATCGCTTAATATAGGTAAAAAGCTGATTCATATAATTGATAGAGAGGGTGACTCTATTGGACATATGCGGACGTTGAGTACTCAAGGAATATGCTGGCTTATCCGAGGAAAAGAAGGACATGGTGCAGAGTGGCAAGGTAATTCATTGAAAATTGGTGAGATTGCTGCTCTTCTGCCATACAACGGATGCGGACAGGTAGACTGGAAAGGGAAAAAAGCTGATATGGAAATCAGTGAAACCTCGATAGTCATAACCCGAGCTGCGCAGCAGAAGCGTAAAGATAAAGAAACCGGCCGCCGCATAAAAATCCAACCTGGAGAGCCTCTGACGGTCAGATTGGTTGTTGTTCGGCTTACGGATGATCTCGGTAATGTGGTGGGACGCTGGACGCTGCTTACAAACGTTTGCAGCGAGATCACCTGCGAGGAAGTAGCTCGTTGGTATTACTGGCGCTGGAATATTGAATCATTTTTTAAGTTGCTGAAAGGTGCCGGACATGACGTAGAAACATGGCTTCAGCGCAGCGCGCCAGCCGTACTACGCAGGTTGTTAATAGCCAGTATGGCTGCTGTTCTGGTATGGCGGCTGCAACGCGCTGAAGGAGAAGAAAATGCGGCAGCCCGCCAGCTGATATGTCGCTTGTCAGGACGACAGCAAAAGCGAGGCCGCAGAGAGAGCGCTCCTGCTCTGCTCGCTGGCCTATCCATCTTGTTGAATACACTAAAATTATTATCGGAATATAGTCTGGAAGAACTTACTCATTTAGCGAGAGTTGCTCTTAAGCCTCCTCCCTGATGTGTAGATACCTATGCCTTTAGGCGGTGGATCCCATCAGCAGATGACGCTGCCACAAGCGGCAGCGAGGGGGCGCCGTCTGCCCGTTATTCCTGCGCCTTGAAATGCACTGACCGGCGGGATTAACACTAAAAACATAGCATTCCCTGCCGCAGGCTGCGTTTTTTTAAGCGAAGCTTGTGATAGCGTCCCGCCAGGGGGTACGCTTGCGCCGGACAACGGCGGGTAAGCGTTGACGGAATCGCCGGCGAACAAGCATTGGCAGAGTTTAGCGCAATGGCAGGATTAACTCAGCCGGAGTAATCCGGGATTGGACTGACGGGCGATGCGTTTAAGCAGCATGTTGAGCAGCACGCCATACATCGGCAGGAAGAAAATCATGCTGATCAGCAGTTTAAAGCTATAATCCACCGTGGCTATCTCGACCCAGTGCGCCGCCATAAACGGATCGGGGCTTTGATAGAAGGCGATGAAGAAAAAGGCCGCCGTATCGGAGGCATTGCCAAACAGCGTGGACACGGTCGGCACGATCCACCACCGGCCGCGCTGGCGCAACCGGTTGAAAACGTGTACATCCAGAATCTGACCGAGGGCATAGGCCATAAAACTGGCGCAGGCGATACGGGCCACGAACAGGTTGAAGGTTCCCAGCGCGGCAAATCCCTGCCATTCACCCTGATAAAACAGCGATGACACGCAATAGGAAATCAGCAGCGCGGGCACCATGACGGTGAGAATGATCCTGCGCGCCAGCGGGGCGCCGAAAATCCGCACCGTCAAGTCGGTGGCGAGGAAAATAAAAGGAAAGCTGAAGGCGCCCCAGGTGGTGGTAAAGCCGAAAATCGATACCGGCAGCTGCACCAGGTAATTACTGGAAGTAATAATCAGTAAATGAAACAGCGCCAGCCCTATCAAGGCGTGCAACCGCTGTCGTGGCGAAAATCTGAACATGATGTAACCTTTTTTAACCATGGGGTGAGGGAACCCAGAATGCCGGACGCTTTTTTCCGCGCGCGGCGCGCATGATACCTTTTTGTGCCGTCAATGCAACGGGAGAATCGTTTAACCGTTGCCCCGCTTGCAGCTGTCGTTCACCGGCGTAAACTAGCGGCCCGACGCTTTTAACGATAAAGGTGGATATCCTGTATGCCTGATGCTTTTGCCGCCGCGGATCACACCCTGGACGCTCGCGGCCTGCGCTGCCCCGAACCCGTCATGATGGTGCGTAAAGCCGTGCGCCATATGACCGAGGGCCAGACATTGCTGATTATCGCCGACGATCCGGCCACCACCCGCGATATCCCCGGCTTTTGCCGGTTTATGGAGCATACCTTGCTGGCGCAGGCCACGGAACAGCTGCCTTACCGTTACCTGTTGCGTAAAGGGCGGGCGGCGGCCTGAACGCATCCGCCCGCACGGGCAAAAGGTCAAAGATACAGCGAGCGCACTATTAAAAAATGGCCGGCGAAGTAGCAGGCGGCGAACACCGCGCGGGAAGCATTGAACGGATAGCGGTAGTGACTGATTAACCAGACGGCCGCCGCCGCCAGCAGCAAAGCGGTTCCCGCCAGTAGCGAGAAGGTATAGTCGTTGCCGAGCAGGAAATATTGTTCGCCCGCCACCCAGACCATCAGCAGCGTGACGCCAATATAGGTGCACACCGGCCAGCGCAACTCGTTAAGTCGGGACCAGAGCAACATAATCAGCACCGCGCCGAGAATCAAAAGCGTCAACGGCAGCGGCCAGAATATCGCCAACGTCATGCGGCTGGCGAAGCCGATGGTATAAAGCACATGGCAGAGAAAGAACGCGCCGACGGCGTAAAGCAGCCGCTCGCTCGATAGCATTAGCAGCGCGCTGCCGGCGAGCGTGGCCAGCAGGCCGAGGATGATCAAATAGCCGGTGGCGGTCAGGCCCGGCGCCTGCCAGGCCAGCGCCAGCAATAACAGCAGCGTAATGGGCTGAAGCAGCCAACGCTGCCAGACCGGCCCACGGTAAGAGGCATCAACGTACAGCCATCCCGAGAAGACTACTGCCATAAAAGACCAAAGCATTGGCGTTCCTTTTGGTGCGTGGTGAGTTGAATATCGGCGATGACCTCCGCGATGATAGCGGGCCAGGGCGACTTGCGACGGCGTTTAGGTGCCCTGGCGTTGACATCCCGGTCGAGGCAGATGCGCGTTGCCGGCCTTCATGCTATGTTAGCGCCACTTTTTTCCTGCGCAATTCATGCGTACACATTGCGGGAGACAGCAGGTTTATGAGCAGCGAGCAGCCTATTTATCGCATTCAGTTTATTAACAATGGCAAAAATTATCAGCTATTTGTCCGTGAGCTGAGTCAAAGTCCCCTGTTCGGATTTATCGAAATCGGCGATTTTGTCTTCAGTAGCCACAGCAATCTGGTGGTCGATCCCTCCGAGGAAAAGCTGAAGACCGAGTTTAACGGCGTCAGCCGCAGCTACATCCCGCTGCAGGCCGTCATTCGCATCGACGTCGTGACCGAAAAGGGCAGCGCCCGCATCTCCGATTTGGGCGATAACGTCACCATGTTTCCCTATTTGCCCGGCAAGAAGCCCTAATCAGCGGCGGGATGCTTTGCGCCCTCATCCCGGCCGCCGGGGCATTCCTGCGCAGGCGGTAGTTCGACAGGCGTTCAACGGCTGCGGCCGGCGGGGCGCTGCGCCCGCTGCTTCTTCTGCCAGGCGACCATTTCAAAGACGCCGAAAAGAAAAACCCGCGCTTGAAAAGCGACGCCAGGCTTGGCCTCGTCTTTGGTCAGCGTGGCTTTCAGCAGCGTTAGCTGCAACGCATGCATCACCACCATAAAAAACAGACCAATATAGAGAAAATATTTCAGCGGCTTCGGAAACGGCTGTATCAGGTTGAACAGCAAAAAACCCCACACCATCAGCATCAACAGGCGGCCCAGGTTAATCAGTATCATGTTGCTTCTCCGGCGTAGCGTGACGGATATAGAGCCGGTAGGCGACTTGCCCGGCGATCTTTTCCCGATGTAGTTGCCAATGGGCCGGCACCTCGGGGGCGGGGCCTTCCGTTTCGGTTTCAATGTAAATCCAGGCGTCGTCCGCCAAACGCCGGTGCTGCTCCAGCGCGGCCACCGTAGCGGTTATCATCCCGTGACGAAAAGGGGGATCGATGAAGACGACATCGAAAGCGTCGCCCGGTTGCGCGCCAGCGCAGGCTGTCGGCGGTGATGACCTGCGCCTGCTGCGCCTGCTGCGCCTGCTGCGTCTGCAACACCTGCAGGTTCCGGCTAAGCTGTGCGCTGACCGCGCGATCTTGCTCCAACAGCGTGACGCTGGCGGCGGCGCGCGACAGTGCCTCCAGCCCCAAAGCGCCACTGCCGGCGAAACAATCCAGGCAGCGCGCGCCCTGGATGACCGGCGCCAGCCAATTGAACAGCGTTTCCCGCACGCGGTCGGTGGTGGGACGCAAGCCCGGACTGTCTGGCACCGGCAGCTTACGGCCGCGCCAACGGCCGCCGATGATACGGATTTGGCCGGCGGAGCGGGCTGTAGTGTTTTTTGCCATAGATATCTTGTTACGAGTCAAAGCGCGCAAAGACCACAACGAATGTCAACGATAGTCTATTCTAGCGGGGCGGAGGGACGTGGGAAACGGTATTTCGCATTTCATTTGTCCTGTGGAACAAAACCCCGCCGCAACGCATGTTGCCCGCCGGGGTAAAGTGGTAAACTCTGAGTATTATCAGATAGGTTATTTATTCGCCACCTTGTTGGGCGAGGAGTGTAGTCGCAAATGGCAAAAGAGAAAAAACGCGGTTTCTTTTCCTGGTTAGGCTTTAACCGTCAGGACGATGACGCAGGCAGCCAGCCGCAAGCTGAACGGGAGACCGACGCCTCGGGCGCCGGAGGCGAAACCGACACGCCAGTTGCCGCCACCGCAGCGCATGATGAGGCGGCGGAAGCTGTCGAGCCAGCCTTACCCCAGGCGCAGGTGAAAAGACCGGACGCGGATCGTCCCCCGGCGCCCCCTGCGCAAGGGCCGAGCGCCGCCGTTGATCCGATGCCAACGCCGCCTGCGCAAGGGCAGGGTCGCGCCGCTTATCCGATGTCAACGCCGCCTGCGCAAGGGCAGGTTCCTGCCGCTGATCCGATGTCAACGCCGCCTGCGCAAGGGCAGGGTCGTGCCGTTGATTCGATGTCAACGCCACCTGCGCAAGCGGAAAGTCCCGCTGCAGAAGCAAAGACACTCTCGCCGGTGGACGCGGAAACCCCCGCTGCTAACAGGCTTCCGGCGGCTGACGAACCGGTGCCGACCGCCCCCGTCCGGGAGCTCGACGCGCAGAATATGGCGGCGGAAATCGTTTCTCTTACCGAGCAGGTCGCGGCGCGGCAGGACAACGTCGCCGCCAGCGAACGCAAGTCGGTGACCGGCAGCGCTTCTGCTGCGGTCCCGCCCGAGCCTGACGCCGGCGCGCCGTCTGCGAAAGATGACGCCACCGCGCCGGGCGCAATCGACGCCGCCGCCACGCCTGACCCTATCGTCGACGCGGCGGTGGAAAACCGTCAGGATGCCAGTGCGGCATTGACGCTGGCCGCGGACGTTGCCCCGGAGGAGGACATCGTCCCGCGCCCGACGCCAGACGGCGAGCCGCCGGCCCCCGAGCGCGCGGGTTTTTTTGCCCGCTTGAAAAACAGTTTGGTCAAGACCCGGCAGAACCTGGGATCCGGATTTATCGGATTGTTTCGCGGCAAGAAAATCGATGATGATCTGTTCGAGGAATTGGAAGAGCAACTGATCGTCGCCGACGTGGGCGTCGAAACCACCCGCAAAATAATTGATGGTTTAATTGCCCATGCCGATCGCCGCCACTTGAAGGACGCTGAAGCGCTGTACAGCCATCTGCGGGCGGAAATGGCGGCTATCCTCGCCAATGTCGAGCGACCGCTGGAGGTGACGGGCAAGGCACCCTTCGTTATCCTGATGGTTGGCGTTAACGGTGTGGGGAAAACCACCACCATCGGTAAACTGGCGCGTCTTTATCAGGCTGAAGGCAAAAGCGTGATGCTGGCGGCGGGGGATACGTTCCGTGCGGCGGCGGTGGAACAGCTGCAGGTGTGGGGCGAGCGCAACCATATTCCGGTGATAGCGCAACAGACCGGCGCCGATTCCGCCTCGGTCATTTTCGACGCTATTCAGGCGGCCAAAGCGCGCGGTATTGATGTGTTGATAGCGGATACCGCGGGGCGGCTGCAGAATAAAGCGCACCTGATGGACGAATTAAAGAAAATTGTCCGGGTGATGAAAAAGCTGGACGTTGAGGCCCCCCATGAGGTTATGCTGACCCTTGATGCCAGCACCGGGCAGAATGCAGTCAGCCAGGCCAACTTGTTCAATGAGGCGGTGGGACTGACCGGCATTGCGCTGACCAAATTAGACGGCACCGCTAAAGGCGGGGTCATTTTTGCCGTGGCAGACCGCTTCGGCATCCCGATTCGCTATATTGGCGTCGGGGAAGCTATTGAGGATTTGCGGCCCTTTAAAGCCGACGATTTTATAGAGGCACTTTTTGCCCGAGAGGATTAATAAAGGATGATTCGCTTTGAACAAGTCAGCAAAGCCTATCTTGGCGGACGACAGGCATTGCAGGGGGTGGATTTTCACCTCCGTCCGGCCGAGATGGCGTTTCTGACCGGCCATTCCGGGGCGGGAAAAAGTACCCTGCTAAAGCTGATATGCGGCATTGAGCGCCCGAGCGCGGGACATATCTTATTTGGCGGTCACGATATCAGTCGGCTGAAAAACAGCGAAGTTCCGTTTCTGCGCCGTCAGATCGGGATGATCTTTCAAGATCATCATCTGCTCATGGACCGTACCGTTTATGACAATGTCGCGATGCCGCTGGTGATTGCCGGCGCCAGTCTGGAAGACATCCGTCGCCGGGTATCGGCGGCGCTGGATAAAGTCGGCCTGCTGGACAAAGCGCGCAATTTTCCGGTGCAATTATCAGGCGGGGAGCAGCAGCGTATCGGTATCGCTCGCGCCGTGGTTAATAAGCCGACCGTGCTGCTGGCGGACGAGCCGACGGGTAATTTGGACGACGCGCTGTCCGAGGGCATATTGCGTCTGTTTGAGGAATTCAACCGCGTCGGCGTAACGGTGCTGATGGCGACCCATGACACCGGACTGATAGCGCGCCGGAATTACCGCATCTTCACGCTCAATCAAGGAAGAATGACCGGGGGCGTCCATGGCGAATAAATTCAACCGGCCCAATCGCGCCAACAAGCCGGCAAAACCGCCGCGCGCGCAAACGGCGGGGGAGGCGAAAGCGGCGAAATCCCGGGCGCTGCGCGGTGGCTGGAAGCAGCAGTGGCGCTATGCCTGGCTGGATACGCTGGCGGATATGTGGCGCCAGCCGCTGGCCACGCTGCTGACCGTCATGGTGATTGCCATTTCATTGACGTTGCCCAGTTTATGCTATTTGGTATGGAAAAACGTCAGCCAGGCGGCGGAGCAGTGGTACCCGACGCCGCAGCTGACGGTGTATCTGGATAAAGTGCTGGATGACGACGCTGCACTGAAGGTGATAGGCGTGCTCAAACAGGAGGACGGCGTCGCTAAAGTCAACTATCTTTCGCGTGAAGAGGCGATGGGCGAGTTCCGCAACTGGTCCGGTTTTGGTGGCGCCATGGATATGCTGGAGGAAAATCCGCTGCCGGCGGTGGCTATCATCACGCCAAAGGTCAATTTCCAGAGCGCCGACACGCTTAAGACGCTGCGCGACCGGGTCGCCGCCACGCAGGGTGTGGACGAGGTGCGGATGGACGATAGCTGGTTCGCCCGCCTGGCGGCTCTGACCGGTCTGGTCGGCAAGGTGTCCGCCATGATAGGCATTCTGATGGTCATTGCGGTCTTCCTGGTTATCGGCAACAGCATTCGGCTGAGTATTTTCAGCCGGCGCGACACCATCAACGTCATGAAATTGATCGGCGCCACCGACGGGTTTATCCTGCGGCCGTTTCTCAACGGCGGGGCGTTGCTGGGGCTGTGCGGCGCGGTGCTATCGCTGGTGTTGTCCGGCACGCTGGTCTGGCAGCTTGAATCGGTGGTGGCGAATGTGGCGGCGGTGTTTGGCACCACGTTCGTGCTGCACGGCCTGAGCTGGGATGAGGCTATCCTGCTGCTGCTGATTTCGGCCATGATTGGCTGGCTTGCGGCTTGGCTGGCGACGGTACAACATTTACGCCGGTTTACACCTGACTAACATTTTTTTGATATAATGAGATCGGGACAAAGTACCGCGGTTGCTGAACTCACCGACGGGATCGCGGTCTTATTATCGGCCGTTCAATGGCAGGGGGTCGCGTCCTGGTGCGGGCTTTCTGTGGAACGGCGTCCACGTTTTTAGCGAGAGGTCATGAATGATCAAAGATATGCAAGTTTTAGCCTATGTTCCCCAGGGCAGTCTGGAAGCCTATGTCAGGGCCGCCAATGCCTATCCGATGCTTACGGCGGAGGAAGAGCGGGCGCTGGCTGAACGGCTGCATTATCAGGGCGATCTGGAGGCGGCCAAGCAGCTGATCCTGTCTCACCTGCGCTTTGTTGTTCATATTGCGCGTAACTATTCCGGCTACGGCCTGCCTCAGGCTGACCTGATTCAGGAAGGTAACATCGGCCTGATGAAAGCGGTTCGCCGATTCAATCCAGAAGTGGGCGTGCGGCTGGTGTCGTTTGCGGTTCACTGGATCAAGGCGGAAATCCACGAATACGTGCTGCGCAATTGGCGTATTGTGAAAGTGGCGACCACCAAGGCGCAGCGCAAGCTGTTCTTCAACCTGCGTAAAACCAAGCAGCGTTTGGGCTGGTTTAACCAGGACGAAGTGGAAATGGTGGCCAAAGAGCTAGGCGTGACCAGCAAGGACGTCCGTGAAATGGAGTCCCGTATGGCCGCGCAGGATATGACGTTCGATCCGACGCCGGAAGACGACGGCCGTGAAGGGCAGTCAATGGCGCCAATGCTGTATCTACAGGATAAGTCGTCCGACTTTGCCGACGATATTGAAGAGGATAATTGGGACGATCACGCCGCCGATAAGCTGAGTGCGGCGCTGGAAGGTCTCGATGAGCGTAGCCAGGACATTATCCGGGCGCGCTGGCTGGATGACGATAACAAAAGTACGCTGCAGGAGCTGGCCGACCGATACGGCGTTTCCGCCGAGCGCGTGCGCCAGCTTGAAAAAAACGCCATGAAGAAAATGCGTCTGGCGATCGAAGCCTGACGGCCGTGCGGCGATGTTCCGCCGCATGGGCAGTTCATCATGCGCACTGCCTGAGCCGCAGGCGCCTATCACAGCCGGTGATCGTTCACCGGCTGTTGCGTTTTCAGCGCGGCATCATGATGGTGTCCGGTGGCCGATCGGGGCGCGAGCCGTTAACGGAGATGCCAGCCGTCAGGCTCTTCAGAGAAGCCGCAGGCGGACAAGAATTTTCCCAGCAGGGTGGCATCTTCCAGCGGTTGTTGATTGCTAAGCCACCAAGAGACAATATCGGGCATCTGGCGGCGGGTTTCAGCCAATAAATACAGACCCACGCCCCGCCGCCGGGTTTCAGGCCGCACGCATAACCCCATCAGCCGCCCCTCTCCCCAGGCGGCGTCAATCTCCACCTGCACCGCGCCCAGCAGCCGATCGTTGAAGCGCGCGGCGAACAGCACATTGGAGTCGGTAAGTTGCTGTTGCAGCGCGTCGATATCCACGGCAGGCCAAATCTTTACCAGATCAAGCTTATCCTGGGGGCTTAATACCGTCAGCCGTTCGATCGTCAGTTTCATGGGTTCCTTACAGGCGTTACCGTTATCCCGATCCGCAGAGACAGGCGAAGACCGGCGACGACAGTATAACGCAATTACCGTCGTTTACCGCGCGATATCCTGACGCTGGCATAGCTTTCGTTATAAAACGGTCGCTTGACGCTGCGTCATAGCGCTGTCACCCCGATGTTATTTTTCTGTCATCTTCGCATGTCATGTTACAGGCCGTTAATGACTACAGGTTTCAGGAGAACGGCATGGTAAACCCCTTTATCCGTACCGCGTCGCTTTGCGCCGCGCTGATGTGGGTTGTGAGTCAAAGCGCCTGGGCGGTGACGGAAATTCCTTTCTGGCACGCCATGGAAGGTGAGCTGGGAAAAGAGGTGGAGAGCCTGGCTACCCGTTTTAACCAGACGCATGCGGATTATCGCATCGTGCCGGTGTACAAGGGGGCTTACCCGCAAGAGCTGGCGGCCGGCATCGCCGCCTGGCGCACCGGCAATGCGCCGGCTATCCTGCAAGTGTACGAGGTGGGTACCGCCACCATGATGGCCAGCCACGCCATTAAACCGGTTTATCAAGTGTTTAGCGCCGCCGGCATGACTAATGATGAATCCGCCTTTGTGCCGGCGGTACTGGGCTACTACAGCGACAGTAAAACCGGCCATCTGATCTCCCAGCCGTTCAACAGTTCTACGCCGGTGCTGTATTACAATAAGGACGCCTTCAAACGGGCGGGGCTGAACCCCGAACAGCCGCCGCAAACCTGGCAGCAGCTGGCGGCGGACGCGGTTAAGCTGCGCGAAGCTGGTCTGGCCTGCGGCTATGCCAACGGCGGCTACCAAGGCTGGATCCATATTGAAAACTTCAGCGCCTGGCATGGCTTACCGGTTGCGACACAAGACAACGGGTTTGCCGGCACCGATGCCCGGCTGGTGTTCAACGGGCCGGTACAGACTAAACACGTCCAATTGCTGGCGGATATGCTCAAGAACGGCAGCGCCGGCTATTTCGGCCGCGATGACGCCTATATGGCGAAGTTTTACGGCGGCGAATGCGGTATGGCCATTGGTTCTTCGGGTTCGTTGTCGACCGTGCGCCAGTACGCCAAATTCAATTATGGCGTTGGCATGATGCCGTATGACGCCGATGTAAAAGGCGCGCCGCAAAACGCGATGATAGGCGGCGCCAGCCTGTGGGTGATGGCCGGCAAGAGCGCGGAAACCTATAAGGGTGTCGCCCAATTCCTGCAATTCCTGGCCGAACCGGACATCGTCGCCGAATGGCATCAGCAAACCGGTTATCTGCCGGTTACTACCGCCGGATATACGTTGAGCAAGCAACAAGGCTACTACGACCAACATCCCGGCGCCGATATCGCGATTCGTCAAATGATGAACAAACCGCCGCTGCCGTTTACCAAAGGAATGCGTTTGGGCAATATGCCGCAGATCCGCACCGTGGTCGATGAGGAGCTGGAGCGCGTGTGGAGCGGTCAGGCCACCCCTAAACAGGCCTTGGATAATGCGGTGGTGCGCGGCGACCAGTTACTGCGCGGTTTCGAGCAATCCACACGCTAAACGTCGTCGCCCGCGCCGTTGTCGCGCGGGCGTGCCGGACGCTGAAGGAGGGGGCATGATGACCGCCAGCCATCGCGGCTTTTCCCACCGGGCATTGCCCTGGCTGCTGGTCCTGCCGCAGCTGGCGGTGACCGGGGTGTTTTTTCTTTGGCCGGCCGGTAAGGCGCTGTGGTATTCGCTGCAGGACGTCGATCCGTTCGGCCTGATCGGGGGATTTGCCGGTCTGGATAATTTCCGCCGCTTAATCGCCGATCCCGCTTATCTGGCCTCCTTCGGCACCACGCTGGTATTTAGCGGACTGGTGACGGCGTGTGGACTGCTGTTAGCGTTGCTGTTTGCCGCCCTGGTGGATCATGTGCTGCGCGCGAAGCGGTTTTACCAAACGCTGTTGCTCTTGCCATATGCGGTCGCACCGGCCGTGGCGGCGGTACTTTGGCTGTTTCTGTTTAGTCCCGGTTTCGGGCTCATCAGCTATTGGCTTAACGGTCTTGGCTATGAATGGAATCATGCCCGCCACGCCGGTCAGGCGATGCTGTTGGTGGTGATGATCGCGGTGTGGAAACAAATTAGCTATAACTTCTTGTTTTTCCTAGCCGCGCTGCAATCCATCCCGCGTTCTCTGGTCGAGGCGGCGGCCATAGACGGCGCCGGCCCGGTCCGGCGTTTCTTCCAGCTGGCATTGCCGCTGATATCGCCGGTGAGTTTCTTTTTGCTGGTGGTGAATCTGGTCTATGCCTTTTTCGATACGTTTCCGGTGATAGACGCCGCCACCGCCGGCGGCCCGGTTCAGTCCACCACCACCTTGATTTACAAAATCTACCGCGAAGGCTTCACCGGGTTGGATCTGGCCAGCTCCGCGGCGCAGTCGGTGGTGTTAATGCTGCTGGTGATCGTATTGACCATTATCCAATTTCGCTTTATCGAGCGTAAGGTGCGCTATCAATGATTGAACAGCGGCGCGGGCTGGATATCTTCAGCCATGGTCTCTTGCTGGCAGGCGTCGCGGTGATCCTGTTTCCGTTATATGTGGCGCTGGTGGCGGCGTCACTGGACGCACAGCAGGTGTTTCAAGTGCCGCTGCGCCTGCTGCCCGGCGGCCACCTGTGGGAAAACCTGCATCAAGTATGGTCGCAGGGTGTCAGTGGCCAGAGTGCACCTTTTAGCCGCCTGTTGTTAAACAGTCTGATCATGGCGCTGGGTATTACCGTCGGTAAAATTACCGTATCGCTATTGTCCGCCTTCGCTATCGTTTATTTCCGGTTTCCGCTGCGTAATTTGGCGTTTTGGCTGATTTTCATGACGCTGATGCTGCCGGTTGAGGTGCGGATTTTTCCCACGGTCGATGTGATTGCCCATTTACATATGCTGGACAGCTATACCGGGCTGACGCTGCCGTTGATGGCGTCCGAATTCTTCATGACCGTGCCTCATGAGCTGCTTGAAGCGGCGCGCATCGACGGCGCCGGCCCGCTGCGCTTTTTGTGGGATATCCTGCTGCCGCTGTCAAAAACCAATCTGGCGGCGCTGTTTGTGATCACCTTTATTTATGGCTGGAATCAGTATCTCTGGCCGCTATTGATCATTAACGACGCTTCGCTCGGCACGGCGGTTGCGGGCATCCAAAGCATGATAGCCAGCGGTGACGGCACCACGCAATGGAATCAGGTCATGGCGGCGATGCTGTTAACCCTGATTGCGCCGGTGGCGATTGTTTTAGTCATGCAGCGTGCGTTCGTACGCGGCCTGGTAGATAGCGAGAAATAACGCATTATGGCGAGTTTACGATTACAGCAGGTCGTTAAAAGCTACGACGGTAAAACCACCATTATTGCGCCGCTGGATTTAACGGTGGCGGACGGTGAATTCATCGTGCTGGTCGGGCCTTCCGGCTGCGGCAAGTCCACTCTGTTACGCCTGGTGGCCGGGCTGGAGAGCGTGACGGCCGGCGATATTTATATCGGCGACAAACGCATCACCGGTTGCGAGCCGCGGGATCGCCATGGTATTTCAAAATTATGCGTTGTATCCGCACATGAGCGTGTTCGACAACATGGCTTACGGATTGAAGATCCGCGGTCTCGGGAAACAGCAAATTCGACATGCGGTGGAGCAGGTGGCTGACATATTGGAGCTGGCGCCGCTCTTGTACCGCAAACCGCGAGAGCTTTCCGGCGGCCAGCGGCAGCGGGTGGCGATGGGGCGTGCCCTGGTACGTGAACCAGACGTGTTTTTATTCGATGAGCCGCTTTCCAATCTGGATGCGAAGCTGCGCACGCAAATGCGCTTGGAATTGCAGCAATTGCATCGCCGGTTAAAGACCACCAGTCTTTATGTCACTCACGATCAGGTCGAGGCCATGACGCTGGCCGAGCGGGTGGTAGTGCTTAATCGGGGCCGGGTAGAACAAATCGGCACGCCGACGGACATTTACCGCAGGCCGGCAACGCTGTTCGTCGCCGGCTTTATGGGCTCGCCGGCCATGAATTTACTGCCTGGACGTGTCAGCGCCGATGGGCGCTGGCTGCGGCTGGATAACGGGCCGGCGTTGGCGTTGCCCGTTGCTCGCGCCGACTGGGCCGACCGTGCGCTAACCGCCGGCATTCGCCCGGAACACGTTCTGCGCATGATCGGTGACGAGCCAACCTCAGCGGCGGTGAGGGTGGGCACGATGTCCGTTAAGGCGCAATTACCCGCTGCGGCCGTTGAGCCGGTGGCGCTTACGCCGACAACGGGGGGCATCAACGGTCAGGCGCCAGCGCGACACGCAGGTGTCCCGTGCCGCCTGGAGGTGGCTACACTTGAGCGGCTGGGCGCCGATAATCTGGCTCATGGCCATTGGGAAGGCTGTGCCATGGTTGTGCGTCTGGCCCATGACGATCTCCCGGCGCCCGGCGCGACACTGCATTTGCATTGTCCGGCCGACGCATGGCACTATTTCGACTTGCAAAGTGGAACCCGGGTGGAATTATGACCAGAGAATGGCCTTATCCGACCATCGTTGCCCACCGTGGCGGAGGATCGCTGGCGCCGGAAAATACGCTTGCCGCCATCGATACCGGTGCCCGCTATGGTCAGCAGATGATTGAAGTGGATGCCAAGCTGTCCGCCGATGGTCAAATTTTTCTTTTGCACGACGATACGCTTGAACGAACCAGCCAAGGCAGCGGCATCGCCGGCCACTTAGCATGGTCTACCCTGTCGCAGATTGAGGCCGGTGAATGGTTCGATGTGGCCTTTCGCGGTGAGCGGCTGCCGCTATTGTCGTCGGTGGCGGAACGTTGCCGGCAGCACGGGCTGGCTGTCAACATCGAAATCAAACCCACCACCGGTGTTGAGGATGAAACCGGCCGCATTCCAGGCGGCGCCGGAGCTGCCGCGCGGGCTGCTGCTGGAAGAATGGCGCGACGACTGGGATACGCTGACACGTCAATTGTCGTGTCGGGCTTTGCACCTGCAGCATGAGGCATTGACGGAGGACCGGGTCGAGGCGATTAAAGCCAGCGGGCTGCATATTCTGGCCTGGACCGTTAACAGTCCTTACCGCGCCCGCACCTTATTAGGCTGGGGCGTTGACTCCCTCTGTACCGACCGCATCGACCTGATTGACGCTGAGCTCGCCAGCGCCCTAGACGGGGGCGCAGCCCTTTTGCGCCGTGCCAGCCTGCACGCCGTCGCCCGGGTGTGGCACCCGCTATCCTGACCGCATTGGCCTGAGTGACGCTGACCTCGCCAACGGCTGAGGCGGGGGCGCAGCCCTGATGCGCCGTGCCAGCCTGCACGCCGTCGACCGGATGTGGCACCCGCTATCCTGACCGCATTGACCTGAGTGACGCTGAGCTCGCCAACGCCTGAAACGGGGGCGCAGCCCTTATGCGCCGCGCGTTCGCTCCGGCCAGTGTACCCGGCTATTGAGGTTGTTTTTGCCGGGTGCGTTGCTGATTGGTTTCCAACTGCTGCTGTAATTGCTGACGCTGCTGTTGGGTTTGCTGCCGCTGTTGTTGTTGTTGAAACTGTGATTTCTGCTGTTGGGCGCGATTGTCCATATGATTCTGCAATTGTTGCTCCGCCCGATTTGGCGGATCCACCGGCGGTCGCGGCTTGGTCGCGGCCAGCGCCAGCGGCGCGGTCAACATAAGCGAAATCAGCCAACCCCGCATCACCGGATACGTTTTCATCATGCTCTCCTGTCGTGATCCACTTACTGATTTTACACCTTAAACGCGCAATATGCCGGTGTTCGGCCAATGATGGGTGGTAAAGAGAAGGGATATTGGTAACGTACTAATGATTAGCTCATCATTTTGTACGTTAGTCATTATGAGGTTATCTTCCCTGCTGCGCCTGAACATCTGGCTTGCGGCGCTAATGTTATGGGCCTCGGCCACGCCAGCCGCGTGGCCACAAAGTGTGGCACCGCTTTCCTACGGTGTTGAAAATGATATTTTTCATCCGGTTACCGCGCCTCACGGCATGGTCGCGAGCGTGGATAAAACGGCGACCGAGGTTGGGGTGGTTATCCTGCGCCAGGGCGGGAATGCGGTAGATGCGGCGGTGGCGGTGGGGTTCGCGCTGGCGGTCACGCATCTCCAGGCCGGTAATCTGGGCGGCGGCGGCTTCATGTTGCTGCGCACGCCTGCCGGCCACACGACGGCGATTGATTTTCGCGAGATGGCGCCGCAAGGCGCCTCACGCAACATGTTTATCGGCGCCGATGGCAATGCCGATAGCCGGCTTTCCCTCACCAGCCCGCTGGCGTCCGGTACGCCCGGCACCGTAGCGGGTCTGACGCTGGCGCTCAGCCGTTACGGTTCAATGGATTTGGCGCAGGTCATGCGGCCGGCGATTCGCCTGGCGGAAAAGGGTTTCACCGTCAATCAGGCGCTGGCGGGGGACTTGGCCCACTATGGTCGGGAAAATGTCATTCATTATGCCAACAGTCGCGCCGTTTTTTTTAAAGCCAACGGGCAGCCTTACGCGGTGGGAGAAACGCTGCGGCAGCCGCAGCTGGCCCATAGTCTGACGCTTATCGCCCGGCAGGGGCCACGGGCATTTTACCACGGCGACATCGCCGGCGAGATTAGCGCGGAAATGCGCCGGCGCGGCGGCCTAATTAATCGCCAGGATCTGGCCGAATATCGGGCTGTGGAGCGCCGGCCGGTGGTGGGCAGCTACCGTGGATACCAGATTTATTCAATGCCGCCGCCGTCCTCTGGCGGCATTCACATTATCCAGATACTAAATATTTTAGAAAACATTGATTTAGCAAAAATGGGGGCCGGTAGCGCCAACGCGTTGCAGGTCATGTCAGAAGCAATGAAGTATGCCTATGCCGACCGGTCGCGCTATCTGGGCGATCCGGATTTTGTCTCAGTTCCGGTAGCGGCCCTGACCAGCAAAGCTTATGCCAAATCGCTGGCGCAGCGTATCGACCTGAATCACGCCCGACCGTCGTCCTCCATACGGCCGGGGCAATTACAGCCCTATGAAAGCGATCAAACCACCCACTACTCGGTCGTCGATAAAAACGGTTTCGCGGTAGCCGTCACCTATACGCTCAACACCTACTTTGGCAGCGGTATCATGGCCGGCAACAGCGGTATTTTGCTCAACAATGAAATGGATGATTTTTCCGCCAAACCCGGCACGCCCAATATCTTTGGCCTGGTCGGCGGTGACGCGAACGCTATCGCGCCGCGTAAGCGTCCCCTTTCCTCCATGTCGCCGACTCTGGTCGTCAAAGACGGTAAAATCTGGCTGGTGACCGGCAGTCCGGGCGGCAGCCATATCATTACCACCGTGCTACAGATTCTGGTGAACACCATTGATTTCAAGATGAACATCGCCGAAGCCACAGCGGCGCCCCGATTTCATCAACAGTGGATGCCCGATGAGCTACGTCTGGAAAAGGGGTTTAGCCCCGATACACTGCGCCTGCTGCGGGAAAAAGGGCAACATGTGGCGATAAAACCGGTAATGGGCAGTACCCAGAGTATTATGCGCCTGCCGGACGGCACGCTGGCCGGCGCCTCGGATCCGCGGACACCAGATGATTTGACGGCCGGCTATTGACCCTAACCCGCAAGGGAGCAAGCGAAAGCGGTTACACAGATAATGCCGTCTACGGGCATCAACACCACGATGAAAGGGAATGAGGTGGTTGATATATGTACATTTGTCAACCCGATTGCCATATTCTCCCTCACCGCTTTCGGTTACACTGGCTTTTTTATTTTCCCGAGATGACGCCACGTGTTGTTGTTGATTATCACCACCATTCTGTGGGCTTTTTCCTTTAGTTTGATTGGCGAATATCTTGCAGGCCAAGTGGACAGTACCTTTGCGGTATTGATACGCCTGGCGCTGGCGGCGCTGGTCTTTTTGCCGTTTCTCCGCTGGCGCGGCTATCCCCCACGGCAATTGCTAGCCTATATGGCGACGGGTGCCTGTCAGCTTGGCATCATGTATTTGTTTAGTTATCAGGCCTATCTTTATTTAACCGTACAGGAATTTTTGCTGTTTACGGTGTTGACGCCGCTGTATATCACGCTTATCTACGATGTGTTGCGCGGTCAGCGTTTGCGCTGGGGCTATTTGGGCAGCGCACTGCTGGCGGTGGCCGGCGCGGCGATTATCCGTTATGACCATCTGAGTCAGCATTTCTTATGGGGATTGCTGTTGGTGCAGGCGGCAAATATCTGTTTTGCCATAGGCATGGTGGGATACAAGCGTCTGATGGAAGTCTGGCCGATGCCGCAGCATTCGGCGTTCTCCTGGTTTTACCTGGGGGCGTTTCTGGTGGCCGCGATCGCCTGGGGGTTATTCGGGAACGCGCAGAAATTGCCCACCACGTCGCTGCAATGGGGCGTGCTCATTTGGCTGGGGGTTGGCGCATCCGCCCCGGGTTATTTCATGTGGAACTATGGCGCTACCCAAGTGGATGCCGGTACGCTGGGCATCATGAATAATGTCCATGTGCCGGCGGGCTTGCTGGTGAATCTGGCTATCTGGCAGCAGCAACCGCACTGGCCGAGTTTTATCATTGGTGGAGCGGTGATTATGGCCTCGCTATGGGTACATCGGCGTTGGGTGGTGTCGACGGGGGGAAACGCGTGATGGGTGACCTATCACGGTAGTTCAGCCTACCTTATCTGAAACCTCGCCGTACCGGCGTTCGCTGCTTGCCCGAACGCCGCTGGTCGGGCTGCGCTGCCTATCTAAAGGGCGTTTGCCTCAGGCGGTAATTAAGGTATTTAACGGATAGAACGTAAATTATATGCCGTTACATTATAATGCTTATTCTATTTTTATTCTGGTTGAGATAATGCTGCTATACATTGACCTTATTTATAAAAAGCTATTGCGTCGTATAAAACAGAGAATATGAGCCGTCTTAAAATTTAGCGAGACGTAATGACCTTGCCGCACGGAGAGTGATTCCATCATGGTAATGAATCTGGGGGTAAAAGGTAATATCGCTAACGTTGGTAATCAGCATGAGACATGGGGCCCAGGCTATTATGCGCAAAGATGCCGGTATTGCTGAGGCTTGATTTTATTTTTTCTCATTCCCGGCGGAACGGTATCAACCGAGTCACGATAATAGTCGCTGGGACACGCCGAGGCTATTCATGTCATTGGTAATATGAATAAGTCAATAAGGCATCGGATGATTTGATGCCATTGGGCTTTTACATCCCGCTTAATACCGTAAAGCTAGAGTGAAAAAAACAGCACATTAAAACCTGCTTTGGTGTTTGGCAGTGGGAAAGGGTAATGCCTTCAAATAGTTGACTTTTGTGATATTCTGCCTCTATTTGAGGTTTCCACGTGGTTACAGTTTCTGTTCATTGTCCTCGCTGCCATTCAGATAAAATTTATCGACATGGCCTTAGTCCAACTAAGCGCGAACGCTTCCGGTGTCAGTGCTGTCACCGTGTATTCCAGCTTACCTACCGCTATGAAGCGCGAAAGCCGGGAGTTAAAGAGCAGATCGTTGA
>NZ_FRDB01000079.1 GCF_900143145.1 Candidatus Sodalis sp. SoCistrobi
CGGCGACTCCTACGATAATGCGATGGCAGAGAGTATCAACGGGTTGTACAAAACGGAGGTTATCCACCGCGGGAGCTGGAAAAACCGGACGGAAGTGGAGTTGGCCACGCTGGACTGGGTGGACTGGTACAACAACAGAAGGCTGCTCGGGCGGCTGGGTTACATCCCTCCTACTGAAGCCGAAATGAACTATTACGCTTTGCAATTAGCATCAGAGGAAGCGGCGTAGTATTGCCAAAATTACTCTCTAATAAACTCGGGGTTATTCAGTCTGCTGGGCGCCGGCGGTGATCCCGACCGCCAGCATGCCGGCCAAAAAGCCGGGAAAGGCGATAAAACCATCCGCGTGGAACAGCCCGCCGAGGGCACTCAGCAGGCTGCTGCCGCCAAAGTAAAACAGGTAAATCACCAGCAGGTCGGGAATGCCGCGCAGTACCGTGGTATAGATATCGCCGGCGATACGTAGCGGCGCATTGCCGGCGATTTTGGCCCAGGCGACCAGCGCTCCGATGACCGCGCTGAGCACAAAGCCGCACAGTGAAAGCGCAATGGTCACCGCCATACCCGACAGCAGCATGGCGCCCCAGCCGTGTTCGCCGAAGCTGACCAATTGCCAAAAGTTGATCGTTTGCATATTGTTATCCGTTAAGCCCGCAGCGAGTGGCGCGCATCACTCATTGTCGGGGAACGGCGGTGTTACGCCTTCGGGAATCGGGTTGATGAACTCAACGCCGGCAAGCCTGGCGCGATGTTCCGCCTTCGCCTGCGCAATCAATTCAGGGTGCTGTAGCAAATCGACGGCGGTGCTGGCCATAATCTTGGCGGCATGGATCATCCCTTTATGGGCCACGGCGGCTTTGCCCTGGGCAACCAATTGCCACGAATGCCCCGGCGTGCCGATGGCGTAGGTGGCGCCATAAACCTGCACGGTCGGCACTACCCAGCTCACGCTGCCCACATCGGTCGAGCCGACCATGTCGCTATAGGGACGCCGCAGCGGCAACACGAAATCGCACAGCGGACGTTGATAATCCACCGCCAGGCCATAGCGATCATAAGCGCTTTTCAGATCGTCCTGAGAGAGGGTTTGCTTGAAACGCGCGGCATAAGCGCGGTCCGCGTCATCGAAAGGCGGCGGTCCCAGCAATTCGAGATGCGTCTGCATGCGCGCTTCCAGCGGACCGTTGCCGATAAGATTGGCATCGCCGCTCAGCACCTGACTGCTGACGGTGGTCTCGCTCATCAACGCCGCGCCGGCGGCGATGTTGTCGACCCGCTTAACCAACTGCTGCAGCGCCGGCAATTCGCGCGCGCGGATTAAATAGCGTACCGTTGCCCGCGCCTGCACGACATTAGGAGAATGGCCGCCGGTATCGGTAACCGCATAATGGATACGCGCCGAGCTGGGCATATGCTCGCGCAGGTAATTGACGCCGACGTTCATCAGTTCGACCGCATCCAGCGCGCTGCGGCCCAGGTGCGGGCTGGCGGACGCATGAGCGGCCCGGCCGCTAAAGTGGTAGTTAATTTCGTTGCAGGCCAGGGAGTTGGCCTCTATTACGCCGCTAAACGCGTTGGGGTGCCAGCTGATGGCGATGTCCACATCATCGAACACCCCCGCGCGTACCATAAAACCTTTGGCGGAGCCGCCCTCTTCCGCCGGACAGCCATAGAATCGCACCCGTCCCGGCAGCTGATGGGCGGCGAGAAAATCTTTCACCGCGCTGGCGGCCTGTAACGCCGCGCTGCCCAGCAGATTATGGCCACAACCGTGGCCGTTACCGCCCGCCTGCACCGGCCGGGGTTCCGCAACATCCGCCTCCTGGCTGAGACCCGGCCGGGCGTCATACTCACCGAGGATGGCGATGACCGGTCCACCCTGTCCGGCTTCACCGACCATGGCGGTCGGGATACCGGCGATGCCGCGCTCGATGCGAAACCCTTGTTGTTGGAGCATCGCCGCAATTTGCGCCGAAGATTGCACTTCATCGTAATTGAGCTCGGGCGTGGCCCAAATGCTGTCGCTTAAGGCGCAAAATGGCGCGCGGCTGGCCTCGACGCGTGACCAGACCTCTTCCAGCGTGTGGCTGTCCGGCTGTGAGGTTGTCGGGGTTGCTACCGGGGTGCTGGCGTCCACATTCATTACCTGGTGACCTCTAAAATAAATGAAGGGGAAATTAGTAGCAAGATACAGGCCAATACGACCACATTCAGCAAGCGCGCGCGGCGGGGGATGTGCGAGGGCAATGACCTGCTCCCGACGCTCATTGAACCAAATAAGTGCAACACGCAAGGTTATTTGCACCAACAATGTGCAGACGTTGACAGAGAATCATGCCCGGCGTCGAAGCCGTGACGCGCCGGCAATAGCGCAGAAGACGCGGGCAGAAAAGACGCATTACGGCAGCGGCGGAAAGCGCATTAACACGCTTAATGGCGTAATCACGGACAAAGAGCGCCATCATGCGGCGCAATGTTCCGCCATGGTGCATTGATGGCAGACGGGGCGGACACGATTTTATCCGCCCCTGATAGGAAGGCTATTTTTGCGGACGCAACGCCGGGAACAGGATCACGTCGCGGATGGTATGGCTATTGGTTAACAGCATCATCAGGCGATCGATACCGATACCCAACCCGGCGGTCGGCGGCAGGCCGTGCTCCAGCGCGGTGACATAGTCCTCGTCATAGAACATCGCTTCATCGTCACCGGCGTCTTTGGCCTGAGCCTGCTCGGCAAAGCGCGCCGCCTGATCTTCGGCATCGTTAAGCTCGGAGAAACCGTTTCCGATTTCGCGCCCGCCGATGAAGAATTCAAAACGATCGGTAAAGAAAGGATTGTCATCATTGCGGCGCGCCAGCGGCGAGACTTCCGCCGGGTAGGCGGTGATGAAAGTCGGCTGAATAAGATGGCTTTCCGCCGTCTCTTCAAAAATCTCGGTCTGCACCCGCCCCAGGCCCCAGCTTTTGTCAACCTTAATACCCAATGACTCGGCAATGGCGGTGGCCGAAGCCATATCGTCCAGCGCTTCCGGCCGGGTCTCCGGGCGATAATGGCAGATGGCTTCTTTCATGGTCATCTGGGTAAAGGGCTGGCCGAAATCGAAGGTTTGATCGCCATAGTGCACTACGCTGGTGCCGAGTACCCGCTGCGTCAGGGTGCGGAACAACGTTTCCACCAGCACAATCAGGTCACGGTAGTCCGCATAAGCCATATAGAGTTCCATCATGGTGAACTCGGGATTATGGCGCGGCGATAAGCCTTCATTGCGGAAATTGCGGTTTATTTCAAAGACCCGCTCAAAGCCGCCCACCACCAGCCGTTTCAAATACAGCTCCGGCGCGATACGCAGATACATATCGATATCCAACGCGTTATGATGGGTGATGAAGGGACGCGCCGCGGCGCCGCCGGGGATGGTTTGCATCATCGGCGTTTCCACTTCCATGAAATCGTTATCCATCATAAAACGGCGGATTTCCGCCATAATGCGCGAACGCACTTTGAAGGTTTGGCGTGATTCATCGTTGGCGATCAAATCAAGATAGCGCTGGCGATAGCGGGTTTCCTGATCGGCCAGGCCGTGGAACTTATCCGGCAGCGGACGCATCGCTTTGGTCAGCAGGCGAATTTCGCTACAGTGGACCGACAGCTCGCCGGTGCGGGTTTTGAATAATTTGCCGCGCGCGCCCAGAATGTCGCCGAGGTCCCATTTTTTGAACTGCTCGTTGTATTGCCCTTCCGGCAAATCGTCGCGGGCGACATAGAGCTGGATTTTCCCGCCCACGTCCTGCAGAGTGGCGAAGGAGGCTTTACCCATAATACGGCGGGTCATCATGCGGCCGGCAATGCTGACCTCAATGTTCAACGCTTCCAGTTCTTCATTGCTCTTCTCGCCGTAGCGGGCATGCAGCTGGTCGGACACGGCATCCCGGCGGAAATCGTTAGGAAACGCAATACCCTGCTGGCGCAACTGGCCGAGTTTCTCCCGCCGCGAACGCAGCTCGTTATTCATATCCAGCGCCTGAGGGGCACCGTCCTGTGAGTGTGATTCAGACATATGGGTTCCTCATAGCCCTGCTTTAAGACTGGCTTCAATAAATTTGTCCAGATCGCCATCCAGCACCGACTGGGTGTTGCGCGTTTCCACGCCGGTACGTAGATCCTTGATGCGGGAATCGTCCAGCACGTATGAGCGGATCTGGCTGCCCCAGCCAATATCAGACTTGGTATCTTCCAGCGCCTGCTTTTCCGCATTCTTTTTCTGCAGCTCGAATTCATACAGCTTGGCTTTCAGCTGTTTCATCGCCTGATCTTTGTTTTTATGCTGCGAACGGTCGTTCTGACACTGGGTGACGATATTGGTGGGCAAATGGGTAATACGCACCGCGGATTCAGTCCGGTTAACGTGCTGGCCGCCGGCGCCGGAGGCGCGATAAACATCGATGCGCAGATCCGCCGGGTTGATGTCGATATCGATATCGTCGTCCACTTCCGGGTAAACGAAGGCGGAGCTGAACGAGGTGTGGCGCCGGCCGCCGGAGTCAAACGGACTCTTGCGCACCAGGCGATGCACGCCGGTTTCGGTCCGCAGCCAGCCGTAGGCATAGTCGCCGATAACCTTGATGGTCACCGATTTGATGCCGGCAACTTCCCCTTCGGACTCTTCGATAATTTCGGTTTTAAAACCGCGCGATTCCGCCCAGCGCAAATACATTCTGAGCAGCATGCTGGCCCAGTCCTGCGCTTCGGTGCCGCCTGACCCGGCCTGGATATCGACGTAGCAGTCGGCGCTGTCGTATTCGCCGGAGAACATACGGCGGAATTCCAGCTGGGCCAGTTTGGCCTCAAGACCGTCCAGTTCAGCCTGGGTTTCGAGAAAGGTCTCTTCGTCGTCCTCTTCCACCGCCAGCTCCAACAGGCCGGCAACGTCTTCCAAACCCTGGGTAAGCTGGTCGATGGTTTCAACAATCGCTTCTAGCGACGAGCGCTCTTTTCCCAGCGCCTGCGCGCGTTCAGGCTCATTCCATACGTCGGGCTGTTCTAGCTCGGCGTTTACTTCTTCGAGACGTTCTTTCTTGAGATCGTAGTCAAAGATACCCCCTCAGAACGGCTGTCCTTTCCGACAGGTCCTGAATACGGTTTTTTACCGGATTAATTTCAAACATGGATTAATGTGCTCATTGACGAGAAGGAATGCGTGTTAACCCGCTATTGTAACGGATCCGCGCCGCGGAAGGTAGTCGCCGTCGCCATCGGATTGGCGACGGCGGCGGTGGGCTACAGCGGCCAGATATGCTGTATCAAAAGCTGCAGGGAGCGGTTACCGCGAAACTCGTTAACCTCCAGCCTGTAGGCCAACTCGACGGTATGCACGCTATTGTCCGGCCACAGCCGCGGGTCGATATTGAAAGCGATACCATCCAGCATGGGGCCTCCCGCCACGGGTTCGAGCAGCAGTTTCAGGTGTTTCTCTCCCACCAACCGCTGATTAAGCACGCGAAACCGCCCGTCAAACAGCGGATCCGGAAACCCCTGCCCCCAAGGACCGCCGTCACGCAGCAGCTCGGCGGTGGTCAGCGACAACTCCTGGCCGGCCAGCTCGCCGTCCGACCAGATCACCCCTTCGAGCATCGCGGGATCGAGCCACTCATCGACCAATGCGGCGAAACGCTGGCGAAAACGCTCGAACTGCGCCTGCTCCAGCGTCAGGCCGGCCGCCATGGCATGGCCGCCAAATTTCAGTATCATACCGGGATACAAGGTGTCCAGCCGCTCAAGCAGATCGCGCATGTGCAAACCGGCCACCGACCGTCCCGATCCTTTCAGTACGCCCTCACCCGCGGGCGCAAAGGCAATAACCGGCCGGTGAAAACGCTCTTTGAGCCGCGATGCCAGAATGCCCACCACCCCCTGATGCCATTGCTCATTGTAGATAGCCAGCCCAAAGGGCATCGTCTGCTCGTCGCGCGCCATTGACTGGCAAAGCGCCAGCGCTTCCGCTTCCATGCCCTGTTCGATTTCACGCCGGGTTTGATTGAGGACATCGAGCTCCGCCGCCAGCATGCGCGCCTGCGGCAGATCCTCGCTCAGCAACAGCGCGACCCCGACCGACATATCGTCCAATCGCCCGGCGGCGTTGAGCCGAGGTCCCAATGCGAAACCCAGATCGCTGGCGCACAGCCGGGTAATGTCGCGATTGGCCACCTCCGCCAGCGCGCGGATACCGGGACGGCAACGGCCAGCGCGAATGCGGCTTAGCCCCTGATGCACCAGGATACGGTTGTTGGCGTCCAGCGGCACCACGTCCGCCACGGTGCCCAACGCCACCAGGTCCAACAGTTCGGCCAGTTTGGGGGCCGCTATGCCCCGCTGTGTAAACCAGCCGCTGTCGTTGAGCCGCGCACGCAGCGCCAGCATCAGATAAAACGCCACCCCGACGCCCGCCAGGGATTTCGAGGCGAAGGTGCAGTCGCGTAAATTGGGATTAACGATGGCGTCGGCGGCCGGCAAGGTGTCGCCCGGGAGGTGATGATCGGTGATAAGCACCGGGATGCCTTTCTCATGCGCAAGAGTGACGCCGGCATGGGAAGAGATGCCATTATCCACGGTCAGGATAAGCTGCGCGCCGCGCGCCGCCGCCTGCTCCACCACCTCGGGGCTAAGGCCGTAGCCGTCCTCAAAGCGATTCGGCACCAGGAAATCTATCGTGTGTGCGCCCATTTGCCGCAGCGCCAGCACCGTAAGCGCGGTGCTGGTTGCGCCGTCCGCATCGAAATCGCCGACCACCATTATTCTGCGCTGATCCGCCAGAGCGCGCACCAGCAGGCTCACCGCCTGCTCGATGCCGGTCAGGGGATGATAAGCCAGCAACCCGCGCGCGCCCCGCTCCAGCTCACCGACGGCACCGACGCCACGTTGCACATACAATCGTTTCAGCAGCGGCGGGATATCCGCCTCGGCCAGCACAGCGCTATCGCCCAGCGGACGCCGACGCAATTCCGTTGTCATATTCACTGCCGTGTTAACCGCCCGTTGCCTGATCCGATCCTTGCTGATCCAGGATAGCGGCCAGCTCTTTCGGGCTTTGATAGCCCGGGATGAGGGTCCCGTTGTCCAGCAACATCGCCGGCGTACCCTGGATGCCATATTGCACGCCGAGCGTATAGTGTTTGCTGATATCAATGTCGCAGCTGGCGGCCGGAACGTTGCCGCCGTTCATCGCCCGGTTAAAGGCGTCTTTCGGGTTGGCGCTGCACCACACCGACGCCATGTCCTTCTCCGTCTGGGAATTCAGCCCCTGGCGCGGAAACGCCAGATAGCGGATAGTGATCCCCAGCGCGTTATACTCTTTGATTTGCTCGTGCAGCTTGTGGCAATAACCGCAGGTGATGTCGGTGAACACCGTCACCACGTGCTTTTCCTGCGGTGCTTTGAAGATAATCATCTCCTTTTGCAGGGCGTTGAGGCGCTTGCTGAGGAGCTGATTGGTGACGTTGACGGGATGGTTGCTACCCACATCATACAGCGGGCCTTGAATGACATGGCGTCCGTCGTCGGAGACATACAATACACCGCTTTCGGTCAAGACGGTTTTCAGCCCGGCGACCGGGGACGGCTGAATGTCGGCGCTATGAATGCCGAGGCGCGACAGAGAATGCTTGATGGCCGCGTCGTCAGCGTGGACGAGCGGGGAAAGGGCCAGCGCTATAAAGGATAGCAGTACCAGGCTTTTGTTCACATTGTAATCCTTATTTAAACACCCGGGTCGGGGTCGGCGCATACATACGCCTTGAATTCATTTCAATGCCACCGCTCAGGCGCGGGGATGATGCTGTTGGTGGATAAGCTTCAATCGTTCAGTGGCGACGTGGGTATAGATCTGCGTCGTTGAAAGATCGCTGTGTCCCAGCAGCAGTTGCACCACGCGTAAATCCGCCCCGTGATTCAGCAAATGGGTCGCAAAGGCGTGCCGCAAAACATGGGGGGAGAGCCGCTCGCTGTCAATGCCCGCCAGAATGGCATAATGTTTAATGCGATGCCAGAACGTCTGGCGGGTCATCTTGCGGCTGCGGTTGCTGGGAAACAGAATGTCCAGGCTTTGACCATGGGTCAGCGCTGGACGGCCATGTTCCAGATAATACTCAATCCAGTATACCGCCTCTTCCCCCAATGGCACCAGCCGCTCCTTATCACCTTTACCAATCACCCGCACCACGCCCTGCCGCAGGCTGACGTCCGACAGGGTCAACCCGACCAGTTCGGACACCCGCAAACCGGTGGCATAGAGCACTTCCAGCATCGCCTTATCGCGCAGTTCGACGGGATCGGCGATAGTGGGCGCCGCCAGTAAATCACCCACCTGGGCCTCGCTGAGATCTTTGGGCAGACGCTGCGGTAATTTGGGCGCCGAGATGCCGGCGCTGGGATCGTCGCCGCGGCGTTTTTCCCGGTACAGATACTGAAAAAAACGGCGCGTGGCGCTGAGCAGCCTGGCGGAGCTGGTGGCCTTGTAGCCGTGATCGAGACGATCGGCCAGAAAGGCCTGCAAATCCGCCGCGCTCGCGTTCAGACTGTCGCGCTGCTGGGATTGCAGCCAGGCCGCGAGCGCCTGCAGGTCGAGGCGATAGGAGGCCAGGGTGTTTTCCGCCAGGTTGCGTTCCAGCCACAGGGAATCAAGAAACTGCTCAATAATGACGTCATCCGGTCGTTCCATAACTGACTCCTGTACGGGGCGGCAGATGACATTATGCCTGACATACCGTCAAATCTGGTACACTTGACGCCATTAGGTTGTTTGCAAGAGTAACACGAGAGATGAAAGTCGGTTTATTTTATGGCTCCAGCACCTGCTACACCGAAATGGCCGCCGAGAAAATCCGCGATATTCTCGGGCCGGAGCTGGTCGATTTGCATAACGTAAAAGATGTCCCGGCGCAGCGCATGATGGAGTACAGCATCCTCATCCTCGGCATCCCCACCTGGGACTTTGGCGAAATTCAGGAAGATTGGGAAGCCCTGTGGTCAGAGCTCGGCACCCTTCAGTTGGACGGTAAAATCATCGCGCTCTACGGGATGGGAGATCAGTTGGGCTACGGCGAGTGGTTTCTGGATGCACTGGGCTATCTCCATGATGTGCTAAAACCGCAGGGCGCCCGATTTATCGGCTACTGGCCTACCGATGGCTACGAATTCACCAGTCAGAAGGCCGTCAACCCCGCCGGCGACCAGTTCGTCGGGCTGGCGCTCGACGAGGTCAATCAATATGATTTGAGCGAGCAGCGGCTGCAACAGTGGTGCGAGCAGATCCTGGGGGAAATGGCGGCGTTGCTGTAATTCGGCGCGGGCCTCTGAACTCCGCCGCAGGCACCCCCTACGCTAGGACCCGGTCTGGCGCGCCAACAGCTGGCGCAGGTGGCGAAATTCCCGGCCGTCCATGCTGTCTGCCGCCAGCCATAACCGCCGGCGCCGTTTGCCGCCCGCTTTGCGCAGGCTGAGCAGCACGCCACCCTTGAGCATCCAGGCTCTACGGGTGAAGATCCACTCCTCGCGATGCCATTGAATACTGTTGTCGCTCATCAACACCAGTTCGCCGCGGCACGACATAATGTTGCGCTGGCTGCGGATACATTCAAACACCACCACCAGGACCAGCGTCAACCATACCAGCCCGTAATTTTCCGGCCAGGGCGAGAGTAAAATCAGCATAATCAGGATCCCGTAAAACGCCAGCGAGCAAAGCTGAGTGCGCCAGGAGACCCGGATATCACATCGCCAAAGGGCCACGGGCTTTGTTTCGCGTCTGAATCAAAGTAATAATCCGCCGCAGCTCGCCGTCGTCCGGCCGGCCGTGGTTCATCAGCCAATTGAACAAATCGGGATCGTCGCACTCCAGCAGCCGAACGAAACGCTGCTTGTCCTGGTCATCCAGGGCGTCAAAATCGTGTTCAAAGAACGGCATGATGGCGATATCCAGCTCGCGCATGCCACGGCGGCAGGCCCAGTGGATCCGCGCTTTGTTGGTGATATCCATCTAAAAATTTCCCCTTATAACCGCTACGCTCGCGGCTAGTTTACCCCGTTTTACCCGGGGGCATGAGACAAAACGACACATTTCGCTACATTCTGCGCTATTTATTCCATACCGGGCACGTATCGCTAAACGCGCAGGCAAGATCCGCTTGCAAACCCCTCGCGGTCTTTTACCATTAGGCTATTGTCAGACTACTGATAGGACTGTCCCATGTCATCTCAAGTTCCTTTTCCTCCGCGTCTGCCGTCGCCCGCAAGCCATCTGCCGCTGACGCTCATTTCTCTGGAGGATTGGGCATTGGTCACGCTTAACGGCGCGGACACCGTAAAATACCTGCAGGGGCAGTTGACCTGCGATGTTGCCTCACTGGACGCCGATCGCTTCAGTTTCGCCGCCCATTGCGATGCCAAAGGCAAAATGTTCAGCCATCTGTGCGTATTTCATCACCACGAGGGGATGGCGTTTATCGAACGACGCAGCGTGCGCGATAGCCAGCTCGCCGAACTGAAAAAATACGCCGTGTTTTCCAAAACGACCATCGCCGCCGACGATGACGCGGTTTTGCTGGGCGTGGCGGGTTTCCAGGCGCAGGCGGCGCTGGGCGGACTCTTTACCAGCTTGCCCGATGCGGCTCAGCCGGTGGCGCACCATCAGGACACGACGCTGCTGTATTTCAGTCTGCCGGCGCCGCGCTATTTGTTGATAACCACGCCGGCCGTGCGCGACGCCTTGCAGCACAAGCTGGAAGGCCAGGCCCAGCTCAACGACAGCCAGCAATGGCTGGCGCTGGATATCGAGGCGGGCTATCCGGTTATCGACAGCGCCAACGGCACGCAGTTTATCCCGCAGGCGGCCAACGTGCAGGCGCTGGACGGCATCAGCTTTAACAAAGGCTGTTACGCGGGCCAGGAGATGGTGGCGCGCGCCAAGTATCGCGGCGCTAACAAACGCGCCCTATACTGGCTGGCGGGCAAAGCCAGCCATCCTCCCGCCGCCGGCGACGATTTGGAACTTAAGATGGGCGACAATTGGCGGCGGACCGGTACGGTGCTGGCGGCCTGTCAGTTGGAGGACGGCAGCGTCTGGGTGCAGGCGGTGTTAAATAACGACCTGGCGTCCGACAGCCTGCTGCGCGTGCGCGACGACAGCGCCGGTGCGTTGTCCGTGCAGCCGCTACCGTACGCTATCGGCGAGTAAGCGACGCGCACCAGTGTCAACGGGGCAGCGCCAACAGACCCCCGGTCGCCGCAGGCTGTCGCTTGAAAACCGCCCCCCGGCGATCCGGGCGCGGTGCCGGACCCGCTTTCCGTGCATGGGGCATAGCGACAAACCGCCGCGGTTTAGGTGACAAACAGATAAATCGCCAGAAAGTGGCAAACGGTTCCCCCCAAGACAAAGCCATGCCATATCGCATGGTTGAACGGTATTCGTTCCCAAACATAGAAAATCACCCCCAGCGAGTAAATCACGCCACCGGCGGCCAGCAGCGCGACGCCGCCGGCGGGCAGCCGTTGTACCAGCTGATAGATGACCACCAGCGACAGCCAGCCCATAGTCAGATAGGTAATAATGGAGATGACGCGAAAGCGATGCGCAAACGCCAGTTTGAACATAATGCCGACCGCCGCCATCAGCCAGATGACCACCATCAGCCATTTGGCCAGCGGCGAGGCCAGTCCTATCAGCAAAAACGGCGTATAGGTACCGGCGATGAGCAGATAAATCGCGCAATGGTCCACCTTCTTCAGCCAGCGTTTGGCCGGCGGATGGGGAATGGCATGATATAACGTCGACGCCAGATACCGTCTTGCTCATCATGATGCAAGAGCTATATTTTCATCGAAGGGTATTCCAGATTTTAAGACACCATAAGCTAATTGGAGTAATTTTCGCATTGCCGCGCAGATGCCTACTTTACCTCCTT
>NZ_FRDB01000197.1 GCF_900143145.1 Candidatus Sodalis sp. SoCistrobi
TGCTCATGCTGAGTTTCCAGCACTAGATTAACTGCCCGTTCACGGACTTCCGGAGAGTAACGTTTGGTCGTTGTCATAGAGACCTCCACTTTTAAAGTATAGACTCTAATTTATCCGGGGTGATTCAATGTAGATACCTATGCTGCAACAGCCGGCCGGTTTCCGCCTCCAATCCCTTGGTGGCCCAGACAATGCGGGCATCTGGACGCAGATGGGGTTTGAGTTGGGTAAGCACCTGCCCGAAGACGTGGCTCGGCACCACGATCAGCACATCACGGCTGGCGGCCAGCGCCGTCGGCAGCGATGCTTCCAGGCGCAGCGTCGGCGGAAACGGCACGTCGGGCAAAAAAGCCTGATTGCAGCGCGCCGCCTCCAACGCCTGGATATGGGCTGGATCGTGACCCCACAGCAACACCTCATGACCGTTACGCGCCAAGGTGATAGCCAGGGCCGTACCGTACGAGCCGGCACCAATAACAATCATTGACGCATCGCCGGGCATGATCAGGCGTCCTGAGCCGGCTGGCTGGCGTCGCCGTCGCCCTGCTGCTGCAGGTAATTCATGAACAGCGCATCAAAATTGACCGGCGCCAGATTCAACTGCGGGAAGGTGCCACGGGATACCTGGCTGGTGATACACTCACGGGCGTAGGGGAAAAGAATATTCGGGCAGTAGGCGCCGAGACAGTGCGCCATTTGGGTGCCGTCAATGCCGGAGATGGTGAATATGCCCGCCTGCTGGACCTCGCACAGAAAGGCGGTATCTTCGCCCAACGACGCCGTCACGGTGACCCGCAGTACGACTTCATAGATATCCTCCGCCAGCTGGCTGGACGCGGTATCCAGATCCAGTTTGATTTCAGGCTGCCATTCCTGCTGGAACACCTTGGGCGCATTCGGCGCTTCAAACGACACATCCTTGGTATAAATGCGCTGAATTTGAAACGCCATCTCGGTATTATTTTGTTCTGACATTGAAAAACCCTTTGGTTAAAGTGCCGGGTACGGGGGCTAAGGCGCACGACCCGTCGGTTCTGTTTATTTAAGCAGGGGATCCAGGCCGCCGCGCGCATCGAGCGCATGCAAATCGTCACACCCGCCCACATGCTTGCCATCGATAAAGATTTGCGGCACCGTGGTGCGGCCGCTGCGCTTTATCATTTCTTCGCGCAGATCCACGTCGCCATCAATGGGGATCTCCTTAAAAGGCACCCCTTTGCGGGTAATTAACGCTTTGGCGCGATGGCAATAGGGGCAAGTCGCTTTGGTATAAATTTCGATATTGGCCATGGTTTTCCCTTTTTGATGGAAAAGAGTTATTTACCCCGGACCAGCGGTAAATTTTCCCCGCTCCAGCCGGATATGCCTTCTTTAAGCACATAAACCCGTTCAAAGCCGGCTTTGATCAGGTTTTGCGCCGGATCGCGCGAGCTGGTGCCGCTGGCGCAGACAACGATGACCGGCTTACCCTTGGCTTTTTCCAGCTCGCCCAGATTGCCGGATTTGATGTCTGCCGCCGTCAGACTCAGGCTGTTGGCGATATGCCCCTTACGGTAATCATCCCGGTTACGCAGATCAACAATCACCGCATCTTCCTTATTGATCAGTCGGATAGCTTCACCGCGGGCAATGTCGCCCACCTTGGAAAAACGGCTTTGGAAAGTAGTAAAAATTACGGCACCCAAAAGGACCACCCACGCCAAACTCAGCATGGGATGATTGCCGACAAATTGCATAATTTCTTGCATGGGGTGAGAAAACTCCCGTTAATAAATGACCCAACGTCAAAGCATTCGAGTATACCCTCGCCGCCGGGCAAATTCAGCCTCTATACCGATACATCGTCAAGAAACTGGCGGCAATGCACGTCACGGCGCAAAAATCTCGGACGAAACCGATGCCAAAGCATTAATAGATGACTGGTAAGCCGCTGTTCAACGTGAAATAATCGCCGCCATGAGGGAAATTGCACCGTTAAAACATTCATATCCCACGCGCGCCGGCGATCGGCACCGCGCCACCGGATTCAGGTCTCGTCTTTGCGCCGGCATGCTTTGCGCCGGCACTCTGCTATTGCCCGCCGCCGGTCACGCCGCGGACAACAAGCAACAGCTAGAAACGGTGCAACAAAATATCCTCGCCAAAGAAAAAAGCGTCCAGCAGCAGCAAAAGCAGCGCACCGCCTTGCTCGGCCAATTGAAAGAACAAGAACAGTCCATCTCCCGCTCGTCCCGCGCCCTGCGGGATACACAGCATACCCTGGCGACGCTGAAGGGCGATATTGATCGGCTGACACGTTCCATTCGTCAATTACAGGACCGTCAGGCCGCACAGCAGAAATTGCTGGCGCAGCAGTTGGACGCCGCATTCCGTCAGGGGCAGCATTCCGGGCTACAGTTGATCCTCAGTAACGAGGAAAGTCTGCGCAGCGAGCGCATCCTGGCCTACTTCAGCTACCTGAACGAAGCGCGTACCAAAACCATCAATGACCTGCGCCAGACCCGAACCGATCTGGCGGCGCAAAAGCGCGAGCAGCAGCAGAAACAACAACAGCAGCAACAGGTGTTACAGCAGCAGCAAAAGCAACAGCAAACCTTGCAGGGCGCCCGCGCCGCGCGCCAGAAAACCTTGAGTGGTTTGAATTCGTCCATCGCGGAAGATAAGCAACGCTTGGCGGAGCTGCATCAAAACGAGGCGCGGTTACGCGATTCTATCGCCCGCGCCGAGCGGGAAGCGAAAGCCCGTGCGCAGCGGGAAGCGCGGGAGGCGCAGCGGGTGCGTGAACGGGAAGCACAAGCGAAAAGCCGCGGCAGCACTTATAAGCCCAGCGAGAGCGAGCGGGCGCTGGTCGCCCGTACCGGCGGGCTCGGCCGACCGGCGGGACAGGATTTGTGGCCGGTGCGGGGCCGTACGCTTCATCGCTTTGGCGAGCCTCAGCAGGGGGAGTTGCGTTATAAAGGGCTGGTCATCGCGGCAGCGGAAGGCAGCGAAGTGAAGGCCATCGCCGCCGGCCGCGTGCTGATGGCCGACTGGCTGCAGGGCTACGGCCTGATGGTGGTCATCGAGCACGGCAAGGGCGATATGAGCCTCTATGGTTACAACCAAAGCGCGCTGGTTAACGTCGGCGATCAGGTCAAAGCCGAGCAGCCGATTGCGCTGGTCGGGGCCAGCGGCGGCCAGGGCACGCCGTCGCTTTATTTTGAAATTCGCCGTCAGGGCCAGGCGGTCAATCCCATACCCTGGTTAGGAAGGTAGTTTGTCGATTAAAACCTGTAGCACCGCTATCGTGATGTTCCTGCTGCTGGCATGCCCTGTGGCGCAGGCGGGAAAGCTGGCTATTGTCATTGATGATTTCGGCTACCGGCCCGCGACCGAGAATCAGGTCCTTGCCATGCCGGTTAACGTTTCCATCGCGGTGCTACCCGATGCGCCCCATGCCCGGGAGATGGCCCTTAAAGCCCATCAACAGGGGCGCGAAATCCTCATTCATCTGCCGATGGCGCCCTTAAGCAAACAGCCTCTGGAGCGCAACACGCTCACGCCGGCGATGAGCCGCGACCAGGTGGCGGACATTATCCAGCAGGCGACCCAAAAAGTTCCTTATGCGGTGGGGTTGAACAACCATATGGGCAGCGCGATGACCTCCAGTCTCAGCGGCATGCAACATGTGATGCAGGCGTTAAGCCACTATTCTTACTATTTTCTCGATAGCGTGACGATCGGCAACAGTCAGGCGGTACCCGCCGCCGCCGGCACCGGTGTCCGGGTCCTCAAGCGACAGGTGTTCCTGGACGACACCGCTAATGAGGCCGACATCCGCCACCAGTTCAATCGCGCGGTGGCGCTGGCCCGCCGCAACGGTTTCGCTATCGCTATCGGTCATCCGCATCCGGCCACGGTGCGCGTGCTGCAACAGATGCTGCCGTCCCTGCCCGGAGATATTGTCCTGGTGCGTCCGAGTATGCTGCTTAACGAACGTCCCGCGACAGCCCCCGCGTCGCCGCCGGTGGCTAAACCGGCGCCGACGCGCCCCTTCCGCGGCGTGCCCTATTGTCCGAGTCGTCAGCCGGCGCCGCCGATTTATGCCGATGCCATGCTGGGCGCCATCGCCTCAAGCGTTGCCGACACGTGGCGCAGTATCCTGCGCGGCGAGACGGCCCCTGTCGCCGGGAAGCCCAACGCGGGCAAAGCCGATGCCGGGAACCCTGACGCGGCACAATAACCGACCGGGAAAGGCGTACCCTGTCTCAATCGGTCAGGCAAAGCAGGGGCGCCTTTGCAACGGTCTGACCGCATCAAGACTCTCAAGTTAAAAAAAGATTGCGGCCCGCCCCCGGTCACAGCCGCAACGCCCGTCTTTCGCTTACCCGCCATCGCCGATTTTCCCCACCAGCGTGAACCACCGGCGCTCGCTGCCTTTCGGCGGTGAAATAGTGCGGGTAATGCATCTATGCTACCATGCACCGAAATGAGGGAGGTCTATGCGGTGGAAATGCATGACGATGCCAAAGGTCGGTTGAAAATTCTGCTGTTGGATAACGGCAAAGAGTGGGGCGGCGGCACCAACAGCCTGCTGGAACTCCTTAAACGTATTGACCGCAGCCGGTTTGATATTACCTGTTGTTTTTACCATAATTATCAGCGCGACAATGAAGAAACCATCGGCGACGTTCTGAGCGCCATCGGTATTCCGACGCGGTTTATTGCCCAGCGCCGGCAGCCGCTGTGGGCAAAGATAAGCAAGGAAATCCTGCGCGGCCTATTACTGTTCCACGCCCACTGGCGCCAACGCGCCGTGCAAGCTATCGATCATGTCTGGCGCATCGCGCCCAACGCACGGCAGCTTGCCGCCCTGCTGCGCGCGGGGAACTTTCACCTGCTGTATATGAATAATCAGCCCAGCTCCAATGTGGAAGGGTATAGCGCGGCCGAGGGTCTGCCGGTGGCGGTCGTGCAACATTGCCGCATTGAACCGGTCCTCGACCCGCACATCGTCGCCCGGGTCAACCGGGGCGCACGCAGCGTCATCGCGGTATCCGAGGGCGTGCGGCAAACCCTGATCCACGGCGGTATCCGGCCGGCGCTGTGCCAAACGGTGTTTAACGGCATCGATATTCATCAGCCGCTGCCGGACGGCGCCCGACTGCGCCAATCCCTCGGCGCCGATGCGGGCACCTTCCTGTTCGGCAGTATTGTGGGGTGGCAATCATTTCTGGACTCTTAAGTTGAACGATGGGTTAGCCGGAAGCCCTTTAATCATAGGTATCTACACATTTATCGTGATACCTGTTATTACTTTGCAGAATGATTTCAACCTATCTGTTGGCGGGATTGACTCTCGCCTTACCCGCCGATATCAGACGCTGGTTAAACAGCATATGACG
>NZ_FRDB01000140.1 GCF_900143145.1 Candidatus Sodalis sp. SoCistrobi
TGGCACACACTGGAAGAAAGCTCCGACTTGGGTAGGTATTCGGCGGTTTATGCTTAAGCTGGACGTTCAGGGACTTGAAGAAGCCCTTCGGCAGCATGCCGGAAAATATTCGTCGTCTGGTGTGGCGGTAGAAACCGCCAGCGGCAATCTGTGTACCGCCACGCTGATATCCCCTCATCTCGCCTTGACGGCCGGCCATTGCGTGCTGGCTCCGCCGGGAAAAATCGACCCCGCCGTCATGTTACGTTTTGTCGCCGATCGTCAGCGCTGGCGCTATCAGACCAGCGCTATCGAGACCCTGGTGGCCGGCTCACTCGGTAAGCGGCTGAAACCCGCGGGGGATGGCTGGGTGGTCCCGCCGTCGGCGGCCGGGGAAGATTTTGCGCTAATTCGCCTGAAACGCCCTTTTAACGCACTAAAGCCGCTGCCGCTTTGGGAGGGCGACCGCGAGGAATTAACCCTGCAGTTGAAACAGGCAGAACGACACGTGACGCAGGCCGGCTATCCAGAAGATCATCTCGATACGCTATATCGCCATGAAAACTGCCAAATTACCGGCTGGGCGCAGCGCGCGGTGCTTTCACATCGCTGCGATACCCTGCCCGGTGATAGCGGCTCGCCGCTGATGCTTTATACATTGACCGGCTGGCGGCTGATAGCCATTCAAAGCTCGGCGCCACTGGCCAAAGACCGCTACCGGGCCGATAACCGCGCGCTGGCCATTACCGCGATACGTGAACAGCTAGAGCATTTAAGCGCCCGCCAGCAGGACACCTCGGCGCCCTAAATGGCCGGCGTGGCGCCGTGGTGCGCGCGGTTAAGGTTGGATGAGGTCCATAGCCTGCTGAATGCGTTTTTCCGACACCGGGGCCGGCGTCCCCAGCTGTTGCGCAAAGAAGCTGACCCTGAGCTCTTCAATCATCCAGCGGATCTCAACGACGTCATCCTCATCACGCCGGGCGGGCGGCAGTTTGGCCAGCCATTGCCGCCATGCCTGTTGCACCGACTCGACCTTCAGCATTTGGGCGCGGTCGCGGTGGGGATCGATGGCCAGCTTATCCAGCCGACGTTCGACGGCGCGTAAATAGCGTAAAATGTCCCCCAGCCGCCGCCAACCGCTGGCGGTGACAAAACCCCGGTACACCAGACCGTCAAGCTGAGTTTTGATGTCGGACAACGCCAGCGCCTGGCTAAGGTCCACTTTGCCTTTCAAGCGTTTGTTAATGGCGAACACCACGCTTAAAATTTGCTCCACCCCACTGGCTATCTCAACTACCACCGGATTGAGATGGCCACGGACGTACTCCTGCAGCCGTTGGAAATCCTGCTCCTGCCACACCGGTCCGCCCTGGTCCGCCATCAACTTATCCACCCCGCAGTGAATACAGTCGTCGATCAAATCCAGTACTTTGCCATAGGGATTGAAATAGAGTCCCAGCTTGGCTTTATTAGGCAGCTTGTCATGCAGGTATTTTATTGGCGACGGAATAGTCAGCAACAGCAAACGGCGCACCCCCTGCCACATTGCCCGCTGCTGTTCTGTTTCAGTTTCAAACAGCCTGATGGCGACGCTTTGCCGTTCGTCCACCAGCGCCGGCCAGGCCATGAGCCGGTAACCGCCCTTTTTCTGCTCAAACCGCTGCGGCAGGTCGCCAAAATTCCAGCTTTGCAGATCCTCCTGCTCCAACCCGGCATCCGCTACAGCCGCCAGCGTCTGCTGTACACTGTTTTTAAGCCGGGCTTTCAGCTGGTCCAGATCTTTACCTTCAGCCAGGGTTTTTTGTTGCTCATCCACGACGCGGAAGGTGATTTTCAGATGATCAGGCACCTGGTCCCACTGCCAGGCATCACGATCGAGGGTAACGCCACTCATGCGCCGTAATTCCCGCTCCAGGGCGTCCAGCAGCGGTGTATCGCCTGGCGTGACGCGTGCCAGGAACGCTTCGGCATAATTGGGCGCCGGCACAAAGTTACGGCGTAACGGTTTCGGCAGCGATTTAATCAGTGCAATCACCAGCTCCCGGCGACTGCCGGGAATTTGCCAGTCAAACCCCTGCGGCGATACCTGATTTAACAGCGGCAAGGGAATATGCACCGTAACGCCATCAGCATCGCTTCCCGGCTCAAATTGGTAACTCAAACGCAGCTTTAAATTACCCTGGCGCCAAAGGTTCGGATAATCGACCGCGCTTATGGTGTCTGCACCCGCGCGTACCAGCATGGTTTTGGCAAAATTCAGTCGCTCAGGATCGGTCTTTTGCACCTGCTGCCACCAGCTGTCGAAGTGGCGCGTCGACACAACCTCCTGACCAATACGGCCATCATAAAACGCGAACAGCGTTTCATCATCCACCAAAATATCCCGCCGCCGGGATTTATGCTCCAGCTCCTCCACTTCGTCCAGCAGCCGCCGGTTGGCGCGGAAAAACGGATGACGGGTCTGCCAATCCCCTTCTACCAGCGCATGACGTATAAACAGCTCGCGGCACAACACCGGATCGATAGCGCCGTAGTTGACTTTACGACCGATGACAATGGGCAGACCTAACAGCGTGACCCGCTCCGCGGCCATCACCGCGCCGGCGGCTTTCTCCCAGTGCGGTTCGCTGTAGCTGCGTTTCACCAGATGGGAGGCCATCGGCTCTATCCACTCCGGTTCAATCCGGGCGGCGGTGCGGCCCCATAGCCGGCTGGTTTCCACCAGCTCCGCCACCATGGTCCATTTAGGCGGTTTTTTAAACAGCGCCGATCCCGGGTACAGCGCGAAACGGGCGTTACGGGTGCCGGTATATTCCTGCTTATCGGTATCTTTTTGCCCGATGTGGGACAGCAGGCCGGTCAACAGCGCGCAGTGCAGCGATCGGTAGTCTGCGGGCTGGGCATTGATCGGCAGGCCGAGGGTTTTCACCGTCTGGCGCAGTTGGGTATAGACATCCTGCCACTCCCGCACCCGTAAATAACTGAGAAAATCCACCCGGCACTGGCGGCGGAACTGGCTGGAGGACAGGTCCTTTTGCTGCGTTTGCAGAAAGTCCCATAAGTTGACAAACGCCAGGAAGTCGGACTCTTTATCCGCGAAACGACGATGTTTCTCATCCGACGCTTGCTTTTTATCCATCGGCCTTTCGCGCGGATCCTGAATCGACAATGCGGCGGCAATGATCATCACTTCACGCACGCAACCCCCCTCGCGGGCCGCCAGCACCATACGCGCCAGCCGCGGGTCCAGCGGCAGTTGAGCTAACTGGCGGCCAAGCGGGCTCAGACGATAGCCCTGTGCCGTTTCGCCTTCCAGCGCCCCCAACTCCTCTAGAAGCCGCACGCCGTCTTGAATGTGCCTTTTGTCGGGTGCCTCGACAAAAGGAAACGCCGCGATGTCGCCGAGCCCCAGCGCCGTCATTTGCAGAATGACGGATGCCAGGTGGGTGCGCAGTATTTCAGGATCGGTAAAGGCCGGCCGTGAGAGAAAATCCTGCTCCGAATACAAGCGAAGACAAATCCCTTCCGACACGCGGCCGCAGCGCCCTTTGCGCTGATTGGCCGATGCCTGGGAAATCGGCTCAATAGGCAGGCGCTGCACTTTAGTACGGAAACTGTAACGGCTGATGCGCGCGGTGCCGGGATCGATGACATATTTAATACCCGGTACGGTGAGCGAGGTTTCGGCCACATTGGTCGCCAGTACGATGCGCCTGCCGGCATGGGATTGGAACACCCGATTTTGTTCGGCGTTGGACAAGCGGGCATACAGCGGCAGCACTTCGGTATGGGGCAGGTTGAGCCGATTGAGCCCATCGGCGGTGTCGCGAATTTCACGCTCGCCGCTCATGAAAATCAGAATGTCCCCCGGCCCTTCCCGGCTAAGTTCATGCACCGCATCGTAAATGCCCTGCGCCTGATCCCCCTCATCGTCCGCCTGTTCCGCCAGCGGACGGTAGCGCACCTCTACCGGATAGGTGCGGCCGGACACTTCAATGATCGGCGCGTGATGAAAGTGGCGCGAGAAGCGCTCTGGATCGATAGTGGCGGAGGTGATAATGACTTTCAGGTCGGGCCGGCGTGGCAACAGCTGATGCAGGTAGCCCAGGATAAAATCGATGTTCAGGCTGCGTTCGTGGGCCTCATCGATGATCAGCGTGTCGTACTGCAATAGCTGGCGATCTTGCTGGATCTCCGCAAGCAGTATGCCGTCGGTCATTAATTTCACCAGGGTGTTATCACCGATCTGATCGTTAAACCGTACCTTATAACCCACGGCCCCCCCAAGCGGGGTGGCAAGCTCGCCGGCGATACGATCGGCCACGCTGCGCGCCGCCAGCCTTCGCGGCTGTGTATGGCCTATCATGCCGGTGACGCCCCGCCCGAGGTCGAGACAGATTTTCGGTAGCTGGGTCGTTTTACCGGAACCGGTTTCCCCCGCCACGATGACCACCTGATGGTCCCGTATCGCGTCTGATATCGCCTGGCGTTTTTGGCTGACGGGCAAGTTTTCCGGGTAAACAATGGCAGGCACGGCGGCACGCCTGTCCCGCACCCGCTGGCGCGAAGCGGCGATGGCGGTTTCCATCTGTTGCTGCCACTGTTGTTGCCGTTCGCCGGGCAAAGGGCGTTTGGCGGCGCCCTGCAGGCGGCGCGTTAGCACCGTTTTGTCGCGGATCATGACATCGTCCAGCGTCGCGGCCAGTGCCGCAAGGGGTGAATTCACGTCTACCTTCCTTTACCTGCGGCCGGACCTGCACGGCCGGCCTGATATTCTCTTTGCACTTTTCGTCCGCATTCTACCATATTACGCCGCGCAGCCCGATCGCTTCGGCGATTGTTCAATAATTTCGAATAAACAACTCGAATTATTGCGCTATCACGCCGCCAGGAAGTTGCCTAAAGTAAACGCAGGTTGTCGAACCCCGTCATCATTAAGGAAAAACCATGAGCAACGTTTTGGTAGTCAAGTCCAGTATTCTGGCCACCTTTTCCCAGTCGAACCCATTGGCTGACCATTTCATTGACCAATGGCGCGAGCAGCATCCGGGCGACGACATTACCGTGCGCGATTTGGGCGCCCAGCCGGTGCCGGAACTGGATGGCGAGCTGGTCGGTGCGCTGCGTCCCTCCGACGCTACCTTGACCCCGCGCCAGCAGCAAGCGCTGGAATTATCCGACGCGCTAATAAGCGAATTGCAGGGGAATGATGTGCTGGTATTTACCGCGCCGATGTACAATTTCGAGATCCCCAGCCAATTGAAAAATTATTTCGATTTGATTGCCCGCGCCGGCGTGACTTTCCGCTACAGCGAGCAAGGCCCGGAAGGGCTGGTGAAAAACAAACGCGCGCTTATTCTCACCACCCGCGGCGGTATTCACAAAGACACCCCCAGCGATCTGGTGACCCAATATCTACGTCTGTTCCTGGGCTTTATCGGCATCACCGACGTCAGCTTTATTTATGCCGAAGGCGTGGCTTATGGCCCGGAAGCGGCGGTGAAAGCGCAAGACGAGGCCAAAACGGCAATCCAGGGCTTCGTTGCAGCCTGATACCATTTAACTGACCTACCCTCCCTTGGGCCCCTGGCCCGTTTGGCGCATCTTCGGGTGCGCTTTTTTCAAGGTAGCGCCGGTAGCCCGGCGTGATGGCATGCTCTCTCACGCCCGGCTGTCGTTGTCCCGTTTTCACGGCGAATAACCCGGTGTAAACACCCTCACTGACCCGTGGATGGCCCCTGCTTGGCCCGCTCGCGATTCAACAGTGCCTCACTTTGCGGGTCGGCTTTGATGTGGATATCGTGGTCGATTTTCACATTCATATTAATGGTGGTTGGCGTGGTTGGCGTGGCGATTTCGATCCGCGGCACGCACTGTGTCAGCAGAAGCGGCGACACAAGCGCTATCCAGCTTTTATTCCAATGCATCAAGGCTCCTCTTCGGCAGGCAGGGCGGCTGCCGCCTGTTTTTCCAATAATTGTTCCACCCTGTCGCCAAAGCGCAAACTGCGCCACAGCTGCCAGATATTTTCCCGGTGCGTGTAATGCAGGCGTACCGCCCGCCGGGTCGCTGCGTGGGCGCCTGTTCCGGCAATATTCGCGTTAAGGGTCAAATCCCCGGCGCGGCTGAGATGCAGCCCGGCGCGCAGGTTGCTGATTTCCATATAGCGTAGCCAATCGACGGCGGCGGCGGTGGCAATATCCCGCTGGGCAAGCGCGTCGGCGAATTGAGGATCCAGACGCAGCGTCATCAGGTTATCGCTGGCGATCCAACCGCGGGGAATGACCTGCGTCGGATCGTCGAGCAGCAGCGGCAGTTCGCCGCTGACCCGCCCCGACAGGGCAAATTGTTTAGGTTTCAGCGCGGTGATAAGCTCGCTCATCTCCACCCCCTGGACTTTCAGCACCGCCGGCGCGTGCTGCGGGAACCGCAGCGGGGTTAACGTCACCTTGCCGCCCAGGGCGTTCAGCCGGAGATGCGTCAAGGTGAGCGGATGAGCATCATCATAGGGATAGAACCCTTTCAGGCCGGTGTCCAGCTGGCGCAGGGGGATGGGGGAAACCATCTCATCAATGTGCAAAGAGACAGGCTGGCGGATCCCCAACTGCCAGCGGCTTTGCGCCAGACGGTAGGACAGCGCCAGCCGGACGCCGATAAGCCGACTATCGCCATACCAAATATCGCCCCCGCTCAACACGCCGTGCCCGCCGGCGATGAAACCTTGACTGGCCGAGGCGGAAAAGGCGCTTTGGGCATAAAATTCGCCGTTATGCAGCCGAATGTCTGACGTTTGCGGCAACAGGGGCGCAAACACCCGCAGCGGCTGTTGCGGCCACCAGGCCTGACCGCGCAGCCGCTCGCCGTCCCAGCGTCCGTGCAATTGTACCGGCCCCAACGCGCCCGCCTGTAGCGTACCGCGCCACTGCCAGGCGTCCGGGCTGCGCCCGCGCAACGCCAGCGTCAACCGCGGCGCGGGCAGCACCCCGCCGTGCTGCAATCGCACCTGCGCTGAGGTCATTTCCAGTGCGCCCGCCAGCGACGGCTGATCGGTGCCGCGACGCCATTCCAGCGGCGTGGTTAAGCGCAGGCGCGGCGCACGGGCATCAATAAGGCCATAGCGGAAGCGGTCCATTTCCCCTTGCGCCTCGTTCAGGCGCAGGAGGTGATCCTGCCAGGCGCCGCGACCGGCGATACGCCAGCGGGCGCCGAACGGTTTCAGCTGGCCATCGCCCCACAGCCGCCAGCGCCAGTCGCCGGCATCAGGCCAAAAGTTCACCGCTTTGCCGTCTAAATGCAGGGTAAAATGCCCGCTGTCGCCTGACCTGGCCTGCAAAATCGCCTGCAGCCGGCCATTGACTCCCGACGACGACAGCTGGATACCGGCGAGGGGCAAACGCGCGGTATCGATATCCAACGCGTCCGATACGCCACCCACCAGCCGCAATAGCGCCCCGGGTAATAATGCAAGATAAGGCGCGGTGACATCGCCGCGCAATTCGCCGGGAATAGCGGCATCCAGCGAAAGGTTATTGTCATTCACCATGCCATTGAGGCGAAAGGGCAAATGATTATCCGTCAGCCGGAGCGGCCCGGGGCCGATATTCAGTACCGCGTTGGCGCGCCCGCGCAAACCCTGAGTCAGGACATTAAGCCGGGCGCTGACGCCAAGGCCCGCCAGGCCGGCGCGCCAGTCGGTCAGCGTCAGAGCCATCCCCCCCGCCAGGGCATAGGTATCTACACATTTATCGTGATACCTGTTATTACTTTGCAGAATGATTTCAACCTATCTGTTGGCGGGATTGACTCTCGCCTTACCCGCCGATATCAGACGCTGGTTAAACAGCATATGA
>NZ_FRDB01000029.1 GCF_900143145.1 Candidatus Sodalis sp. SoCistrobi
CATAGGTATCTACACATTTATCGTGATACCTGTTATTACTTTGCAGAATGATTTCAACCTATCTGTTGGCGGGATTGACTCTCGCCTTACCCGCCGATATCAGACGCTGGTTAAACAGCATATGACGCCCGCGGCTCTTCTTGCTTCTGCGGTTAAAGACCTCGCAAGTGCTCAAAAATCAACTTTCGCAACTACCCAAGCTGTCTGGCGTTTTCTGAATAATAAGCGAATTAGCTTCAGTCAACTCAATGAGCCAATTATTTCGCTAGCACTTGAGCAAATTTCGCTTAGCCCGCATCCATACGCTCTCGTTGTTCATGATTGGTCACGTTTACAATTTCTTTACCATCATGCCAAATACGGACGCTTAAAAATGACGCACGGTGGCGATGTTGGATATGAACTTCAAAGCAGCTTGCTGGTTGATGCTGGCACGGGTTTGCCAATAGCGCCTCTATCTCAGACACTTACCGATGCAACCGGTTGTCATTCAACGTTGGCGGAAGGACTGTCCGAACGGCAGACACATATGGACGCCTTGACGACCGATATTGCCCGTGTGGAATCGCTTAATATAGGTAAAAAGCTGATTCATATAATTGATAGAGAGGGTGACTCTATTGGACATATGCGGACGTTGAGTACTCAAGGAATATGCTGGCTTATCCGAGGAAAAGAAGGACATGGTGCAGAGTGGCAAGGTAATTCATTGAAAATTGGTGAGATTGCTGCTCTTCTGCCATACAACGGATGCGGACAGGTAGACTGGAAAGGGAAAAAAGCTGATATGGAAATCAGTGAAACCTCGATAGTCATAACCCGAGCTGCGCAGCAGAAGCGTAAAGATAAAGAAACCGGCCGCCGCATAAAAATCCAACCTGGAGAGCCTCTGACGGTCAGATTGGTTGTTGTTCGGCTTACGGATGATCTCGGTAATGTGGTGGGACGCTGGACGCTGCTTACAAACGTTTGCAGCGAGATCACCTGCGAGGAAGTAGCTCGTTGGTATTACTGGCGCTGGAATATTGAATCATTTTTTAAGTTGCTGAAAGGTGCCGGACATGACGTAGAAACATGGCTTCAGCGCAGCGCGCCAGCCGTACTACGCAGGTTGTTAATAGCCAGTATGGCTGCTGTTCTGGTATGGCGGCTGCAACGCGCTGAAGGAGAAGAAAATGCGGCAGCCCGCCAGCTGATATGTCGCTTGTCAGGACGACAGCAAAAGCGAGGCCGCAGAGAGAGCGCTCCTGCTCTGCTCGCTGGCCTATCCATCTTGTTGAATACACTAAAATTATTATCGGAATATAGTCTGGAAGAACTTACTCATTTAGCGAGAGTTGCTCTTAAGCCTCCTCCCTGATGTGTAGATACCTATGCCTTCAGCGAGGGGATAAGCGCGTCGAAATCGCTTTCCACGAAGGTACACTTGGCCTCAATACGTTTACACAGATCTTTGGCCAAATCGATATCGAAACCCACCAACTCGCCGCTGGCGTTTTTCGATTCAAAAGGGGCATAGGTGGGTACAGCGGCAAACGCGCTGCCCGCGCAAGCCAGTGCCGCCATCAAAGGAAGAACTTTTACCAGCTTATTCATAAATTACCCTCAGTATAATTATTTAATGCCCGGCACATCGTGTGTCCTTTTACGCCGGAACCATTGCACATTTCATGCCATGTATCGCGCCGCGCCCGCGATGAGCGCCCAAGGCGGCAAGGGCCGTTGTACCCCCTTGCGTCTGGCGCAAACCGCCGGTATCGCTAACGCGCCGGACGATGCAAACGCCACTGCCTGACGGCGCTGCACCAGCCATATACCTAGCATGTTCATTATTGGTTTAATGTTATTTTCCTGCACCATTATTATGAGAATAATTTCACCTTTGGTTAATTGCCGGCTGCGGCACTCAGCCGCCTTGCCAGCGCGGAAACAGGTCTTGCGGCAGCACCAGGTCGAACTGATCCACCGTCCGGTTGACCGTCTGATCGATAATGTCGCTTATCTGGGCAGGGCGGTGATAAAACGCCGGCACCGGCGGCATAATGACTGCACCCAGCTCGGCCGCCAGCGTCATCAGGCGCAGATGCCCCAGATGCAGCGGCGTTTCACGCACCCCCAGCACCAACCGGCGCCGCTCTTTCAGCACCACATCCGCCGCGCGCGTCAGCAGCCCATCGCTGTAGCTATTGACGATGCCGGAGAGGGTTTTCATCGAACAGGGCAGGATAACCATGCCCAGGGTTTGAAATGAACCGGAGCTGATGCTGGCGGCAATATCCCGGGAATCATGCACGACATCCGCCAGCGCCTGCACCTCGCGCAGGCTGTACGGGGTTTCCAGCGTCAGCGTTTGCCGCGCGGCCGGGCTGATGACCAAGTGGGTTTTAATCTCCGGCAGCGTAGCCAGTACCTGCAGCAGGCGGACGCCATAAATGGCGCCGCTGGCGCCGCTGATGCCGACAATCAGTCGTTTCATACCTCAACTCCTGCCAGTGGAAAGGCGAAAAAAACCCGGCGCGGTTGACCGCCCGGGTTGAGATGACCTGCCGCCATTAAAGCGCGGGTCAGCAATATAGCCTACTGCACTCGCGCGGTACCGATCAACCTTCGTTATGCATTTCCAGGTTTTCGACTTCGGTCTGGGCGCGCATTGCTTTGGAATCATCGTTGCGCAGCGACTCCAGATAATCCAAATAGCGCTGATCCACGTCGCGCGTCACGTAGATGCCGTTGAATACCGACGATTCAAATTGCTCGACGTCAGGGTTATCTTCCCGCACCGCCCGTTCCAGGTCGGCCAAATCCTGAAAAATCAGCGCATCGGCGCCAATAAGCTGCCGTATTTCGTCCACCTCTCGGCCGTGGGCAATCAGTTCCGAAGCGCTCGGCATATCAATACCGTAGACGTTTGGAAAGCGGATTTCCGGCGCGGCGGAAGCCAGGTAGACGTGACGAGCGCCCGCCTCGCGCGCCATCTCGACGATTTGCTCGGAGGTTGTGCCGCGCACGATGGAGTCGTCCACCAGCAGCACATTTTTATCGCGGAATTCGGCGCGGTTGGCGTTGAGCTTACGGCGTACCGACTGCCGGCGGACCTGCTGGCCGGGCATGATAAAGGTACGGCCGACGTAGCGGTTTTTCACAAAGCCCTGACGATAGGGTTTATTCAGGATGCGCGCAATCTCCAGTGCAATATCACAGGAGGTTTCCGGGATCGGGATCACCACATCGATATCCAGATCTTCCCATTCGCGGGCGATTTTCTCGCCCAACATCTGGCCCATGCGCACGCGGGCACTGTAGACCGAGATTTTGTCGATGAACGAGTCCGGCCGGGCGAAATAGACATACTCGAACAGACATGGGTGATGCCTCGGGTTCTCGGCGCACTGCCGGGTGAACAGCTGCCCTTTTTCGGTGACGTATACCGCCTCGCCCGGCGCAATGTCGCGCAGGAAATCAAAGCCCAGCGTATCCAGCGCCACGCTTTCAGAGGCCACAATATATTCATTGCGCCCGTCCGCCAGCGTGCGCTTGCCGATAACCAGTGGGCGGATGCCGTTGGGGTCGCGAAAGGCAAACAGACCATGACCGATTATCATGCCGACGCAGGCGTAGGCGCCGCGGATCTGCTGATGGGTCGCCGCCACCGCCGCGAAAATGTTATCCGCTTCCAGCGGATAATCCGGGAAACGATCCAGCTGGGCGGCAAAGATGTTCAGCAGGATTTCCGAATCGGAGGTGGTGTTGACATGACGCCGCCCGTTCTCAAACAGTTTTTTACGCAGTTCGTGGGCGTTGGTCAGGTTACCGTTGTGCGCCAGGGTGATGCCGAACGGGGAATTGACGTAAAACGGCTGCGCCTCGGAGGCGCTGGAGCTGCCGGCGGTCGGGTAGCGGACGTGGCCCACCCCCATGTTGCCCTGCAGGCGTTGCATATGCCGGGCCTCGAAAACGTCCTTAACCAGTCCATTGGCTTTACGCAGGCGAAAATAATTCAAGGCATCGATGGTGACGATGCCCGCCGCATCCTGGCCGCGGTGCTGCAGCACCGTTAAGGCATCATAGATAGACTGGTTTACCGGCATGAAACCGGCGATTCCGACAATACCGCACATGTTGTCATTTCCTCATCAGCGTTACCGGGACAACTACTGCCTCGGTAAGAAACTCGACGTGCTTTGCAGATAGTCAAAAAACCATCTGATGATACCGCTGAACTGCGGTATCAGTTGGGACTGCTGCCAGTCCTGACTGTGGGAGAAACCGGTGAAGGTGTCGAGAAAGAACAACGCCGCCGACACAATCAAAACGCCGCGCAGCGCGCCGAAACAGACGCCTAATACCCGGTCGGTGCCGGACAAACCGGTTCGCTCCACCAGCGAACTAATGACGTAATTGACGATGGCCCCGACGATCAGGGTCGCCACGAACAGCAGGGCAATCGCAATACCATTGCGCACCATCTGCTCTTCAAAGCGGGTGAAGTATATCGCAAGATAACTATAGTAATGGCTGGCGACAAAAAATGCACAGGCCCAGGTCACTAAAGATAATGCCTCGCGCACAAACCCGCGAATCAGACTCACCAAAGCGGAAATAACAATGATGCCGATAATGACGTAATCAACCCAGATCATGCATGCATCCCTTGATCATTCGCCCGGTCAGCTGGTTCGCGGCGAATTCTAACAGAAAAAGAAAACGTTTGCGTAGGGGATTTATTCCCCCCGTTTAAATAAATAACGGCGATTAAAAAAGATTAATCGCCGCAATAAGATAGCGCAACAGGGCGCGCCGCCTGCCTGCAGAGCACCCAAGTCCACCAGGGCAGAACGCCGCCTGACGCCGCACCTGCGCATCACGGCGCCGGGTGCCACTCCGCCAATTGAGTGCCTACCGACCTTAGGCACAGCGACACTGGCCCATGCGCCGTCGCTCGCCGGCGGACCTCGGCCGCATCACGGCACCGGGTGCTAGTCCGCCAACTTAGTGCGGACCGGCCTTAGGCACAGCGACACCGGGCCATGCGCCATCGCTCGCCGGTGGACCTCGGCCGCATCACGATGCCGGGTGCCACTCCGCCAGTTTAGTGCATACCGGCCTTAGGCACAGCGACACCGGCCCATGCGCCGTCGCTCGCCGGCGGACCTCGGCCGCATCATCGCCGGGCCAGGCGCTGCTTGGCTTGGCTCGGCTCGGCTCGGCAAAAGTCTACCGTACGCTATAGGGCCGCAATTGACCGTTAAGACCGCTTAACTGGTTCAATTCGCCCAGCGCGCTCTGCAGTTTATCCCGGGAGGCATCTGGACCAACAAAAATCCGGGTAATCTGCCCCTGCACCGGCGCCGACGGCGAAGTATAAACGCGATAGCCCGACAAGCGCAGCTTGGCGACGATTTCCGACACCTTATCGGCGTTCTTCAACGCCCCGAGCTGCACCACCCACGCCTGCCCTTTTGGCGCCTGCTCGGCGGCGGGCGCTGCGTCTGGTTTCGGCGTCGGTGGTTTGGGCGCTTCCACCTTCGGCGTCTGCGGTTTGGGCACCGGCTTGCTCTCAGGCCGCGCGGCCGGCTTGACCTCCGGTTTGGCCGCCGCGGGCGGACTGACTTTCATTTCCGGCGGCGCCAGCGTCTCTGGCTGGCGGGAACCGCTGGCAGCATCCGGTAACGGCGCTGGCGTCTGTCCGCCGCCGGCCGGCCGGCTGGATTGTTCTACCGCCTCGCCCGCCCCTTCCGGCGGTTGACTCGGCAATTGCTGGCTGGCCGGCGGCGTCGCGTCAAGCTCGTCGCTGTCGCCGGGCTTCGGCACCAGCGGGATAGCGGCAAACTCGTCCTGATAGTGCTTCTTTTTACCGTCCAGCAGGCCGGGCAAAATGATGACGCCGAGGGCGACAAGAATAATGGTCCCGACCAGGCGGTTTTGAAATTTACTCGCCACAATGCTTCTCCCTTTCAGCCAGCGCCATGACCGGTGCCACGGTATGGAAAGAGCCGAATACCAGCACGCAATCCTCCGGCGCGGCGTCCGCTATTGCCTGATGCCAGGCGCTTGGCACATCCTCAAACCGTTGCGCGTCGCTGTCAAGATGCGCCGCCAGTTGTGCGGCGCTAGCGGCACGCGGCCCGTCAAGCGACGCGCAATACCAAACATCTACCAGCCCGCGCAAGCAGGCAAGGGTGCCGGGAATGTCTTTATCCGCCAGCATACCGACCACCGCACGGACTTTGCCGGTGCGCGGCAACGCCGCCAGACGCCGGGCCAGATAGCCGGCGGCATGGGGATTATGCGCGACGTCCAGAATGGTCAGCGGCGCCCGGCCGAGACACTGAAAACGTCCTGGGAGCGAAGCCTCGCGCAGCCCCTGGCGCACCGCCGCTTCCGGTAGCGCGAACGGCAGGCGGGCAATGGCGGCCAGCGCCGTGGCGGCGTTTTCCAGCGGAATGGCCGGCAGCGGCAACGCGGTAAGCTCGCGCATATTGTCCCACCAGCGCCAATGCTGGCCGTCGTCTCGCCACCACCAATCGCGATCGCGGGCATATAGCGTCGCGCCGCAGTCGACAGCGGCGGCGTCGAGTGTCGCCGGCCGGTCGGGCTCACCCACGACCGCCGGTTTGCCACGACGGAAGATACCGGCTTTTTCCCGCGCGATAGTGGCACGATCCGGCCCCAGCCAATCGGTATGATCGAGGGCGATGGAGGTAATCACGGCGACGTCGGCATCGACGATATTGGTGGCGTCTAACCGCCCCCCCAGCCCAACTTCAAGGACAACCACATCCAGCGCCGCTTGCCGGAAAAGCTGCAGCGCCGCCAGCGTGCCGAACTCGAAATAGCTGAGCGACGTCGCGCCACGGCCGGCTTCGATAATAGCCATCGCTTCACTGTGGGCGGCTTCCGGCAATTCGTCGCCTTGAATGCGTACCCGCTCGGTATAGCGCAGCAAATGCGGGGAGCTATAGACGCCGACACGCATCCCGCTGGCCAGCAAAATGGCCTCCAGCAGCCGACAGGTGGTACCTTTGCCGTTGGTGCCGCCGACGGTGATAACAAAGGGGGCCGGGCGCAGCAAATTCAGGCCGGTAGCCACACGGCATACCCGCTCCAGGCCCAGATCGATGGGTTTGGCGTGCAGACGTTCAAGATAATAAAGCCACGCGACCAGTGGCGACGTGGCTTGGGGAATAGGCAGATTTTCCATACGTCCGTTCATTGGCTTATGCTTGGTTCTCATTAAGCCTGCCCCGATCCTGCAGATGACCGCGGGCAGGCTTGCGCCGCCCGTTTATGCCTCGTCGTGATGATCCTCCGAGACCGCATCAGGGCGCGGCTCGTGTGGCAAAGGATCCTGCGGCTGCGGCCGGTTGGTCAATTTGGCCAGCAGACCGGCAAGGCGCAAACGCATCTCCGGGCGACGCACGATAAGGTCGATAGCGCCCTTCTCCAGCAGAAATTCACTGCGCTGAAAACCGGCCGGCAATTTTTCGCGTACCGTTTGTTCTATCACCCGCGGACCGGCGAAGCCTATCAGCGCTTTCGGCTCGGCGACGTTCAGATCGCCCAGCATCGCCAGACTGGCTGAGACGCCGCCCATGGTGGGATCGGTCAAAACCGAAATGTACGGCAGCCGCCGATCGCGCAGCCGCGCCAGCGCGGCGCTGGTCTTGGCCATTTGCACCAGCGACATCAGCGCTTCCTGCATACGGGCGCCGCCGCTGGCGGAAAAACACACCAGAGGACAGTCGTCCGCCAGCGCCTGCTCCACCGCGCGCACGAAACGCGCGCCGACCACCGAGGACATCGAACCGCCGATAAAGGCGAACTCGAATGACGCCGCCACCACCGGCATGCCGTACAGCTCGCCTTTCATCACCACCAGCGCATCTTTCTCGTCGGTGGCTTTTTGGGCCGCCGCCAGGCGATCCTTGTACTTTTTCGAGTCCCTGAATTTCAGGATATCTTTCGGCTCCAGCTCGCTACCGAGCTCGGTCTCGCTTCCTTTATCCAGGAAAGCGTGCAGGCGCGCGCGCGCGGTCATCCGCATGTGGTGATCGCACTTCGGGCAGACCTCCAGATTACGTTCCAGCTCCGCGCGATACAGCACCTGGCCACAGCTATCACACTTGGTCCACACGCCTTCGGGAATGTTCGCCCTGCGCGCCGGGGTGATAGTGCTCTTATTGAGAATTCGTTCAATCCAGCTCATCGATAACCTTTCTGTTTGAACCTGGCATCCGCCAGTCCGCTATATCTACTTGACCTTTGACCGCGGCGCGAGGGCCGCCGTCTTGCGCGCTTCCCCGCCGGGGATGGCGCGCCAAAGGTTGCCCATTAAACCATAATGGCCAGCGACTTGGCACAGAAAACTCTGTGCTTTGTTCACATTCTGCCCGCCGGCTTCAGGAAATCAGTGACTCTTACTCTTGGCGACCATCCGGCGCCGGCGCCACACTTCAATCACGCCCGGCAGCACCGACAGCAGGATAATCGCCACGATAAGCCACTTCAGATTTTGCTGCACCACCGGCATATTGCCAAAGAAATAGCCGGCGTAGCTAAACAACAGCACCCACAGCAGTCCACCCGCGACATTGTACAGCGCAAAGTGGCGGTAACGCATATGGCCCATGCCGGCCACGAACGGCGCGAAGGTGCGCACGATGGGGACAAAGCGCGCCAGAATGATGGTTTTACCGCCGTGCCGGGTATAAAACTCGTGGGTTTTGTCCAAATAGCGGCGGCGAAAGATTTTGGAGTCCGGGTTGCTAAACAGTTTTTCGCCGAACAGGCGGCCAATCGTATAATTGACCGCATCGCCGGCGATAGCCGCCAGCACCATCAACAGCACCATCACATGAATATCGAGCCCGTTACTCGGCAGCGCCGCCAGCGCGCCGGCGACAAACAGCAGCGAGTCTCCCGGCAGGAAGGGCGTCACCACCAGACCGGTTTCGCAAAACAGAATAAGAAACAAAAACGCATACACCCAGACACCGTACTGCGCCACCAGCTCTGCCAGATGCACATCGATATGCAAAATAAAATCGATGATAAATTTAATATATTCCATTCAGTTTTCCCGGTAACGCAAGTCGAAAGAAAGTTAGCGGTCAATCCGCCAAAATAACGGCCCCAGCGGCGACGCTGGCAGTGCAAAACGCGACGGGTAATCCACCGCCACCAGGTAAAGCCCCTCCGCACGGGCGGTAGCGCCGGCCTGTGTCCGGTCGCGGCACGCCAGCAGGTCGGCGATCCAGCTTTCCGGCCGGTTGCCGCACCCCACGTCCAGCAGACTGCCTACAATATTACGAACCATATGATGAACAAAAGCATTAGCTTTAATATCGACCACCACATAGCGTCCCTGACGCGTGACGTGCAGATGGTGCACGTTGCGCCAGGGGCTGCGCGACTGGCACTGCAGAGCACGAAAAGACGTGAAATCGTTTTCGCCCAATAAACACTGGCCGGCGCGCGCCATCGACGGCGCATCGAGCGGATGATAGTAGTGGGTCAAACCGCGGCCGAGCAGCGCCGGGCGCAGGCGATGATTATAGATGATATAGCGGTAGCGCCGGGCGGTCGCGCTGAAACGCGCATGGAAATCGTCCGCTACCGGCGCCACCCAACGCACGGCAATATCGGCCGGCAGATTGGCATTGACGCCGAGCGTCCAGGCGGCATCCGGCCGCCGCGCCCGGGTATCGAAATGGACCACCTGCCCGGTAGCGTGCACGCCGGCGTCGGTACGACCGGCGCAATAAACCGTGACGGGCTCATCGGCAACCGTAGAGAGCGCGCGTTCAAGGCACGCCTGCACGCTCGCCACTTCCTGCTGACGCTGCCAGCCGTAATAGGCGCTGCCGTCGTACTCAATTCCGAGCGCCAGCTTCATCGCGCCGTCATTGGCCGCCGCCGGCAGCGCCTCGTCAGCCTCGGGCAGGGGCGCCGTTTGTAGTGTCACCACGCACTGGCCTCGGCCATCAGTTTCTCCGCGGTCAGCACCGCCATCAGCGCGCCGCCGAAGCGGACATTATCCGCCACCGACCAAAACTGCAGCAGCTCGGGCATGCCGTAATCGTTGCGTAGACAACCGATACTCAGCGCCACGTTGCCCGAGGCGTCCTCTACCGGCGTCGGATAGTCCAGCTCTTCACTCAGCGTCAGTCCTTCGCCGGCCGCCAGCGCCACGCGCGCCTCTTCCGCGGCCATTGGCCGCAGCGTTTCCAGATGGACCAGTTGTGCATGGCCGTAGAATATCGGCGCCTGCACGCTGCTGACCGAGATAGGCAGCCCCTCATCACGCAGGATTTTGCGCACTTCGTCCACCAGACGGCGTTCGCTGCGCACCGAGCCGGCGTCGTCGGGCAGCAGCGGCAGCAGGTTGAACGCCAGCTGACGTGGGAAGAAGCCCGGCTCAGCGGGCAAACCGTTCAACAGGCGGGCGCTCTGACCCGCCAAATCGTCCACCGCCGCTTTGCCGTGGGCGGAGGCAGACAACAGATTACTGACGTGCAGATGCCCCAGGCCGGCCAGATCGGTAAGCGGCTTTACCGCCAACAACAATTGACTGGTCAACGCGTCCGCCACCGCCACCATATTGCGGTTACGGTAATCGGCCAGCACGTCGTCATTCACCCCCGGCACCACGAGCGGCACGTCCGGCTCCAGGGCAAACAGGCCGCTGACATCGACCACCAGGCAGCCGGCGGCGGCGGCTTCAGCCGCATACAGCGCCGAGGCCTGCGCGCCGGCGACAAAGAAGGCCAGTTGCGCCTGCGACCAATCGAACTGCGCCGCTTCGCTAACCTGCAAACTTTGTCCGTTAACCCGCACCGTCTCGCCGGCGCTGCGCTCGCTGGACAATAAAAACAGCTCCCTAAACGGGAATTGGCGTTCCTGCATAATCTCCAGCAGCGCCGTACCGACTGCGCCTGTTGCGCCTAAAAGAGCGATATTCCAGCCGTCAGACATCATGTTATCTCCCGTTGTGCGATGCCGCGGCGCTGCGGCCGAGGCATCCGTCAATCAAAATAGCGTACAAGGCCCCTGGCGCAGTTCGCCGCGCATCCTGCGGGGCAAGATAGCCACCACCGTCAGGCACGACCGGCGCCGGCGCCGTGCGGCTTTAGCCGGCGAACGGCCGGGCTTGAAACCCCAGTTGCCGCAACGCATCGGCGCCGACACTATCGTCGGTTTCCACGCACAGCGACGACCACTCCCGGCGCTGATAATAATTTTTGCGCAAACGATCGAACTCCCCCGGCAGTCCGGCGGCGTGACGCAGCTGCATATCATCCCGCCGCACATCATAGACCAGATGCGCCAACAGACGCAGCGCCTCTTCATCGATATCGCCGCGCAGCCGGATGCGCTCTACCGCCGGCGGCGGCAGCAGTGCCGCCAGGCTCGCGCGCTCATCGCTGCCGACATAAGCGCTGTAGGCATCGAAAACCTGCGTGGTACCGCGCGCCTTGCCTTCCAGGGTATAACCGGCAATGTGGGCAGTGCCGATATCGACGCGGGCCAACAGCGGCAACGACAGCGCGGGTTCCGGCTCCCAAACGTCCAGCACGACGCTCAGCGGCTTGTCACTCTCCAGCGCCTGCAACAGCGCGGCATTATCCACCACCGCGCCGCGGCAGGCATTAATGATAATACGGTCGGCGGGCAGCGCCGCCAGCAATGCTTCATCCACCAGATGCCAGGTGGCATGCCGGCCGGCGCGGGTGAGGGGCGTATGGAACGTCAGCACATCCGCCTCAGCCACCAGCGTTTCCAGCGGCTGCCAATCGCCGGGGGCACCCGCTTCCGCCAGCGGCGGATCGCACAGCAAGGTACGCACGCCGAAAGCATTGAGCCGCCGTTGCAGTCGGCCGCCGACATTCCCGACGCCAATAATGCCGACGGTTTTGTCGCGCAGGGCGAAACCGTCGCGCTGCGCCAGCCATAGCAAGGCGGAAAAGACGTACTCCACCACCGCAATCGCGTTGCAGCCCGGGGCCGCGGAAAAACCAATCCCCGCCTGCGCCAGCCAATCTTCATCCACATGATCGGTGCCGGCGGTGGCGGTACCGACGAATTTGACCCGGCTGCCGTCGAGCAGAGCGCCGTCGACGCGGGTGATTGAACGCACCATCAGCGCGTCGGCCAGCGCCAACGCCGGCGCGGGGATCGCCCTGCCCGCGACAGTCTGCACATCACCCAGACGACCGAACAGCGCCTCGGCATAAGGCATATTCTCATCCACCAGGATTTTCACATCTGGCTCCGGCAGCACTGTGCCAACAAACGTTAAAGGGGGAATATTCTGCCACCGAATGCGTAAGAATCCCAACCCTATCACGTTTCATTTTGCCATTGCCGCCGCTCAGAGCTGTTAAACTTACGGCAGCAGGGTCCATTGACCCCGCCGGCAGAAAATGCCATCCCGATGCCGGGTGCTACCGCTGCCGGCAGGGACTTGCTATTATCAGCCCCCAACAGCGCGCCGTTAGCGGATCCGCGCCGAGATCTCACCGTCTGCCCTCCCGCGAGGATATGCACTATGCAACCAGTTACCGGTCCCGGTACGCCGCCACGGGGTCAGACGCCACCGCCGCCCGGCCCGGATCAGCCCCTGACCACCGCCCAGCGCACGACGCTTGAGCGGCTGATTACCCGCATTATGGCCCTGAGTCCCAGTAAGCCGGCGGAAATCTGGGCCGCGCTGTTTCACCACCTGAACATTGCCGGCGACGGCGAGTTACGGGTGCGCCACTTTCTTCCCGCCGAACAACTGCTGCAGGGACGATTGGTGACGGCACAGGACACATTGGCCGGCCGACAATTGTTGCAACAGTTGACCGATCTGCTGCCCCAGGGGAATAACCGCCAGGCGGTGAGCGATTTTATTCGCAGCCAGTTCGGTCACACCGTTCTCAGCCAGCTGGACGCTGGCCAACTGCGCCAGGTGTTGCATCTATTACAAAGCGGACAGTTGGACATCCCGACGCCACAGCTGGCCGCCATGACCGATCGCACCTTGCTGCCGGCGGAACACCAGGCTATCAGCCAGCTCATCACCCGGCTGGCGGCGCTTACCGGCGAGACGCCCACCGAGCTGTGGGAAAGTCTGCACCGTATGATGGGGCTGAAATCCGGCGATCCTATTCCCGCCCGCCATTTCCCATTATTAAGCCAGTTCTTGCAAAGCCATTTGACGCTGTCGCAGCAAGGGCATCCCACGCTGTCCACGCTCACGGCGGTGCTCAAGCATCCCGTCCACGGCGAGGAGCAGCAGGCGGTGGAGCAATACTGCCGGCAACATTTCGCCGCCGGCAGCCAGACGCCGCTGACCAGCGCTCAGGTCAACGCGGTGTTGCAGTATTTGTTTATTTATCGCCTGAGCCGCACCCAGAGCCAGCACCAGACGCCGGATGTCCGGCTGCTTCAGCCGGTGACCCACCCGCTTATCGCCACCGAACACGAACTGCGGCCGATGCGCGCGGCGCGATCGCCGCTGGTGATCGGAGTGTTTGTCGCCGTAGTGCTGGCTGTTATATGGCTGCTGGCCCGCTGAGGGCCGGGAGCGGCGGACGCGCCGCAGGAGCCTTATCTTGATGATGCGGCGTGCGCCCATGGGCATGTTGGCTGACCTGCCCGGCGCAGAGACGCCGCAGGGGCGCTGAAAAGCATGATCATTTACCGCGACCGGCGCCCTGCGCGCGAAAGCAACCCAACCGTCAAAGCAACCCGCCCGTCAGAGGCGCCACAGCGCGTATGACGAAAATGCCTTTTCCCGCAGGGGCGTCCGCCGCTCGTCAGGCACCGGTGTCGCCGCTCTCCTGACGCTGCTGCCGGGCAAATACCAGCGTCACGGCGATCCCCGCCAGCGCGCAGAGCATAGCGGCGCCAAACACCGAAGCGTAACCCAAGCGGGTTGCCAGCATGCCCAGCAACGGACCGGTCACGGCATAGGCCACATCCTGGAACGCGCTATAGCCGCCAACCGCAGTGGCGCGCGCCTGCGCCGGTACCCGTTTCACGACTTCCACGCCCATAGCGGGAAATATCAAGGAACAGCCGGCGCCGGTCAATCCCGCGCCCAGCAGCGCCAAACCGGGATCCGTTGCCAGCCACAGCAATGCCAGCCCCAGCGCTTCCACCGCCAGCGAGATAAGCGTCACCCGCACGCCGCCCAGTCGATCGGGCCAATGGCTCCCCCAGAAACGCAGCGCGACAAAGGCAATACCGAAAGCGCTAAAAGCAAAACCGGCATGATCCCAATGGCGCAAATTAAAATACAGCGAAATGAAGGTGCCGATGGCGGCGAACCCTATCCCTTGTAGCGCCAGCGCCATCCCCGGCAACCGAATCAGATTGACCACCGAACGCAGCGATGGCCGGCTGCCGGTGTGGGGTCGAATCGATGCGATGCGGGCATTGCAGGCCAGCGCCAGCAGCGGCAACAGCAGCGTGGTCAATCCAAGGGTGATAAAACCGCCGGAGCGATGATAGAGCAACAGGCCCACCGGCGCACCCACCGCCAGCGAGCCATAAATGGCGGCGCCGTTCCAGGACATCACCTTGCCCGCGCGCGCCTGCCCCAACAAACCGAACCCCCAGCTCAAGGTACCGGTCAGCAGTTGACTCTCGCCGAAACCCAGCATGACGCGCCCAATCAACAGCAGCCCGTAGCGGGAATACACCGGCAATGGCAGCAGTGCCGACAGCAGATAAAATATGCCGGCCAACCCGCATGCCGCCATCCCCTGCAGCGCGGAACGTTTAGCGCCGAACTGGTCGGCGAGTCTGCCCGCGTAACTGCGGGTCAGGACCGTGGCCAGGAATTGAATACCGACCGCCACACCGACCAGCGTGTTGCTAAGTCCTAACTCGTCATGGACATAAAGCGGGATAACCGGCAACGGCAGCGCCACGGTCAAGTAACAGAGAAACACCGCACTGCACAGCGAGAACAGCGTCTTATTCGCCGGAATGGTGCCTAATGTAGTCGGTTCAGCATGCATGATGCGGGCTTGCTCCTGACAAATTAACGGCAAAGAGAGCATAAAAAAACCAACGCCCTTCCCTTCCGACGCCGTCACGGTAGACAGGGGAGCGTTGGTTAGCGTGAACGCCTATGCCGGCGCACGGCAACGGGGCCCCGGCGCCACGGCAAGGCCGCACCCGACACGGTTTAGCCGTATTTCCGCATCACGAGCGTTGCGTTAGTGCCACCGAAACCAAAGCTGTTGCTCATGACGGTGGTCAACGCACGCCGGGTCGGCTCGGTAATCACGTTCATGCCTTCCGCCTGGGGATCAAGCTGTTCGATGTTGATGCTCGGGGCAATAAAGCCGTGCTCCAGCATCAGCAGCGTAAAGATGGTTTCATGCACCCCGGCGGCACCCAGCGAATGACCGGTCATCGCCTTGGTGGAGGAGAACGCCGGATGCTGGCTGCCGAAGGTTTCACGGATAGCCCACAACTCTTTGACGTCGCCAACCGGCGTAGAGGTCCCGTGGACATTCAGATAATCCACCGGGGTATCGACATCTTTCAGCGCCATCTGCATGCAACGGATGGCGCCTTCGCCGGACGGGGCGACCATGTCCGCGCCGTCGGACGTCGCGCCATAACCGATAATTTCAGCATAAATATGGGCGCCGCGGGCCAGAGCATGCTCAAGCTCTTCCACCACCACAATACCGCCGCCGCCGGCGATAACAAACCCGTCGCGATTGACATCATAGGTGCGCGAGGCTTTGGACGGCGTTTCGTTATAGCGGGTGGACAGCGCGCCCATGGCATCGAATTCACAGGCCATTTCCCAGCACAGCTCTTCACCGCCGCCGGCGAACACCACATCCTGTTTGCCAAGCTGGATCATTTCCACCGCACTGCCGATACAGTGCGCGGAGGTGGAACAGGCAGAGCTGATGGAGTAGTTGACGCCGCGAATTTTGAAAGGGGTCGCCAGACACGCCGACACGCCGGAGGCCATTGCCTTGGTGACCATGTAGGGTCCCACGCCGCGCAGACCACGGGCGCGCATACCGTCGGAGCCGGCAACCTGATTGCGCGGCGAGCCGCCGCCGGAGCCAACGATAAGGCCGGTGCGATTGTTAGACACCATGTCGGGCGTCAGCCCGGCGTCGGCAATCGCCTGTTCCATGGACAAAAAGGCGTAGACAGAGGCATCACTCATAAAGCGCGCCATTTTGCGATCAATCAGCCCGGTGGTATCGAGTTTGACATTGCCCCAGACATGGCTGCGCATGCCGGAATCTTTCAATTCCTGGGAAAAGGTAATCCCGGAGCGGCCTTCTTGCAACGAGGCCAGGACTTCTTTTTGGTCGTTACCGATACTTGATAAGATCCCCAGGCCGGTAATCACAGCACGTTTCATTTAATACCTCTTGTAATAATATTTGAGTTTCAGTCACGCACTTTAGCTTACAGATGTAAGCTGAACAAGTCCGATCAGAGGATGTTAGCAAAATTTGCACCGGAAAGCCCGCGTGGTTAGAATCGTCCCACTTTCCCTGCCGTGAGCCTGCTGCCGTGAACCGCCACGCCGTTGAACCCGCCGTATTGCGCTGGAACGATCAGGGTACACCTGTATCCCAAAAATTTGATGACGTCTACTTTTCCAATCAGGATGGTCTGGCGGAAAGCCGCCACGTTTTTCTGCAGGGTAATGGCTTGCCTGCCCGCTTCACGCCCCATCCGCGCCCGGTCTTTCGGGTAGCGGAAACCGGGTTTGGCACCGGCCTCAATTTCCTGGCGTTATGGCATGCCTTCGAGACGCACTGCCGTCAGCAGCCGGTAATAGGCGCGCGGCGCCTGCACTTTATCAGCGTTGAAAAATACCCGCTCGGTAAGGAAGATTTGCGCAGTGCGCTCGCGCCCTGGCAAACGCTGGCGCCGCTGGCGGAGGAACTGCTGTCCCTCTGGCCGCAGCCGGTAGCCGGTTATCACCGCCTGATACTGGCCCACGGCAAGGTTATTCTCGATATCGGCTTTGGCGATGTCAATGCGCTGCTTCCCGCGCTGGACGTCAGCCTGGACAATCAGGTTGACGCCTGGTTTCTAGACGGTTTCGCCCCGGCGAAAAACCCCGATATGTGGCAGGAGACGCTGTTTGCCGCCATGGCCAGACTGGCCGGACCGGAAGCCAGCTTCGCCACCTTTACCGCCGCCGGTTTTGTCCGCCGTGGACTGCAGCAAGCCGGTTTCGCAGTGACGAAGGTCAAAGGCTTCGGCCGTAAGCGGGAGATGCTCACCGGCATACGGGCGCCGCGCGGCGACGTTGATTCCGATGCGGATGCCGATGCTGCGCCCTGGTATGCCCGCCCCTCGGCCGCCGGGCCCGACGATGTGGCCATTATCGGCGGCGGGATCGCCAGCGCTCTGGTCGCACTGGCACTCCTTCGGCGCGGCGCCCGCGTCACCCTTTATTGCGCCGACGGTCAACCGGCGCAGGGCGCCTCGGGCAATCGTCAGGGGGCGCTCTATCCACTGCTGAATCATCGACATGACGCCCTGGCCCAATTTTTTGCCGCCGCCTTTCCTTTCGCGCTGCGCTGCTATCAGCACTTGGCGGCGCAAGGGGTGGCGTTTGAACATCAATGGTGCGGCGTCACGCAACTGGCCTGGGATGCGAAAAGCGCCGGCAAAATCGTGCACATCCTTGACGCCGGCTGGCCGACCACGCTGGTGCGGCCGGTGGCACGTGCAGACATGGCCGCGCTGGTGGGGGTAGAAACCGGCCGTGATGGCCTGACGTATCCGGCGGGGGGCTGGCTCAATCCGGCACAGTTGACCGCCGGCGCGCTGCAGCTCGCGGCGCAACAGGGGCTGCAAACACATTACCGTCGGCGATTGACCGCGCTCAGCGCCGACGATGGCGACGGCTGGCGGCTGACCTTCGCCTGTGGCGGCGAGGCACGCCATGCCACGGTCGTGCTGGCTAACGGGCATGAAATGAGCGGGCTGGCCCCGACCGCTGCGCTACCGCTCTATGCGGTGCGCGGACAGGTGAGCCATCTCCCCGCGACGGCGCCGCTGGCGGCATTGCGGCAGGTACTGTGCTTTGATGGCTATTTAACGCCGCAAAGCCCCGGCTTTGCCAGCCATTGTCTGGGCGCCAGTTATCAACGCGGCGACACCGGCACGGACTATCGTGACTGAATCACCCCGGATAAATTAGAGTCTATACTTTAAAAGTGGAGGTCTCTATGACAACGACCAAACGTTACTCTCCGGAAGTCCGTGAACGGGCAGTTAATCTAGTGCTGGAAACTCAGCATGAGCA
>NZ_FRDB01000074.1 GCF_900143145.1 Candidatus Sodalis sp. SoCistrobi
TCAACGATCTGCTCTTTAACTCCCGGCTTTCGCGCTTCATAGCGGTAGGTAAGCTGGAATACACGGTGACAGCACTGACACCGGAAGCGTTCGCGCTTAGTTGGACTAAGGCCATGTCGATAAATTTCATCTGAATGGCAGCGAGGACAATGAACAGAAACTGTAACCACGTGGAAACCTCAAATAGAGGCAGAATATCACAAAAGTCAACTATTTGAAGGCATTACCTTATCGGACGCACCCGTATGGCATCTGCAGAGGTCGTGGACATGCTCTTGATCCGGATAGTGATAAGTAAAGGCACTATGGGTTAAAAGTAATAGCACCGCAGGGCACACGGATGCAACCGAAACCCGCCGGGGAGCGTTAGGCGAGCGGCAGAGCAGACTGGCATCCCGGCCATGGCGCGCCGGGAAAACCGCCATGGCGCGCTTACAAACCGGCGATAATCGCCTGCTGTTCCAGCAATTTCGCCCTGGATTGCTGATAGCTTTCCAGCTTCTCGCGCTCTTTCGCCACCACCGCCTCCGGTGCGCGGCCGATAAAGCCCTCGTTGCCGAGCTTGGCGGCAATACGGCTGATTTCGCCGTCGATGCGCGCGGCTTCTTTCGCCAGACGGTCCAATTCGGCGTCCTTATCGACCAGACCCGCCATCGGAATCAGCAATTCGGCGCCGTCGATAATCTGGGTGACGGAAACCGGCCCTTTATCGTCCGCCGGCAGCAGGGTAATGCTGTCAAGCCGCGCCAGGGTGAGCATAAAACTCAGATTCTCGTTCACCCGCCGCACTACCGCGGGGGATGCCTGGCGCAGCAGCACCGCCAACGGCTTGCCGGGGGCGATATTCATCTCGGCGCGAATGGTACGCACCGCGACGATCGCTTGCTTTATCCATTCCAAATCGGTGAGTGCATCGGCATCCGCCCGCGCCGCATCGTAGGACGGAAACGGTTGCAGCATCAGGGTGTCACCCTGGTCGCCGGTAAGAGTTTTCACCCGCTGCAAGATGGTTTCAGTAATAAACGGAATGATCGGGTGCGCCAACCGCAGCAGCGCTTCCAGCACCGTAACCAGAGTATGGCGGGTACCGCGCAGCTCGGCGTCGCTGCCGCCGCTCATCACCGGCTTGGTCAGCTCCAGATACCAGTCGCAGAACTGGTTCCAGGTAAACTCGTATAAAATGCCGGCCGCCAGATCGAAGCGATAATTATCCAGCGCCTCGCGGAACGCCTTCACCGTCTGATTAAATTCCGCCAGGATCCAGCGATCCGCCAGCGACAACACTTTGTCGCCACCGTGAAAACCGCAGTCCTGCTCTTCGGTGTTCATCAATACGAAACGGCTGGCGTTCCACAATTTATTGCAGAAATTGCGGTACCCCTCCAGGCGTTTCATGTCCCAGTTGATATCGCGACCGGTAGAGGCCAGCGCCGCCAGCGTGAAGCGCAGCGCATCGGTACCGTGGGGCTCGATGCCGTTGGGAAACTGTTTTTCGGTGCGTTTGCGGATTTTGTCCGCCAGCTGCGGCTGCATCATGTTGCCGGTACGCTTTTCGACCAAATCGGCCAGCGAGATGCCATCTACCATGTCCAGCGGATCAATGACGTTACCTTTGGACTTGGACATCTTCTGCCCTTCCTCATCGCGGATCAAACCGGTCATGTAGACGGTTTTAAACGGCACCTGCGGCTTACCGTTGTCATCCTTGTTGAAATGCATGGTCAGCATGATCATGCGCGCAATCCAGAAGAAGATAATGTCGAAGCCGCTTACCACTACGCTTGTGGGGTGGAAGGTGCGCAGAGCGTCGGTGTTTTCCGGCCAGCCAAGGGTAGAGAAGGTCCACAGCCCGGAAGAGAACCAGGTATCCAGCACGTCGTCGTCCTGGCGCAGCGTCACGTCAGCTGCCAGCTGATGCTGCTGGCGGACTTCGGCCTCGCTGCGGCCCACATAGACCCGCCCCTCGGCGTCATACCAGGCCGGTATACGGTGGCCCCACCACAGCTGGCGGGAAATGCACCAATCCTGTATATCGCGCATCCAGCTGAAATACATGTTTTCGTACTGCTTCGGCACGAACTGGATCTCGCCCTGTTCCACCGCGTCCACCGCCACTTTCGCCAGCGGTGCGGTGCGGACGTACCATTGGTCGGTCAGCATCGGCTCGATGACCACGCCACCGCGATCGCCGTAAGGGACCATGAGATCGTGGGCCTTGACCTCGACCAGCAGGCCCAGGCGATCGAATTCCGCCACGATCGCCTTGCGGGCGGCGAAGCGCTCGAGGCCACGGAACGGCGCCGGAATTTCCCCTGACACGACGTCGCTGGCCTCGCCGAAGGTATCGAATACCTCGCCGTCCTGACGGATATCGCCGTCAAAGGTCAGGATATTGATCATCGGCAGCGCGTGGCGCTTTCCGACCTCATAGTCGTTAAAGTCATGGGCCGGCGTGATTTTGACGCAGCCGGTGCCTTTAGTCATGTCGGCGTGCTCGTCGCCGACAATCGGGATGCGGCGACCGACCAGCGGCAGAATAACGAACTGACCTATTAAATCGCGATAGCGCGGGTCTTCCGGGTTCACCGCTACGCCGGTATCGCCGAGCATGGTTTCCGGCCGCGTAGTGGCAACCACCAGATAATCCAGACCGTCGGCGGTGAGCGCTCCGTCGGCCAGGGGGTAGCGCAGGTGCCACATTGAGCCCTTCGACTCGCGGTTCTCCACTTCCAGATCAGAGATCGCGGTGCGTAATTTCGGGTCCCAGTTCACCAGGCGTTTGCCGCGGTAAATCAGATCTTCCTGATACAGGCGCACAAACACTTCTTTCACCGCGTTGGACAGCCCTTCGTCCATGGTGAACCGCTCGCGTTCCCAGTCCACGGAGTCACCCAGCCGGCGCATTTGGTGGGTGATCGTGCCGCCGGATTGGGCTTTCCACTGCCAAATCTTGTCGATAAAGGCGTCGCGGCCGTAATCGTGCCGGGTTTTGCCCTCTTCAGCGGCGATTTTCCGCTCCACCACCATCTGCGTCGCGATGCCGGCGTGATCGGTGCCCGCCTGCCACAGGGTATTTTTGCCCTGCATACGCTGATAACGAATCAGGGTATCCATAATGGTCTGCTGGAAGGCATGGCCCATATGCAAGCTGCCGGTCACGTTGGGCGGCGGGATCATGATGCAGTAGCTATCCTGCCGGGTATCGTTGTTCGGCTTGAAATAGCCCTGCTGCTCCCAGTGCTCATACAGCGGCTGCTCGATATCTTTGGGATTGTATGTTTTGTCCATTATGCGTCGTTAATCACTGCGTTGGCGGCGTGGCCGTAGTCAATTGGAAGCCGACGCTGCGATACGCTTTATAACGATCGCGCGCCAACTGTTTTAAAGCATCTTCATCCGGGACGAAGTCTATCACTTCATGGAAAGCGGAGGCAAAATCCGCACAGGCCGGCAGCAGGCTAATCAGCAGATCCCGCGGCGCATTGCCGCGGCGCTGCGGCCAGCAAAGCTCCACCGGCGCGCCGTAGCGCGGGCCTTCCCCCGCCAGGTTATGCGGCACGAACGCATGGGGATCGCGGGCCCACAGCGCCTCGTCGAGCCTGAGCGCCTGCGCATCGTCCACACAGGCGATAAGCACCCGTTTCCCCTGCCGCCATTTATCGGCCGCCAAATCGCAGGCGAGCCGCTCCACGGCGGTTAGCCCATCGCTGATGGCATGTTGGTCGAGCAGGTAGAAAGTTGCGTTTTTCATGTGCCGTTAAGTCAACAAGGGGGTTACGGAAAAAACAGCGGGCGGCAAGCGCCGCCCGTGCAAGCATACCTTTTTTACGGTTACTCGTCACCGTTGAGTCCGGCGCGGTTAAGCAAGAATTGCGACAGCATCGCCACCGGACGGCCCGTGGCGCCCTTGGCTTTACCGGAGCGCCAGGCGGTACCGGCGATGTCCAGATGCGCCCAATTATATTTACGCGCGAAACGGGACAGGAAGCAGCCGGCGGTAATCGCGCCGCCTGGCCGACCGCCGATGTTCGCCATATCGGCGAAATTCGATTCCAACTGCTCCTGGAACTCATCCCCCAGCGGCAAACGCCAGGCGCGGTCCCCGGCCTGCTCGGCGGCGCCGATAAGCTCATGGGCCAGAGGATTATGGTTCGACATCAGCCCGGTCAAATGATGCCCCAGCGCGATAACGCAGGCGCCGGTCAGCGTGGCGACATCAATGACCACCTCCGGATCGAAACGCTCGACATAGGTGAGGGCATCGCACAGCACCAACCGCCCCTCGGCATCGGTATTCAATACTTCCACCGTTTGGCCGGAAAGGGTAGTCAACACATCGCCGGGCCGGAATGCGCGGCCGTCGACCATGTTTTCGCAGCCGGCCAGTACGCCGACGATATTCAGCGGCAGATTAAGCTCCATCGCCATGCGCATCACGCCATACACGGTCGCGGCGCCGCACATATCGTATTTCATTTCATCCATGCTGTCGGCGGGCTTGATGGAAATGCCGCCGGCGTCAAAGGTCAGGCCTTTACCGACTAGCACAATAGGTCGCGCGTCGGCGTCGGGGCCGCCCTTATACTCGATGACCGACATCAGCGATTCATTGGCCGAGCCCTGGCCTACCGCCAGATAGGCGTTCATCCCCAGCTCTTTCATCTGTTGTTCGCCGATAACCCGGGTAGTGGTGGTCTTGCCGTAGCCGTCGGCCAGCTGACGCGCCTGGGAGGCCAGGTAGGCGGGATTGCAAATATTGGGCGGCATGTTGCCCAAGTCTTTAGCGGCCTTGATGCCGGCGGCAATCGCCAGACCGTGCGAAATCGCGCGCTCGCCGCTGGTCAGCTCGCGGCGCGTCGGCACATTGAACACCATTTTGCGCAGCGGTCGGCGCGGTTCGGTTTTATTGCTTTTCAGCTGATCGAAGGTATAGAGCGTTTCTTTCGCCGTTTCCACCGCCTGACGTACTTTCCAATAGGGATTGCGCCCTTTGACATGCAGCTCGGTCAAAAAGCACACGGCCTCCATCGAGCCGGTATCGTTCAGCGTATTAATGGTTTTGTTAATGACCTGCTTATACTGGCGCTCATCCAGCTCGCGCTCTTTACCGCAGCCGATAAGCAAAATGCGTTCGGACAGTACATTCGGGACATGATGCAGCAGCAGCGTCTGCCCGACCTTGCCTTCCAGTTCACCACGGCGCAGCAGCGCGCTGATATAACCTTCGCTGATTTTATCGAGCTGTTCGGCAATCGGGGACAAACGACGTGGTTCAAATACCCCGACGACGATACAGGCGCTGCGTTGTTTTTCCGGGCTACCGCTTTTTACACTGAACTCCATGCACTCTCCTGAATCTTAAAGACAAAGACGGTAGCGCGGGATAAAATAGACTTTCCCGTCATCGTCCCGCCTTTGCATTCACTCTATGTGTTAATCTGCACGACGCAAAGGACGCTATTCTGTCGACAATCAGTGCGTTCTCATGGCTCGGCCGAACGCTTAATGTTGTTATACTCTATCTAGCGATAAAGGTGGCTGTTTGATACGTATTAATGAGGGATTAGCGATGAAATTATCGATTTTCCTGCAAAAAGACAAGTTTTCACAGGCGAAATAAGCGTGATAATCACTAGATATCTGGTTCGGGAGACATTTAAAAGCCAGCTCGCCATCCTGTTCATCCTGCTTTTGATTTTCTTTTGTCAAAAGCTGGTGCGGATCTTGGGCGCAGCGGTCGATGGCGATATCCCGACAAACCTGGTTTTATCCTTACTCGGCTTGGGCGTGCCTGAAATGGCGCAACTAATCCTACCCCTGAGTCTTTTTCTGGGGTTGTTGATGACCTTGAGCCGGATGTACACCGAAAGCGAAATTACGGTTATGCACGCCTGCGGGCTGGGTAAAAGCATATTGATCCGCGCGGCGCTGCTGCTTAGCCTGATTACCGCGATAGTGGCGGCGGTGAATGTGGTATGGCTTTCACCCTGGTCGTCGCGCCATCAGGATCTGGTCATGTCGGAAGCCAAAGCCAATCCCAGCATGGCGGCGCTGGTCGAGGGGCAATTCAAACCGGCGGAAAACGGCAATTCGGTGCTGTTCGTCGGCAACGTCAAAGATAAAGGCTTTGAACATGTATTCCTGGCGCAGCTTAAGCCGAACGGCAACGCGCGCCCTTCGGTGGTGATAGCGGACCGTGGCCACATGAGCCAGCAACCGGACGGATCGCAACTGGTCATGCTGGACAAGGGCACTCGCTATGAGGGGACCGCGCTGCTGCGCGACTTCCGCATTACCGATTTCACACAATATCAAGCGGTTATCGGTCACCGGGCGGTGGCGGTGGACGGCACCGACGCTGAGCAGATGTCGCTGCGCCAGCTATGGCGCTCCCCGGAGCCCGAGGCGCGCGCCGAACTGCATTGGCGATTTACGCTGGTGGTCTCGGTGCTGATCATGGCAATGATGGTGGTGCCGCTGTCGGTGGTCAACCCACGCCAGGGGCGGGTGTTGAGCATGTTGCCTGCGATGTTGCTGTATCTGATTTTCTTCCTGCTGCAAACTTCGCTGCGCTCCAACGGCGCCAAGGGCAAGCTTGACCCGATGCTGTGGATGTGGCTGACCAATGTGGCGTACCTGGCGCTGGCGCTAGTATTGAATTTATGGGACAGCGTACCGGCGAGAAGGCTTCGCGGGCGTCTGCATGCGAGAGGAGCGGCCTGATGTTCGGCGTACTGGACCGCTATATCGGTAAAACGATTTTCAATACCATCATGATGACCCTGTTCATGCTGGTATCGCTATCGGGCATTATCAAATTCGTCGAACAGCTGCGCAAAGTAGGTCAGGGCGGCTATTCGGCGCTAGGCGCGGGGTTATTTACCCTGCTCAGCGTCCCCAAGGATATCGAGATTTTCTTCCCGATGGCGGCGCTGTTGGGCGCGCTGCTGGGGCTGGGCTCGCTGGCGACCCGCAGTGAACTGGTGGTGATGCAGGCGTCCGGTTTCAGCCGTATGCAGGTGGCCGGCTCGGTGATGAAAACCGCTATTCCGCTGGTGCTCTTGACCATGGCTATCGGTGAATGGGTGGCGCCGGCGGGTGAGCAAATGGCCTACAATTACCGCACTCAGATGATTTACGGCGGCTCCATGCTGTCAACCCAGAACGGGCTGTGGGCCAAGGACGGTAATGACTTTATTTTCATCGAACGGGTGGTGGGCAGCGATGAGCTGGCCGGCGTCAATATTTATCATTTTGATAAGGCGGAGCGGCTGCAGTCGCTGCGCTATGCCGCCACGGCCACGTTCAGCAACGGCAGTTGGAAATTGTCGCAGGTGGACGAATCGGATTTGACCAACGACAAGCAAATCACCGGCCGGCAAACCCTGAACGGTGAATGGAAGACCAATCTCACGCCGGATAAACTGGGGGTTGTCGCGCTGGAGCCGAATTCGTTGTCTATCTCGGGGCTGTACAATTACGTCAACTATCTCAAGCAGAGCGGGCAGGAATCCAACCGTTATCAGCTGAATATGTGGAGCAAGATTTTCTCGCCGTTCTCGGTGGCGGTGATGATGCTCATGGCCTTGTCGTTTATTTTCGGACCGCTACGCAGCGTCCCTATGGGGGTACGGGTGGTTACCGGGATAAGCTTCGGGTTCTTGTTTTACGTTTTGGATCAGATCTTCGGACCACTAAGTCTGGTGTACAACATGCCGCCTGTGTTCGGGGCATTGCTCCCCAGTATGGCGTTTCTTATTATCAGCATTGTCATGCTGTTACGGCGTCGGTGACGCGTTCGATATTCCCTGGTGAGGCGCTGATCGGTAATACCGTCAGCGCCGTTTTTTTATTGCCGTGGCTTTCATTTTGGACCTTAATGCTGTGTCATGCCGACAGCGGAAAATTATTTCATGCTGTCAATAAACATGCCTTTGGTCAAATCCCGCAACCACTTATGGCACGGTGAATTATTATGTTTTGAGTGCCATGCCTGGATAATACTGCGCTTACCCAGATCGAAATCAGCGCTGAAGAATTCCACCGCCACATTCAATTTCTTCATAGTGGTGACCACAAAATCAGGCACGATAGCCAGCGCGTCGGAATGGGTAATGGCGTTCATAGTCGCCATATAGCCCGGCGTGGCCCCCATCACATGGCGCGCCGACCAGAAATATTTCGCCGCCTCGTCGGTCCCGGGCGGATACTTCTCCTTAGTTTGTACAAAATGATATTTCAGCAGATTGTCCATGCTTTTATCGCTGGCCAGGATAGGATGGCCGCAACGGCACATAAAGTAACATTTCGCCGAGTGAATAGTGCGAATGGTAATCTCCGGGTTTAAATCGCGCATCTCACCGATATAGAGATCAATATCGTTTGAGCGGAGAAAATCGTCGTCATAGTCCGAGTCGTGCACCAGATTAATAAACACATTTGGCGCGCTGCGCTGAACCTCGCAAAACAGCAGCGCGTTAAGAGTGAACACGATAGTGGCGTTGGCGGCGATGGTAAATGAGACGGTGGTGGTATGCGGCTCGAACGCCATATTGGTGTTCAGCATGGATTCAATCCGATTGACGAGTTGTCTAACATCCTCCTTTAATGCAATCGCCTTGGGTGTGAGAATTAATTTGGTGCCGCTGCGCACCAGAATCGGATCATTGAATAAGGCGCGGATTTTATTCAGCGATTTGCTGATGGCCGGCGCGGTGACGTTTAGCTTCCTGGCAGCCAGATTGACGCTACAGTCTTCCAGTAATGCGTTGAGAACCACTAATAAATTAAAATCAAAGTTATTCATATAAGAGGCATTCGTTAAATGGCTGGTTTGTGGGATATTCGTTAGTGAACGAATATTAAGGAATCCAAGTCATTAAACGCTCCTGGCAAGGTCGGGAACGGTAATAACATTGGGCGCGATAGCTAACTTCTTTTGGTAACTAATGATTATATATTTTATTTTTTAATTATGACAACATTAAATTAACCTTCCCCTTTGGTCCAGAGTTATCACTTTGCCGACCGATCACCCCGCAGCGGGCGCTATTACTGGCTTGACCTCCTTTTTGCCTCAAAAGGAATAATGTTATTATCTGTGGGTAAATAGTGGGTTATTTATTTTAATATGCACGACATACATTAAATCCCCCCCCATTCGGCTGCTTTTATTGCTATTTAATATATTATTAATGCGTAAATAAATTAATGGATTGCTCATGATACTCGTGATGATGAGCATCATTTCCGCAATCATCCCTCACTTAATCTCCAGTCGTTGTTACCGCCTTATGCACCCGCCTTGCGCCAGTGAAGATACGGTTGTCTGTACTACAGCGGGTGCACTAATGTCGCTGCTGTAGCCCGAACGAGGGCGGTACCGTTGTCACTATCGGAGCCACAGTCGGTATTGCCAGTGATAGTGCCAGGTTCGGCCTTGGCGCCGGAGCTTCTGTCTTAGCTCCTACCAGAGCACGTACCGGTCATGGCGCCGGAGCTTACGTCTTGGTCACTGCCAGAGCGCCTTTCGGTTATGGCGCCGGGACTGCTATCTGGCCCCTGCCAGGGCGCCTTTCGGTCATGGCGCCGGAGCTTCTATCTGGGCCCTGCCAGAGCGCCATTCGGTTATGGCGCCGGAGCTTCTATCTTGGCCCCTGCCAGAGCGCCTTTCGGTTATGGCGCCGGGGCTTCTATCTTGCCCCCTGCCAGGGCACCTTTCGGTCATGGCGCCGGAGCTTCTGTCTTGGCCCCTGCCAGGGCGCCTCCCGGTCCTGGCGCCGGAGCTTCCGTCTTGGCCCTTGCCAGGGCGCCTCCCGGTCCTGGCGCCGGAGCTTCCGTCTTGGCCCTTGCCAGGGCGCCTCCCGGTCCTGGCGGCGGTGATTTAGTCCTTGTCTGTGCCAGAGCGGATATAGGCGTTGTTGCCAGTGTAAACGCTGCGCGCGTTGGCGCCAAACCTTGCGTAATGAACAATTCTCAGGGTAAATATCGCCAAGAAGGGAAAGCGGCTATGACCACACCTGACAGGGCTTACGGCCTGATTGCCGTAAACAAACCAAGCTCAAAGGTGCTGTTTCTTAATATCTTCAGCTATGCCTTACAGCAGCGGTTAAACAGCTTTCCTCCTCGCCCTCATAAGTTGGTGATCGCGGCGGCAAAAATGGAGGCTGATGCTCCCTTATACCGCCACAGCGTACACGGCGACAACCCGCATCCGGGGCATAAATGCCGTTATCAATCTGGCGTGGCGCGCGCTGAAGGGCTTCTCGACTTCAGCATGCTGACATCTCCGCATACCGGCCGCATAGGCGATGACGGGCGGCTTTATCTGTGCTGTGAAAATAGCTGCGCGTTCGTGGTGATCGGCACCGATGATGACCGGGTGGTTGACCAGATCGCTACTCCCTCCGCTAACACCCGCCGCCTGACCATGACCCCCTCGGGGAAAAAACTGTTCACGGAAAATGAAGAGGACGCCAGCATTACCTCGGTAGATATCGCCGTATCGCCGGGACGCGTGCTGGATCCCATTGCGTTGCCGGGGCCGATCGGCGGTATCGCCGCCTCACCCCGTCATCCCTACCTTGTGGCCACCGCCGCCGATCGCCCGGCGCTGTAGAGTGTCAATAGCGACAGCCATCAACTGCGCGACACGCTGACCCTGAATTTTCATCATCAGGGCGTACAGGTCGTCCGTTGCAATGCCGACGGTTAGCTGCTGGCGGTGATTGGCGACGGCGAGCCGGTGGCCACGCTGCTGGAAGGCGACTTCACAGTGCTGGCCGCCCTGAACGTCGGCAATAAGTCGATGGATGGCTGCTTCAGCCCTGACAACGATTTTTTGCTGATTGCTAACGAGGATGACGGCACCCTGAGCGTAATGGATTTGAACATGTTGCAGGTGATCGCCACACCTCGGGTGGGCGAGGGATGCGAGGTGCTTGGCTATTTTCCCCTGATGGGCGCATAGCGACAGGCTCATCGGGGTTATAATAACGTCGTCACGCGCTGCATCGGCGCCTCTTTACATTGTTAAAAAGGACGGCGCACCCGCGCTACACGGTTGAACCAAGGTCTTTTACCCGCCGGCATTCTCGCCAGCGGGCAGGGTCGCGGCCAGCATTTTCCCGCTATTGAGTATTTCAGGAAATGAAGTTTTTACTCTGCTTGAGGACGAGATCACAGGCTTTGGTTTTTACCTTTTCCGTAAGCTGTGAGGTGCTGAGCGCGTTCAAGTCCACGGCATTGCCCTGGCTGGTGTTAAGGATCCCCGCCAGGCCGGACTGGTAATCCTGCGTTTTAGCAGTGGAAGAGGAGGCCGAAGCTGTATTGTTAATACCCAGCTTGGTCAGCAGCTGGTCTTTTACCGTAGAGGTACTGCCGGCGGACAGCAGATTGTTTTTAACGCAGTATTGCAGCACGCCGGCGGCATTGGTCATCGTGCCGGCGCTCAGCGCTTTGTCGCCGCCGTTTAGCAGCCCGGCCAGTGACGTCAAGGAAGTGCCGCTATTGTTGGTTGCGGTACTGTTCTGCGTACCGCTGTTAGCGTTCGATTGACTCAAACTATTGGCGACGTTGGCGGCAGAATCCATCCAGCTTGCCGCTTGCGCCATGCCGCCAGCCATAGCGGCGTAAACGCCCAGCGCGCACAGCAGGCGGCGAGAAGGGGTCATCATAACGAGCTCCTGATTCATTAATAGATAACGGCGCCTGCAAAAGGTTGCGGTCATGCAGACGTTATTGCCCCAGTATGCCGCATCACCGCCTGCCGGGCAGCGGAATGTCGGGCAAACCTACCGCACAAGGCGCTTTTTGGGAAAATTCCTGCCGATGTTATAGGTACTGTCTGGATGAGAGTCGTTAGCATGGGGTGGTTGCTGAAGGTGCAGAGATCGATTAGAACGATATAGGCGCTGGGATGCTGATATATGGGATATTGGGATGCTGAAAGGCTGGTGGGTTAGGGTCACCTCGTTATACACAAGTCCGCAACGACTTATATGCCAAGGGTTAGCGGGCTGAAATAGGCAGCCGGTGGGGTTGTAAATGAAGTGAAACCGACGTGTACTATCGCCATTTACGGCGCTGAAAAATGACACGGGATTCAGATGGCTGGGCACACCAAGAACTGGAAGGGGTAAATCTTGGTGACACGAGACTCAATAAGCGCGCCAAAGGGCTTTTGATACGGCTGGCTGAGAATCCGCAAGCCAGTATTCCGCATGCGTGCCGCAGATGGTCTGAGACGCTGGGTGCTTACCGCTTCATGGAGAACCAAGCATTCGAATGGCGAGACATTCTGCAACCTCACTGGCAGCGTACGCAGGAGAGGATCCGAGAACACGAAGTTGTGCTGTGTATCCAAGACACTACCGAGCTTGA
>NZ_FRDB01000146.1 GCF_900143145.1 Candidatus Sodalis sp. SoCistrobi
CATAGGTATCTACACATTTATCGTGATACCTGTTATTACTTTGCAGAATGATTTCAACCTATCTGTTGGCGGGATTGACTCTCGCCTTACCCGCCGATATCAGACGCTGGTTAAACAGCATATGACGCCCGCGGCTCTTCTTGCTTCTGCGGTTAAAGACCTCGCAAGTGCTCAAAAATCAACTTTCGCAACTACCCAAGCTGTCTGGCGTTTTCTGAATAATAAGCGAATTAGCTTCAGTCAACTCAATGAGCCAATTATTTCGCTAGCACTTGAGCAAATTTCGCTTAGCCCGCATCCATACGCTCTCGTTGTTCATGATTGGTCACGTTTACAATTTCTTTACCATCATGCCAAATACGGACGCTTAAAAATGACGCACGGTGGCGATGTTGGATATGAACTTCAAAGCAGCTTGCTGGTTGATGCTGGCACGGGTTTGCCAATAGCGCCTCTATCTCAGACACTTACCGATGCAACCGGTTGTCATTCAACGTTGGCGGAAGGACTGTCCGAACGGCAGACACATATGGACGCCTTGACGACCGATATTGCCCGTGTGGAATCGCTTAATATAGGTAAAAAGCTGATTCATATAATTGATAGAGAGGGTGACTCTATTGGACATATGCGGACGTTGAGTACTCAAGGAATATGCTGGCTTATCCGAGGAAAAGAAGGACATGGTGCAGAGTGGCAAGGTAATTCATTGAAAATTGGTGAGATTGCTGCTCTTCTGCCATACAACGGATGCGGACAGGTAGACTGGAAAGGGAAAAAAGCTGATATGGAAATCAGTGAAACCTCGATAGTCATAACCCGAGCTGCGCAGCAGAAGCGTAAAGATAAAGAAACCGGCCGCCGCATAAAAATCCAACCTGGAGAGCCTCTGACGGTCAGATTGGTTGTTGTTCGGCTTACGGATGATCTCGGTAATGTGGTGGGACGCTGGACGCTGCTTACAAACGTTTGCAGCGAGATCACCTGCGAGGAAGTAGCTCGTTGGTATTACTGGCGCTGGAATATTGAATCATTTTTTAAGTTGCTGAAAGGTGCCGGACATGACGTAGAAACATGGCTTCAGCGCAGCGCGCCAGCCGTACTACGCAGGTTGTTAATAGCCAGTATGGCTGCTGTTCTGGTATGGCGGCTGCAACGCGCTGAAGGAGAAGAAAATGCGGCAGCCCGCCAGCTGATATGTCGCTTGTCAGGACGACAGCAAAAGCGAGGCCGCAGAGAGAGCGCTCCTGCTCTGCTCGCTGGCCTATCCATCTTGTTGAATACACTAAAATTATTATCGGAATATAGTCTGGAAGAACTTACTCATTTAGCGAGAGTTGCTCTTAAGCCTCCTCCCTGATGTGTAGATACCTATGCCAATGGGGCGGCACAGCCAATAGCCGAATATGGATTCAGGGTCGGTAAGGCTACAAGGATGGCGGGCAAAGCGGAATCGACAGCCGCCGGCCAATGAGGCGGCACAGCCAATAGCCGAATATGGGTTCAGGGTCGGTAGGGTCGGTAAGGGTACAAGGAAGGCGGGCAAAGCGGAATCGGCAGGCGCAGGCCAATGAGGCGGCCTAAGGTTGGCAAAGGACGCGGCTACGCAGCCTGCGCCGTCACGTTTCGCCCACGGCGGTGGCCCGGTGAGCAACGCGGCACGCCGCCGGTCGCAGTATTGCGCCTCCACGGGGCGCAAGCGCCGCCGAACGGTGTCAGACCGCCGGCGTAAATGACAAACTGAACGCCAATGGCCTACGCCTCCAGCAGCCCCTGGCCCAGATAATGCCCCTTCTCGGGAACACCGGGCAGCACGAAAAAAAAACCGCCGCCGATGGGCTGAATATACTCTTCCAGCGCCTCGCCATTTAGGCGACGCTGGACGGTAAGAAACCCCTGTTCAAGATCGTGCTGATAGCTCACGAACAACAACCCCATATCCAGCTGGCCGGCATTCGAGACCCCCAGCGAATAGCTGTAACCGCGCCGCAGCATGGTGCTGGCGATATCTTCCGGGCGGCGCGGGTTGGCCAATCGGATATGCGCATCGAGCGGTATAATGGCGCCTTGAGGATCCTGCTGGAAATCGGGCACATCGTGCTCCTTGTGCATGCCCAAGGGCGCACCGGTGCGCTTGTCGCGTCCAAAAATTTGCTGCTGCTCGTGCAGCGGGGTACGGTCCCAAAATTCGACGCGAAAACGGATAATACGCACCGCCTGATAGCTGCCGCCATAGGCCCAGGCCGGTTCTTCGCTCTGCTTACCAACCCAAATAACCTTATCCATCAGGGGCTGATCGGCCGTCGACGGGTTGGCGGTGCCATCTTTGAAGCCCAGCAAATTGATCGGCGTTTCGCGCCCTTTACTGCGCGCGGCGTGCGAGGAGATAAAGCCTTCCCGTTTCCAGCGTACGCTTAAGAGATCCGGCGTATGTTTAATGACATCCCGCAGCGCATGGATCACCGTGTCGCTGTTGTTAGCACAAATCTGCAGCAGAAGATCACCATGACACAACGCAGCGTCGAGCGCATCATTAGGAAATCGATGCATCACCTGTAGGCGCTGTGGTTTATGTGCCGCCAGCCCAAAGCGTTGATCAAACAGCGAATCCCCCACCGAAACCGTGATCGTGAGGTTATCAGGATAAATGGACGCGCCGAGGATGCCGGAGTCCATCGGCGGAAGCCGTTCATTCACCGCCGGAGCCTGCCCACCGGTGGTGAGAAAGGCGATGCGCTCGGTCAACAGCCGCAATAAGCGCTCGAGATCCTGGCGATTGTCTGCCAGCACATCAAATGCGACCAGCATCATCGCCGCCTGCTGCGGCGTCACGATACCCGCCTGATGGCGGCCAAAACACGGCTGCCGTTCCCAGCGTTCGTCCGGCGACAGCGTCCCCGGCGACGCGCCTTCCGCCGCCTGCGGCACATTGCCCGCCGTCGCTTGACCGGCGCCGGCCTTCAGCGCCAGCGCGCCGCCGGCCGCCCCCAGACCGAGTAATAAACGCCGCCGGGTGGCGGACGCTGTCGCGGTCCCCTCCCGGCGGGCTGTTTTCTTGTCACTGCGACGCATAATACTCAGGGTCCTAGTCAAGCCCCAGCACGCCGCGCAGCTGCGCGAGGTCTTCGGCGAGGGTGTTGATAGGCCCTTTCAGTGCGTTGCGATCGGCATCGGTCAATTTATCATAAGACTCATACCCTTCCCCGTTGCGGTATTTCGCCAGGACCGTATCAACTTTACTGAAGTTGCCGTCAATCTTGCTCAGTAACGGCGCGTTGGCATTGGTCAACAGCGGGCGCAGCAGATTCACAATCTTTTGCGCGCCATCGATATTGGCCTGGAAGTCCCACAGGTCGGTACGGCTGTAGCGATCTTCTTCACCGCTGATTTTGCTGGAGGCGACTTCCTCAATCAAACCGGCGGCCCCGCCGACCACTTTGCTGGGCGGGAAGGTCAGTTCGCCGATGCGTTTTTGCAACTCCAGCACGTCGCGGTAAAGCTTATCGGCAAACGGCGTCATCGCGTCGGTGGTTTTATCGGCGAACAACGTTTTTTCCAGACGGTGGAAGCCGGTAAATTTCGGATCGTCGGCCTTTTTCTCATAATCATCTTCCCGCGCATCGATACTCTCATCCAGATCGGAGAACAGCTCGGCGATGGGTTCGATACGCTCATAGTGCTGGCGGGTCGGGGCATACAGCCGTTGAGCGGTAGCCAAATCGCCGCAGTTAATCGCGTCGGTGAAAGCTTTGGTACCCTTGACCAGCTCCGCCACTTCGCCGATAACATAGACTTTGTAATCGGCGATAGGACCCACCAGCGCCATGGCGTCAGGCTGGCCGGCACTTTGGCTGCCATCGGCGGTGACCGTCAGCTTGCCGCGGGGATTGCTTAGAAGACCGCAGGTCATGTCATATTCCCCCGGCTCCAGATTGGCGGTCATTTTCTGGGTGAAGCCCGGCGCGATATTTTCACGCTCTTCCACCACCATCACCCCTTTGAGAATTTCCCACTCCAGCCCTTTCTGGCTCGTGTTGTGCACCACAAAACGGGTTTTCCCCGCTTTGACGGTTAACGCCATCGGCTCACACTGTTTATCGTTGACGGTAATCCGCACTTCTGGAATATCCGCCGCCAGCGCGGGCAGGCTTACGGAGGTCAATACAGGCAAAGCAAACAGCATCGCCGGCGCCAGGCGACGGCCAAAACGTTGTTGGGTAGACATAGAACATTATCCTGATAGTAAGAGGCTGATGAAAATTTCTTATTTGGCGAGCGTCGCCGCCCGGTTGTGCCGTGACGGCAGGAAAAACAAAATCAGCGCCGGCACCAGATAGAGGACATACACCGCGACTTCGCTGACCGTCGGTGTTTCCTGGTAACCCAACAAGCCCTCCAGCAGCGTACCAAACAGCGTATGCGTTGAGAGCACCTGACTCCAATCAAAGGCGATGGACTGATAGTTATTCCATAGCCCAGCTTCATGGAACGCGCGGACAGCACCGGCGGCCAGACCGGCGGCGACGAACAAAATAAACACGCTGGTCCATTTGAAAAAGGCCGCCAGCGGCAGCCGGATGCCGGTCCAGTACATCACCATACCCAACGCGATAGCGCAGGCCAGACCCAGTACCGCGCCGATGGGCGCGGCGATGCCGACATCCTGACTAAAGGCCGCCAGCAGGAAAAACACCGACTCTAACCCCTCTCGCGCCACGGCAAAAAACACCATGCCGGTCAGCGCCCAGCCTTGACGCTTAGATTGCGCTAACGCTTGATCCACCGCCATTTCCAGCTGGTTTTTTACCGACCGGGACATTTTGCGCATCCACAGCACCATCCAGGTCAACACCACGACGGCAATAACCGCTACGATGCCCTCGAATAATTCTTGTTCTTTTTGCGGAAATTCACCGGTGGTGGCATTAATCGCCATCCCCAACGCCAAACATAACAGCGCGGCGGTGATAGCGCCGAGCCACACCCTTTTCAGCCATTGGCCACGGCCGGTTTTTTTCAGGTAACCCGCGATGAGGCTAACAATCAGCGCCGCTTCAAGACCTTCCCTGAGCATGATCAGAAACGGTACAAACATGATTTATCCTCACCTGCCCAACGGCAGAACATTGTAAATTAACGTCAATAAGAACGATATTGATTATCATTACCTAGGGAGAAAAACAAGGTGCTTGTTAGCAAAATTGCAACTTTGCTGCTACGTTCAAACCCTAAAGAATTTAAGGGAAAAGACGGGAAATTAGGGCGAAGGCAGGTGCCGCACGGGTCGGCGACCTGCGGACGCAGGCGGGGACCAACGCCGGCGCAGAGGGAGTAGCGATTTCTCTCTCATAGGGCAGCCTAGGTCGCCGGTCACACCGCCACGACCCACAATGCCAACATGCAATGATTTGAGAGTAAGGTGAGAATTGCCGGGCATAATGCGCATAGTCACCCGACGCCGCCGCGCGGCGGCCGGTTTTACGCCCTTCATCCAATGTGACAGTATCAACAGGACGCCCAAGCCCGGCGCCACGCGGTAGGTTTTAGCGCATCCATCCGCTACGCGCGGCGGCGAATCAACCGGGCTTGGCGCCCGCATCTGCCGGGGCGGCGCGCGCCTTGCTCTTGCGCGGACGGCTGGCATACAGATACAACAGCAGCGCGACGCTGCTGCAAATCGCCATGGACAGCACCATCGGCCAGGCGCTGTTAAACGTCGCCAGCGACAGTAGCGCACCAATAATCGCGCCGACGCCGAAACGCAGCGTGCCCGCCAGCGACGAGGCCGTGCCGGCCATATGCGGGAAATCTTCCAAGATAACCGCCATGCCGTTGGAGGTCACCATGGCGACACAACCCACAAACAGCGCGACGCCGACCACCAGCGGAATGAAGCCCAGCTGCAGTGTCAGCACCGCTATCATCCACAGACCGGTGCAAAATTGAATCGCCAGTCCAAACCGGAACATGCTTTGCGCGCCAAAACGCGCGACAAAACGGCTGTTAATCAGCGTCAGGATAAACAAAAACACCACGTTGAGCGCAAAGTAATAGCCAAAATTCTGCGGCGACACGCCATTGAGGTCGATATAGACAAACGGCCCGGCGCTGAGAAACGAAAACATACCGGCAAAGGAGAAACCGCTGGCCAACATGTAGCTGAAGACGCGTTTGTGGCGAAACAACGAGCCGAAATTGCCGATGGTGGTGCTAAGACGAAACTTTTGTCGCCGATCGCGCGGCAGCGTTTCGCGGATAAACACCAGTACAAGTACGGTCGCAATTAACGCCGCCAGGCTGATGGTCCAAAATATCGCGTGCCAGCTTAATAAAACCAGCAGGCCGCCACCGATGATCGGCGCCAGTAACGGCGCTACGGTCATCACCAACACCACGAAAGACATCATGCGCGAGAAGTCATCTTTGGTGAACATATCGCGCATCAGCGCATTAATAACCACGCTTGCGGCGGCGGCGGCCAGACCGTGCAGCAAGCGCATATAAATCAGCATCTCCACGGATTGCGACAGCGCGCACGCGGCCGCGGCCAGCGCGAAGCAGAAGGTCCCGAACATAATCACCGGCTTACGACCGAGACAGTCGGCCATCGGCCCGTAAAACAGCTGGCCGATGGCGAAGCCCAGCACATAAGCGCTCAGCGTCATCTGCACGCTACCGGCGCTCACGCCGTACTCCGCCGCAATAATCGGCAGCGCGGGCAGGTACATATCGATAGCCAGCGGCATCAACATGGACAACAGTCCCAGTATTACCACGATACCGATATGTTTTTTACGTTCGGGATGCACTCTCCATACTCCTTTCATCAGCCTGATTTGGTGTTTTAATGGCTTAATTTACCGGCAGACCCGCGCCGGCGATTTCCCCGGCACTCAGCGCGCGGTATTCCCCCGGCTGCAAATGCGCATCCAGCACGATGGCGCCAATGCGCTCGCGATGCAGCGCCACCACCCGATTGCCGACGGCGGCGAACATGCTTTTTACCTGATGATAACGGCCTTCGCTGAGGGCATAGGTATCTACACATTTATCGTGATACCTGTTATTACTTTGCAGAATGATTTCAACCTATCTGTTTGAATCACCCCGGATAAATTAGAGTCTATACTTTAAAAGTCGAGGTCTCTATGACAACGACCAAACGTTACTCTCCGGAAGTCCGTGAACGGGCAGTTAATCTAGTGCTGGAAACTCAGCATGAGCATGCTTCGCAGTGGAAAGCGATCCAGTCCATTGCACCAAAAATTGGCTGCATACCCGAGACGCTGCGTCTGTGGATCAAGCAACATGAACAGCGGCTGGCGGTGAAAAACAGTCTCAACGCGGATGAACGTCAGCGGCTTAAGGAGCTGGAGCGCGAGAACCGTGAGCTTCGCCGCAGCAACGATATTCTACGACAGGCGTCAGCATATTTTGCCCAGGCGGAGCTCGACCGCCACTGCAAGAAATAGCGTCGTTAACGGTGCCGCTGATAGAACAGCATGGGGTCGAG
>NZ_FRDB01000369.1 GCF_900143145.1 Candidatus Sodalis sp. SoCistrobi
CGGCGACTCCTACGATAATGCGATGGCAGAGAGTATCAACGGGTTGTACAAAACGGAGGTTATCCACCGCGGGAGCTGGAAAAACCGGACGGAAGTGGAGTTGGCCACGCTGGACTGGGTGGACTGGTACAACAACAGAAGGCTGCTCGGGCGGCTGGGTTACATCCCTCCTACTGAAGCCGAAATGAACTATTACGCTTTGCAATTAGCATCAGAGGAAGCGGCGTAGTATTGCCAAAATTACTCTCTAATAAACTCGGGGTTATTCATATCATCGTTATGGGCGTAAACGGCGCAGATGTTCTTACCGTTTTGTTCCGCTTTAATAAAGCTTTCCATCACCTCTTTTCCCTTACTACGGGTAAAATCACCGGACTGCGAACGAATGATCTTGATATTAGAATGCCCGCTGATGCCATCGGCAAAGCCTTTTTTACGGTTGATCGCCACGCTGGCGCCGACCGTGCCCTGCAGTTCCACCACGTTACAGGCTTTATCGCCTACGTCCTTCGCCAGCCACTCGCCGGCGACTTTACCCTCGTGCACGCTATCAGAGGCGACTGCGGAGGTATAAAGCTATGGGTCATTCACCTCTATCATGCGGTCCAGCAAAAAGACGGGGATTTTGGCTTCCTTGGCCTCCTGCAAAACGGGCGTCCAGCCGGTGGCGACCACTGGCGCAATAAAGATGGCGTCCACCCCCTGCGCGATAAAGGAGCGTACCGCTTTGATTTGGTTTTCCTGCTTTTGCTGCGCATCGGCGATTTTCAGCGTAATGCCGCGCTTTTCCGCTTCGGTTTTCGCGACTTTGGTTTCCGCCGAACGCCAGCCGGATTCCGAACCAATTTGCGAGAAACCCACCACCGGTGCTGCCGCCTGCGCCGTCTGACCCAAGGCAACGCTTACCGCCAAAGCAATTATCATGCGCTTGACCATCATGTGACCTTCCTTATTTTTCTCTTTTTGCAGGGGTGAGGCGCACCCGGCCTTCGGCCAGCGGCTGATGGCCGGGCGCTTTTTGGGACGGTATTGCTGGATGAGTAATGGACGCATCTCCCTTATTGCTTGTAGGTGTTAATTAGTTTTAATAGAAATGAAAATAATTATGATGAGCGGCATCACACCCTGAACGAACAGTGTTTTTGTGCATATGTTTAGCTGATTCGGACCGGGCGTCGACGCAGGGGGAAACAACAGTATGGGGGGAAACCAATGGGCAAAAAAAACCCTTCGCAAACGCGAAGGGTTTTCCATGGCTGGCAGGGGCGGAGAGACTCGAACTCCCAACACCCGGTTTTGGAGACCGGTGCTCTACCAATTGAACTACGCCCCTAAATAGGGTGGCGGTGCGGACGGGACTCGAACCCGCGACCCCCGGCGTGACAGGCCGGTATTCTAACCGACTGAACTACCGCACCACCGAATCACTACACACGCCGGATTAACATGAGCGGGGTCAGACGCCTG
>NZ_FRDB01000015.1 GCF_900143145.1 Candidatus Sodalis sp. SoCistrobi
GCGAGGCCGCAGAGAGAGCGCTCCTGCTCTGCTCGCTGGCCTATCCATCTTGTTGAATACACTAAAATTATTATCGGAATATAGTCTGGAAGAACTTACTCATTTAGCGAGAGTTGCTCTTAAGCCTCCTCCCTGATGTGTAGATACCTATGCCCCGAATTGGGGGCTGCCGTTTCTTGCGCGCAGCGGCGGGGAGGTCTTTCTTGCCGCCGGATGCGAAAACATTTCCTCGCGCCATGATATTCCCGCGCCGCCAAAACGGTTTTGCGTTATGATCGGGACGCCAGCAATAGGTCGTTTCCCTCAGGCAAATCCGAAAGCCGCGGACAAGCGCCGTCAACGATACCGGTTGCTTGAGGAATGCGTGCCGGTAGTGGTATGGTTTATCGTTTTTTTTTCAGTTTTTAAAATACTTTTGGATTAGCAAGGGGATTGACGCAATGCGTATCATTCTGCTGGGCGCTCCGGGCGCTGGTAAAGGCACTCAGGCACAATTTATCATGGAGAAGTACGGCATTCCGCAGATTTCCACCGGCGATATGCTACGTGCCGCGGTGAAAGCGCAGTCCGAGCTCGGCAAACAGGCCAAAGCCCTCATGGATGCCGGCAAGCTGGTGACCGATGAACTGGTCATCGCGCTGGTCAAAGAACGCATTAAACAAGACGATTGCCGCAACGGCTTTTTGCTGGATGGGTTCCCCCGTACTCTTCCTCAGGCGGACGCCATGAAAGAGGCGGATATCGCGGTGGATTATGTGCTGGAGTTCGCGGTACCGGATAGCCTTATCATCGACCGTATTGTCGGCCGCCGGGTGCATGCGTCTTCAGGGCGGGTTTATCACGTGAAATTCAATCCGCCCAAGCAAGAAGGCAAGGATGACGTGACCGGCGAGCCGCTGACCACCCGCAAGGATGATCAGGAAGACACCGTACGCAAGCGTCTGGTGGAGTACCATCAGCAAACCGCGCCGCTTATCGACTATTATCGTAAAGAAGCGGATGCCGGCAATACCCGTTATTTCACCCTCGACGGCACCCGCAACGTGAGCGAAGTCAGCGCCGAACTGGCCGCCATCCTCGGCTGATTGAGTGCCGTAACTTCGCTGCCGCAAGCAGCTGCGCCCGGGCTTATTACTGGGCGCAGGCTGTCAGTACGCTCCGTTCAGGACCAGGATTGACCGCAGCCATGCTTAACCGGACGCTCCCCCCGTGTTTATGCCCGCTTTCGCAATCGAGGATTCTGACCGCAGATGTGACAGCCGAGCGCCGGCGCTACATCTCATCTTATCGCCGGCGCGATACCTGAGCTGGCGCCAGATTTTATCGCTAATATACCTGAACATAAGTGCAGAATTGCATTGCGGGCGTTGACCCTGAGGATGGGCGCTGAAGTGCATTGTGGGCGTTAACCCTGCGCATGGGCGCTAAATTGCATTGCGGGCGTTTACCCTGCGCATGGGCGCTGAAGTGCATTGCGGGCGTTAACCCTGCGCATGGGCGCTAAATTGCATTGCGGGCGTTAACGCTGAGCATGGGCGCCGAATAGCATTGCGGGCATTATATCTCAGCGTTGGCGCTCCGTCTTTGGCGCCGCCCCCCTCAGACATCACCTATTGCAATGATAATGGATGATAACCATTCTCAAAAGCCGCTTTTCCGCTACAATACCCTCTCCGACAATGCGTTTAACCCTGATAAATTCATGGGGTTAGCGCCGGCGACGAACCGATAAGGAAACGGCAATGAGCCAGGAAAAATACGGCGTATTGATGGTCAATTTGGGGACTCCGGAAGCCCCCACTCCGCGGGCGGTCAAGCGTTACTTGGCCGAATTCCTCAGCGACAAGCGCGTGGTGGATACGCCGCGGGCGCTATGGCTACCGCTATTGTACGGCGTTATCCTGCCGCTGCGTTCACCGCGGGTAGCAAAGCTGTATCAGAGTGTCTGGATGGACGACGGATCGCCGCTGCTGGTTTACAGCCGTCGCCAGCAGCAGGCGCTGGCCGCCAGCTTGCCTGATGTCGCTGTAGAGCTGGCGATGAGCTATGGTCAGCCGGCGCTGCCGCAGGCCATCGCGCGCCTGCTCGCGCAAGACATCACCCGACTGGTGATTCTGCCGCTATATCCGCAATATTCCTGCTCCACCAGCGCCGCGATTTGGGATGCGGTGGCGCGAATTCTCACCGGTTATCGCCGGTTACCGTCGATAAGTTTTATCCGCGATTATGCGGCGCACCCGGCCTATATCGCCGCGTTAGCCGCAAGCGTTGAGCACGCGTTTGCCCAGCACGGCAGGCCGGATCGGTTGGTTATTTCATTCCACGGCATACCGCAGCGTTACGCCGAAGAGGGTGACGATTACCCGCAGCGGTGTGACGTTACCCGTCAAGCCCTGGCCGCGGCGCTGGATTACCCGCCAGAGCAGGTCATGATGACCTTCCAGTCGCGTTTCGGCCGCGATCCCTGGCTGCTGCCCGCCACCGATGAAACAATGAAAAGCCTGCCTTCTGCCGGCGTGCCGCATGTGCAGGTGATATGCCCCGGCTTTGCCGCTGATTGTCTGGAAACACTGGAAGAAATCCAGGTGCAAAACCGGGAAATATTTGAACATGCCGGCGGTAGTACCTTCCATTACATCCCGGCGCTGAACGATGATGCGGCGCATGTGGCTATGTTGCGCCAGTTGGTGACGGCGGCGCTGCGCTAACCTCACGTTGCCTGCGGCCGAAGAGGCCTGGGCCGTTCCCCGTGGTTGCGGCGGCGCATGTGGCTATGTTGCGCCAGCGGGTGACGGTGGCGCTGCGCTAACCTCACGTTGCCTGCTGCCGATGGAGCCTGGGCCGTTCCCCGGGGTTGCGGCGGCGCATGTGGCTATGTTGCGCCAGTGGGTGACGGCGGCGCTGCGCTAAGCCTCACGTCGCCTCTGCCGCCGATGAAGCCTGGGCCGTTCCCCGCGGGGTTGCGGCGGCGCATGTGGCTATGTTGCGCTAGCGGGTGGCGGCGGTGCTGCGCTAACCCTCACGTCGCCTGCGGCCGCGCCATTCCTTAGACCGCGCAGGAAGGCTGTGGCGGCGCCAGCTCCATTTCCTGATTAAGCAGGGCTATCATACTGTTGGCGATTTCCCGTTCGCCCATCACGACCTGTGTGGCACCGCGTTCGGTGATGTAATCCACCTCATCGTCGTAGTGCGCGCGAACGATAATCTTTAAATCCGGGTATTGTTCGCGCGCCAGCGCGACAATTTCTCCCGCCTCAAAGCCGTTGGGAATGGTCACCAGCAGCCAGCGCGCGGTATCCAGCCGCGCCAACGCCATGATCTCGGCGCGGGCCGCATTACCGAGCACCACGTTCACGCCCTGGTCGCGCAGTGCATCCACGCGGGCACGGGTGTTTTCCACCACCACCATCGGCACCCCCGCCTGCAACAATTTCGCCCCGATAAGGCTACCCACGCGACCGTAGCCCACCAACAACGCATGGTGGCATACCGACGGCGGCAGGGGGGCATTCTCTTCCTGCTGCGGTTCGCTGGTGTCGTTTTCATTGTCGTAACGCGCCAAATAGCGTTCCAATAGGGCGAACATCAGCGGATTAATCATTATCGACAAAATGGCGCCCGCCAGTACCAAATGGCGTCCTTGTTCGGACAGCATATCGAGCGCGATGCCCAGGCCGGCGAGAATAAACGCGAATTCGCCGATTTGGGCCAGGCTGACGGCGATGGTTAATGAGGTGCGCAGCGACAGCCCGAACAATTTCACCAGCGCAAAGGCCGCAGCCGATTTGCCCAGCAAAATGATGGCCAGGGTCGCCAGCACCGCCAACGGCTCCCGCAGCAGAATGGTCGGGTCGAACAGCATCCCCACCGAGACAAAAAACAAAACGGCAAAGGCGTCGCGCAGCGGCAGCGTGTCGTGCGCGGCGCGGTGGCTGAGCTCGGACTCGTTTAGCACCACGCCGGCGAAAAAGGCGCCGAGCGCAAAGGAGACGCCGAAGAGCTCCACCGCGCCGAAGGCAATCCCGAGCGCCAGCGCCAGCACGGCGAGGGTAAACAATTCACGAGAGCCGGTGCTGGCGCTCCTGGCCAGTACCCAGGGTACCAGCCGGCGGCCCACGACAATCATCAGGGTGATAAAGGCGACCACTTTGCCGATGGTCAGCGCCAGCTCGCGCCAAAGCTGTGCGCTGCCGGAGCCCTGGGTACCGAGAGCAGCAGCACCAGCGTCAGCACCATGACCAAATCCTCGACGATAAGCCAGCCGATGGCGATTTGGCCGCGGCGGCTGTCAATCAGCTGCCGTTCTTCCAGGGCGCGCAATAGCACTACGGTACTCGCGGTTGACAAGCACAGGCCGAACACCAGGCCGTTGAGCAACGTCCAGCCCATGACCGAGGAAAACACCATGCCCAGCAGCGTCGCCACCGCAATTTGCGCGATGGCCCCCGGGATGGCGATGTGCTTTACCGCCATGAGATCTTTCAAGGAGAAATGTAGCCCGACGCCGAACATCAGCAAGATCACGCCCAATTCCGCCAGTTCCGGCGCCAATGAGGTATCGGCGACAAAGCCGGGGGTAAAGGGGCCTACCAGCACGCCGGCGGCCAGATAGCCCACCAGAGGAGAGATACGCAACCGATTTGCTGCTATCCCCAGCAAAAATGCCAGGACGAGCCCTCCTACAATGGTATTGATGAGCGGCGTGGCATGATGCATCAGGACTCCTCTGTCATCGGTTGATACAAAGTGTTACATATTCAGTTTAGGGGATCTTGCCTGTGAGTGAACGTTTTTTTACTTAAAATTGACAAATAAAATGAAATGAAGGAAAAAACGGTAACGCGCTATTTCGCGAGGCAAATCAAACGACGCCGCCTGCCGGCCGGCCTAATGCCGCGGCCGAATTTTGCGTTGCCGCCGCGCGCGCAGCGCAATAAAATTTCGCTACGACCGGCAAAAAGACCGCTCTTCAGGCGCAGTAAGCACAAAATGGCGCATTTTTGCGCGTTTAGCAGGCGGTGGCGAGGCATAAGCGGCGGTGATGGACGCCGCTCACGCCTGAAAGGGAGCGGCCGTGGTTAACCCTCGCGTTTGGCAATGTCGGCAAACACGGCACTTAGCGACTGTTGTAAGTCCGCCGGCGCCAGCTCGATATCCAGACCGCGTTTGCCGCCCGAAATAAAAATGGTGGGGAAGCCCTGCGCCGGTGCATCAATGACCGTCGGCAGGCGTTTTTTCTGCCCCAGCGGGCTGATGCCGCCCACCAGATAGCCGGTGGTCTTCTGCGCCAGCTGCGCATCGGCCATTTCCGCTTTTTTGGCGCCCAAAGCGCGCGCGACTTTCTTTAAATCCAACTGCAGCGAAACCGGGGTGACCGCCACCGCCAGCTGCCGCATTTCGCCGTTGAGAGAAACCAATAACGTTTTATAGACCCGATCGGCGCTAAGCCCCAATTTCTGTACCGCCTCCTCGCCGAAATGGATTTCATTGGCATCGTGCTCATAGGCGTGCAGTGTAAAAGGAATACGGTGTTTTTCCAGTAAGGTGACCGCGGGTGTCATGACGGGATCCTGCAAACAAAAGTTCAGGCGTTCAGAGTAGCGCAAGCGCGGCGGCGGGTAAATGTTCCCCGAGGGTGTTCATTGCCGCAGCAGTCCCGGTAGGTTATCCGCGCCATAGAGATGCAAGGCGCCGACCGCCACCACGTAAGCGCCCGGCGGCAGCTGTTGCAGCGTGGATTTCCAGCGATGATTGCGGTCGGTCATCAAATAGCGGTAGAGATCCTGACTGAAGGTGGCGGGGAACGCCTGGCGCACGTCCACCGGCCGGCTCTCAAGCCACCAGCCGATCATCACCTGCAACAGGCGCGCATTAGTGTGCCAATGTGTCAGCGTGTCGGCCAGCAGCGCCGCGCCGTGATCCGGCAATTTGCGCAGTAGCCCCAGCTGTTCCTCCGGTCCTTCCAGTTCAATAATCGGTTGGTCATTGGCGCGTGCGGCCTGGATTAACTGATAATCGATGCCGTAATCGGCGCGCAGGCCCAGCCGCTCCGCCTGACGAGATTGCAGCAATAGCGCGACATGCCAGGCGGGCAGGGCGTCGAGCGCCGCGAGATCGAAATGGTATTCTTCGCTCAACTGACGCACGTGATCATAATGCGCTGCGCTAAGCCGGTCCGCCAACGGCGCTTGTGCCTCGCCGGCGTGTGTCAGCGGCGGGCTGACGGTGATGTCCGCCTCCACGATCAGCGCCTGAGCCTGCTCAAGGCGCGCCAGCAGACGCGCGGGCAGGGGGGCCATCGCTGCAGTTCCCATATGGATGCTGCCCACCAGATGAAATTGTCGCCCCGATGTCAGGCTGACATCCATGCCCGGCCAGGGAAACGCCGCCGGCGTTAACGCGCCCAACAGACTCGCCAGGCGCCGTAATACAGTTCTCATGCCTATCGCTCCGGTGCTTTTCGTTGGCTAAGGGTAGCATGAAGCGACGGGCGGGCGGTCAGGAATCTGCCGCCGCCGGCGTTCTCTGCGGGTCGGTGCGGGCGGATGACGGCGTAAAGCGTATCAGCCGGTTGGCGTTACTCACCACCGTAATGGAGGAAAGCGCCATCGCCGCGCCCGCCACCACCGGGCTGAGTAGCGTGCCGGTAAAAGGAAACAAGATCCCGGCGGCAATGGGAATACCCAGCACGTTATAAAAGAACGCACCGAGCAAATTTTGTTTCATATTACGTAGCGTGGCGTTGGCCAACGCCAACGCGTCGGCGACGCCGTGCAGGCTGGAACGCATCAAGGTGATAGCGGCGGTTTCGATCGCGATATCGCTGCCGCTGCCCATGGCGATGCCGACTTCCGCCTGCGCCAACGCCGGCGCATCATTGATACCATCGCCAATCATCGCCACCCGATGGCCCTGGCGCTGTAACGAGACAATGGCCGCCGCTTTTCCATCGGGCAGAACGCCGGCCATGACCCGGTCGATGCCGAGGCGGGCGGCGACCGTCCGGGCGGTGTCGGCGTTATCGCCGGTCAACATGACCAGCTGATAGCCAGCCGCCCGTAGACGTTCCAGCGCTTCGCCGCTGTCGCTGCGAATCGGGTCATGCACCGCGAACAGCGCCGCCAGTTGACCGTCCACCGCCAGCAATACCGGCGTCGCGCCCTGTTGCGCCCAATAGCGCAGCCGTCCTGCGCCCGCCTCGGTGTCCACCCCGTGCTGCGTCAGCAACGCGTCGTTGCCAAGCAGAACCTGCTGCTGTGCCAGACGCGCGCTGACGCCAAGACCGCGCAAGGTGCGGAATTGTTCCGGCTGAGGCGGCGTTTGAGCGTGATCGTCCTCCTGCGCGCGCGCGCGAATCGCCTGCGCCAGCGGATGGGCGGAGCCCTGTTCGATAGCCGCGGCGAGCGCGAGCGCACGCCGGTTATCCCAGCCGTTAAAGGGTTCGATAGCCACGACCCGGGGCCGACCTTCGGTTAGCGTGCCGGTCTTATCGAACACCAGCGTATCGATGTGGGTTGCTTGCTGCAACGCGTCGGCGTCGCAAACCAGCACGCCGAATTCCGCCGCGCGCCCGACGCCCGCGATAATGGACATCGGCGTCGCCAAACCCAGCGCGCAGGGGCAGGCAATGATGAGCACCGTGGTGGCGATAACCAGCGTATAGGCAATGCGGGGTTCAGGCCCGAACACAAACCAGATAGCGGCGCTCGCCAGCGCAATAGCCACCACGACGGGCACAAACACCGCCGAAATCCGGTCGGCCAACTGGCCGATGGCGGGTTTGCTGCTTTGCGCTTGCCGCACCAGCCGGATGATTCTGGCAAGCGTAGTTTGATTACCGGTGGCCTGGGCGGTGAACAACACGCTGCCGTCCGCCACCACCGTCCCGGCATGGACGCGATCGCCGGCCTGTTTGTGCCGCGCCGCCGGCTCGCCGGTCAGCATTGACTCATCCAGCCAGACCTCGCCCTGGACGATATCGCCGTCCACCGGCACCCGGTCGCCGCTGACCAGGCGCAGCGTCATACCGGGCACGACGTGCGCCAGCGGCATCAATTGCTCACCGCCATCCATCACCACCCGAGCGTTGGGCGGCGTCAGGCTAAGCAACCGCGCCAGTGCCCCTGACGCATGCTGACGCGCGCGCTGTTCCAGCGCGTGGCCAAGATTGATTAAGCCGATAATCATCGCGCTGGCTTCAAAATACAGATGTCGGGCCATGGCGGGGAAGGCCTGCGGCCAAAACACGACGCTGATGGAATACAGCCAGGCGGCGCCGGTACCGAGCGCCAACAGGGTATCCATCGTGGCGCTGCCGTTGCGTAGGCTGGTCACGGCGCTGCGGTAAAAGTGACCGCCGGCGACGACCATAACCGCCAGCGTCAGCAGCCCGACCGCCAGCCAGGGCAGGCGGGTGGCGGGCGTCAGCGCCATGCTGCCGCCCAATAGCCCCCAGACCATCAACGGTACGCCGAGCGCCAGCGCCAGCGCCGATTGCCAGCTAAAGCGCCGCATCGCCCGTGCAGCGGTTTGCTGCTGGCGCTGACGGCGCGCGTCTTCATCCTGGATCACCTCGGCGCCATAGCCGGCCTGCTGCACGGCAGCAATGAGCGCCTGCGGAGCCGGTGTCCCCATCACCAGCGCGCTGCGTTCGGCCAGATTGACCCGCGCTCGACTCACGCCGGCAACGCCCGCCAACGCGCGTTCAACTCGCGTCACGCAACTGGCGCAGCTCATGCCGTCGATAAGCAGATGCAGGCTCTCATCCGCCGACGACAACCTAGGGGCGTCTGCCGGTGGCGCAATGGTCTGCGCCGGAAATGTTTTCGCCGCTGCCGGGAGTTCCGGCGCTTCGCTAGGGTCCGTCAGCGGCGCAGTTTTGGGGCAGCGGTCACCTCAAATTGGCGCGCCTGATAGCCGGCCTGCTGTACCGCCGCGATCAGTTCGCCGACGGTGGCGTTACCGGTGACGCGGGCTCTGTCCAGAGTCACTTCGGCGCCGGTGACGCCCGTTACCGTTTCCAATGCTTGTTTCACCCGATTGATGCAATGGTTACAGGTCAAATCCTGCAACGCTAATTCCGTCGTCGTCGACATGGTTTTCTCCTCCGATAAAAGGGGTCTGCGGCCGGCTATCACTGGCGCGTTTACCGCAAGCAGATCGTTTTGCCGGTCATGCTATGACAACCAGCCTAGACCTTGCCGTCGGGGGAAGGTCAAGTGTTAATGGTCGAAAATACACAATGTTGTGCCAGGGCGCACAGCAGCGTGCGGCGGGAAGCCCGCTGCGGCGCAGAGGCGTGGGGCGGTGATATGCGGTAATAACCCGATCCCGTTTCGCGGCTAAGAGAATATAGTCCAACGACCCTGTGACCATGACGGTTAAGCGGGTAGGTCCCTGCACCAGGACGTTGATACCTGCCGGTGCGAATAAGCCGGTTACTCTTTCGCTCTCCCCGCGGTGATCCTGGACAAAGGTCCAATGACCGTGACGGTGTAGTGGCATTTGTGGTCGGTGTCGACGCGAATGCAGCATCACATCGCGTCATTATTACTTCAACATAAAGGATGATAAGGAATTCGTTATGTCATTATCACTGCAGGTCGATATTGGTCAGCGATCGTTGGCAATCAAAACCTCTCGCATTGGCCGCCTGCTTAGTTCGGACAAAGACTATGCCACACACCTGGGTATTTGGGATCGTATTAAAGATTTTTTTCGTCCTTATAATAAATCGGAAGCCCTCGACAATCTCTATCGCTTGATCCACAGCGATAATCCGCCCGAAACCCCGGGCGATGAAGCCAAATTAACCCCTCTTTATACCGCGATAAATGCGTTTAATAATCTGAAAGCGTTAGCGAAGGACGATGACAAGGCATTATTTCACATCAGGGAAAACCATTATCACGGCGTCAATTTTTATATTGGCGATACCTGCGTCAAATCGCTGGATAATATCGACCCGGATCACTCACCGGTTTCCGCTTTGGCGGTCTATTATCTACAGCAAGTGACGCAGCACCCAGACGTAAAACAGCACATCAGCCAAACCGTGCGTGATTTACTGGCGAACGATAGTCACATGGCGATGGGTAATACGGCGCCGCATCGGTTGTTAATCGATATGTGGCGTTTGAGCAATGGCAGTATTATTGATGGACGGCCCCTCTATGATGGCGTCAGCCGTATGACCGAGGGGGAAATTACCGACGTCACCAACGGGCTTTATCAAAAACTGACGCCGCCGCAACGGGCGGCGTTGGTTGAACTGGGCAGTCAAAGCGGTTTCGCCGACGTTCATCAGGGGTTGGCCTCTTTTCCTAATGCGTTTATCGATCATTTTGTACTGGGGGGCATTTCCACCGCCGTGGAGCTGTTGTATCACCCGGAAAACGCCTGTCTGACGGTGCGCCAGACGACGCGCCGGCTGATGAGCGAACAGGCGCATCTCGAATTTAATAGCAACGATCCCGGGCGGGACATTTATCCGCACTTACAGATGGGGGTGACGTTTACTATCCCGCCCGATGGCTTGGCTGAATGCGTAGATTTTTATGCCAGTGAACAGGTCAACGCGGCGCGCTATCCCGCCGCCGGCGGTCATCGTTGACCCCGTGGCACGCTTAACCCGGCGTGGGCAATGCGATGGCCGGGGATCCCGGCCGCGCGAATGCCGCTGTCCGTTGAGGGAGGGCGGTGGCGGGACTCACCGGCCGCGTCCTCGAGCAGGCCGCAACAGGAGAAGGCGTGCCGCTTGCCGTCCAGTCACATGGCGGCGGGCGTGGGTGTTAGCGCATTGCGATGCGCTACATTAGTCGATGCCGGTGCGCATGCCCTTAGCGGTAAAGGCACCGGGACAATCAGCTGCCGGTGCTGATACAGTGATAGGGAAAGGGAACAATGACAATGTTGGCGCAGGCGCAGAGACGGTGACAGGCTCAATGTCGATGCGGGCGCAGGTACCGTGACAAGCAGAGATCCCGGTGCCGTCGCTCACAAAGGGGCAGGGCGCGGCGGCCGCTGAAGCGATCTTCGGCGGTCCGACGGTTAATTAGCCGGCCTTGACGGCTATGTTTGGGGGACAATGATGAACATCAGTAGTGTGGCAAAAAAAACCGGGCTCACCCCCAAGGCGATCCGCTTCTATGAACAGAAGGGATTGGTATCGCCACCGCTGCGCCGGGAAAACGGTTATCGCAGCTATAACGAGCGCCATCTGGAAGAACTGACGCTGCTGCGCCAGGCGCGACAGGTGGGTTTTACCCTTGAGGAGTGCCGGGAATTGGTGGCGCTGTTTAACGACCCCGGCCGTCACAGCGCCGACGTGAAACGCCGTACGCTTAACAAGGTGCAAGAAATTGAGACGCACATCGCCGAATTAACGCAGATGCGTCAGCATCTGTTGGCGCTGGCGGACAGTTGTCCGGGGGATCAGGGCGCTGACTGCCCCATCATCGACAATCTGGCGGGCTGTTGCGATCGCGCGCACCTCACCGAGTCACCGCATTAGGCCGCGCCGCTGGCGTAACCGTCAGGCCAGCTGCCGCTATTCTTGCACGGTGCGCCGCACGCGCAGGGTAATTCCCTCCGTGGCGTACACCTCCACCCAGGTGCCTGCCGGCAGATCCTCGTCGGCCTGGACGCGCCAGGTGCTGTCGCCTACGCGCAGGCGGCCGAAACCGTTGCTTACGGGCTCAGATAGGCGCGTGCGTAGCCCGATGAGCTGCTGACCGCGCTGATTTAACGTCGAGGCCGGACGCCCGCTATCGGCGGCGCGCAGGCGATACCACCACAGCCAGGCCGAACCGACGGTGAGCACGGCAAAGGTCGCGCCCTGCCACTCCCAGCCAAGCGGCACCAGCCACGTCAACAATCCCACCAGCAGCGCGGCAATACCGCTCCACAGCAGAAACCCGCTTGCGCCCAGCATTTCCAGCGCCAGCAGCAGGCCGCCCAGGATCAGCCAGAAATTGTGCGGGTGTTCCGCTATTGCCACCAGCATCATCCCTTGCTCCGGCCGGATTTACTCTCATTAATCAGTTCAGCAATCCCGCCAATGGCACCCAGCAGATTACTGGCGTCCAGCGGCATCATAATGACTTTACTGTTGTTGGCGGAGCCGATTTTTTGCAGCGCGTCGGTGTATTTCTGCGCCACGAAGTAATTGACCGCCTGAATATTACCGGCAGCGATCGCCTCGGAGACCATCTGCGTGGCCCGCGCTTCCGCTTCGGCGGCGCGCTCACGGGCCTCGGCCTGCAAGAACGCCGACTGCCGCTCGCCTTCGGCTTTCAAGATCTGCGATTGTTTGTCCCCTTCCGCGCGCAGGATGGCCGACTGGCGCACCCCCTCCGCCTCCAGAATATCGGCGCGCTTGGTACGCTCCGCTTTCATCTGGGCATTCATCGCCGCAATCATCTCCGCCGGCGGCCGCACATCGCGGATCTCGACGCGGGTGACTTTAATGCCCCAGGGATTGGTCGCCTCGTCGACGATTTGCAGCAGCCGGACGTTGATGCTGTCGCGCTGGGACAGCATTTCGTCCAGCTCCATGGCGCCGAGCACGGTGCGGATATTGGTCATGGTCAGGTTGAGGATCGCCTGCTCGAGATTACTGACTTCATACGCCGCGCGCGCGGCATCGACCACCTGGATAAAGCAGACGGCGTCGATAGTGACGTTGGCGTTATCCTTTGAGATAATTTCCTGAGAGGGGATATCCAGCACCTGTTCCATCATATTGATTTTACGGCCGATGCGGTCCATAAACGGCACCACCAGATTCAGACCGGGCGTCAGCGCCTGGGTAAAGCGACCAAATCGCTCCACCGTCCATTGGTAGCCCTGCGGCACTATCTTAATACCCGCGGCGGCGACGATAAGGGCGAGCACGACCAGTACGGGAATGACCATTAACATAGGTGAAAGCTCCTTTTCATTTCCAGAGAATAACGCAGCGGGCCGCCAGCGTGCCCCTTGCGGCGAGTCGCGTGTCGTTAAAGAGAAGATACAACAAAGCGCGCAAGGTTACAGTGATTCGCGCAATAAAAGGGGCGGGATCATAACGGTGACAGAGCGTCGGGCGCGTTCTTTGCGCTTTTGGCCGCCGGTGGCGGGCAAAAGCGGCAGAAAAAGGCAGGCGATCCCGCCGGCGCGCCTGCCTTGCACAAAGAATCAATACAACAGGGAGTAGAGTTGGCGACGGTATTTGCCCGCCAAGGCGTCGCCGGTGCCCAGTGCCGCCAAAATATCCATCAATATTTTACGCGCTTCGCCACCGGCGGCGCCAAGATCGGTTTTCAAATGCCCCATCAACAGCGCCAGCGCTTCCTCATTACGGCCTACCTGATGAAGCTGCAGGGCCAACTGCACCGCCAGCGCGGCATCGTGCGGCGCATTTTGCACCTGCTGCTGCAATTGTTGAATTTCTGGCGTGTCCGCCGCCTGACGCAGCAGTTCGATTTGCGCCAGCAGGCCCTGGTAACGGGTGTCTTTATCCTGCAGCGGGAACTGGTCCAACACAGCTTGCGCATCGTCGGGACGATTCAACTGCAAATAGGTTTCCGCCAGCAGCAGACCGGCCTCGCTGGCGGGCTTGGGTTCCTGCCATAACGCTTTCAAAAGCGGCAGCGCCCCGGCGAAGTCCCCCGCCTGTACCAGCGCCGTGGCCTCTTGTAATTGCAGCTCGGCCGGATCCGGCAGCGCGCGGGTCAACAATTCGCGCACCGCGTCTTCCGGCTGCGGCCCCTGAAAACCGTCCAGCGGCTGCCCATCTTTGAACAAATACACGGTGGGAATGGCACGCAGCCCAAATTGGGCGGCGACATGCTGCTGTTCGTCGCAATCAACCTTCGCCAGCACAAATTGCCCGGCGTATTCTTGCGCCAGCTTATCCAGCACCGGCGTCAATTGCTCGCAGTGCGGGCTGCGCTGAGACCAGAAATAGAACAGCACCGGTACCTGCATCGATTGCTCCAGCGTTTGCTGCAGGTTGGTTTCGTTAATTTCAACTACCGTGGCGTTTAACATGCAATTTCTCTCAATGGTTTTGGCAATACATGGGGGCGGCGATGCCGCGCTTCAATGTTTGCCGCGTAAAAGCCTATCCAGCCAGCGCCCGGGCAGGCAGCGACGCAACCACGTCATAGCGTGCGCCACCAGGGTAACCGGATAACGTAATCTGGCCCGGGGACTTTCTAGCGCATGGCGCAATTTCGGCAACACGGCTTCCGGCGGCAGGGTAAATCGCCGGGCGATGCCGGGGTTGGTCACCCGCTGATCCGTCCGGGTATGGGTCAGGTTCGTGCTAAAAGACGTGGCGATCGGACCCGGTTCAATCAGGCTGACCTGCACGCCGCTGCCGTGTAACTCCATGCGTAACGTGTCCGACCACGCCTCCAGGGCGAATTTGGAGGCGGCATAGGCACCCCGGCCCGGCATGCAAATAAGCCCCATGACCGAGCTGGTCTGTATAATCCGCCCCTCGCCATGAGGTACCATGGCAGGCAGCAGCCGCTGGGTCAATTGATGAATGCCGAACAGATTGGCGGAAAATTGCTGCTCCAACTGGCGACGACTGAGGGTCGCCAGCGCACCGTACATGCCGTAACCGGCATTGTTGAACAGCCCGTACAGCCGGCTGCCGGTCAGCCGCAGCACCTCATCGGCGGCGGCGTCAACGCTTGCGGGGTTGTCCAAATCCAGCGTCAGCGCCTCAAAACCCTCCGCCGTCAGCCGCGCCGCGTCCCGGGCCTGACGGCAGGCGGCCAATACCCGGTAGTCGCGCGCGCGCAAATAGCGGGCTGCCGCCAGGCCGATGCCGCTGGAGCAACCGGTAATTAGCACGGCTTTTTGCATAACTTTACCCAACTTTCGCTCTCCTTGCCTATGATTCATGTTTAAGTAAAGGCAGCAGGCGGTCCGCCATCCATTGCGCGATGAAAGGTTGTGCGTCCGGGTTGGGATGAATGCCGTCATCCTGCATCCACTCCGGCCGCAGATAGATTTGCTCCATAAAAAACGGTATTAAAGGAACGGAAAACCGGCTCGCCAGGCTGGGATACATGGCGCTGAAGGTTTCCGTATAGCGCTTGCCGTAATTCGGCGGCAGGCGAATCTGCATCAGTAGCGGCTGCGCGCCCGCCTGTTGGCTTAAGGTAATCGCTTTGGTCAAATCTTGTTCTATCTGCGGCGGTGGGAAACCGCGCAGACCATCATTCCCGCCCAGCTCGATGACCACCCAGCGTGGCTTATGCTCGCGCAGCAGCGCCGGCAGGCGGGCTACGCCCTGGGTGGCGGTATCCCCGCTGATGCTGGCGTTGACCACATTGATGGCATTACCGTCCTGCTGCCAGCGCGCGGCCAGCAGCGCGGGCCAGGCGCGCGCGGCGGGCATCCGGTAACCGGCGCTGAGACTGTCGCCCAGAACCAAAAGCGTATCGGCGGCCAGCGCCCGTACGCTCACCAGACTCAACAAAATAAGGAAAGGGAAATGCCAGCGGAAAACGTTCTTGAAGTTCATCATCTTAGTAAGCACGTCGGTCAGGGTGAACACCATATCTCCATCCTTACCGGAGTTGAGCTGGTTGTCAAACCCGCGCAAACAATAGCGCTGATTGGCGAGTCCGGTTCCGGTAAATCGACGCTGCTTGGGATCCTGGCCGGTCTCGACGACGGGAGCGACGGCGCCGTGCATTTGCTGGGGCACGATCTGACGGCGCTGAATGAAGAACGCCGCGCCGCGCCGCGCTGCGCGCCCGCCATATCGGCTTCGACTTTCAGTCGTTCATGCTGGTACCCACCTTGACGGCGCTGGAGAACGTGCAGTTGCCGGCGCTGCTCAGAGGCGAGGGAGAGCGCCAAAGCCGCGAACAGGCGGTGGCCCTGTTAACGCAGCTGGGACTGGGACAGCGCTTGTCCCATTTGCCGGCGCAACTCTCCGGCGGCGAGCAGCAGCGGGTGGCGCTGGCGCGCGCCTTCAGCGGCCGGCCGCAGATCCTGTTCGCCGACGAACCGACCGGCAATCTGGACCGTACCACCGGCGATCGCATCGCCGACGAGCTGTTTAGCCTGAACCGGGATTTCGCCACTACCCTGATTTTGGTCACGCACGACCGACAACTGGCCGCGCGCTGTGAACGCCGACTGCGTCTGCAGGACGGCCGGTTGGAGGAAGTGGCATGATAGCACGCTGGTTCTGGCGCGAATGGCGGACCCCTTCCATGTTAATCGTCTGGTTGGCGCTGACCTTGTCGGTAGCCTGCGTGCTGGCGCTCGGAACGCTGAGCGATCGGATGGAAAAAGGGCTAAACCGGCAAAGCCGCGATTTCTTGGCCGGCGATCGGGTGCTGCGCGCGGCGCGGCCGGTGGATGAACGTTGGCTGTCCCAGGCCGCCGCCGACGGACTGACGTTCAGCCGGCAATTGACGTTTATGACCATGACCTTTGCCGGCGACGCGGCGCAACTGGCCCGGGTCAAGGCCGCCGACGGCAATTACCCGCTGTATGGCGCCTTGCTGACCCGACCGGCCAATCTGCGCCCGGCAGCGGGAGAGGTTCTGGTGGCGCCGCGGCTGCTGGCCCTGCTGGGGCTGAAAATGGGCGATTCCCTGGAGGTGGGCGACGCGACGCTGCGGGTGGCGGGCGAAGTGCTGCGCGAACCGGACAGTGGGTTTAACCCGTTTCAAACCGCCCCGGGCATTATCATCAATACCGCCGACGTGGAGAAAACCGGCGCCGTCCAGCCTGGCGGCCGGGTCACCTGGCGTTATATGTTCGCCGGCGGACCCGAGCCACTGCAACGCTTCGAGGACTGGCTGACGCCGCAGTTGAAAGCCGATCAGCGCTGGTACAGCCGGGATGAATCGAGCGGCGCCCTGAACCGTTCCATGGAACGTTCGCAGTATTTTCTGCTGCTGTCGGCGCTGCTCACCTTGTTGTTGTCGGTGGCGGCGGTGACGGTGGCGATGGGCCACTATTGCCGCAGCCGCGCCGAGTTGGTGGCGGTGCTGAAAACCCTGGGCGCCGGCCGGCGTTCGTTGTTAAAGTTCATCATCATCGGCCAGTGGCTGGCGCTACTGGTATTCTCGGCCATAAGCGGCGCCGTTATCGGCCTGGCGTTCGAGGCATTGCTGATAAAACTTCTGGCGCCGGTGTTGCCGGATAAGCTACCGCCCGCCGGTGTGTGGCCCTGGCTGTGGTCGTTAGGATCATTGGTGGTGATCTCGTTGTTGGTGGGGTTGCGTCCTTACCGCCAACTGCTGGCCACTCGCCCGCTGCGGGTACTGCGCCGCGATACGTTATCCGCCGTCTGGCCGCTGCGCTATTACCTGCCGGCGGTGCTGTCGTTACTGTTGGGATTACTGTTGTGGCTGGTGGGTCCTAGCCCGTTAGTCTGGTCGTTGGTGGCCGGAATGGCGGTGCTGGCGCTGGTGCTGGCAGGGGTAGGGTGGGGCGCGTTGCTGCTATTGCGGCGGCTGACGCTGCGCCGTCTGACCCTGCGGTTGGCGGTCAATCGTTTACTGCGTCAGCCTTGGGTGACGCAAAGTCAATTGGCGGCGTTTTCCCTGTCGTTTATGTTGCTCGGCCTGCTGTTAGTGATGCGCGGCGATCTGCTAGAGCGCTGGCAACAGCAATTGCCGCCGGAAAGCCCCAACTATTTCCTGCTGAATATGACCGGCGAGCAGGTGGAACCGGTACAACACTTTTTACAGCAGGGCGGCGTGGCGCCCGGCGTGTTTTACCCGGTGGTGCGCGCCCGGCTGACCGCCATTAATGATCGCAGCGCCACCGACATAATCAAACCAGACAGTCCGGGCGGTCCCACGGTCAACCGGGAGCTTAACCTGACCTGGCTGGGCGCGTTGCCCGATCATAACCCGCTGGTGGCGGGCCGCTGGCCGCCGCGCGCGGGAGAGGTTTCGATGGAACAGGGCGTGGCGAACGATCTGGGCGTCGGCATCGGCGATCGCTTGACCTTCACCGGCGACACCCAATCCTTTAGCGCCACGGTGTCCAGTCTGCGGAAAGTGGATTGGGAAAGCCTGCGGCCGAATTTTTTCTTCATCTTTCCGCCGGGGGGACTGGACGGGCAGCCGCAAACCTGGCTGACCAGTTTTCGCTACCACGGTAACGAGCAATGGGTAACCCAGTTGACGCGCCAATTTCCTACGTTAAGCCTGCTGGATATCGGCGCGATGCTGCAGCAGATAAGCCAGGTGTTGCAACAGGTCAGCCGGGCGCTGGAAATTATGGTGATATTGGTGCTGCTGTGCGGCGGGCTGCTGCTGATGGCGCAGGTGCAGGTCGGCATGCGCCAGCGTCAGCAGGAATTGGTGGTTTACCGGACATTGGGCGCCAGCCGCAAGTTGCTGCGCGCGACATTGTGGAATGAATTCGCCTTACTGGGATTGGTCGCAGGGGCGGTCGCCGCCATCGGCGCCGAGGCGGCGCTGATGCTGCTACAGTGGCGGGTGTTCGATTTTCCCGCCAGACCCGATCCTTATCTTTGGTGGGCGCTGCCGCTTGGCGGTATGCTGGTCTTGTCGCTGCTCGGCACCCTGCTTGGCGCCCGTCTGGTGCAGAGAAGAGGGCGACTGGGTCAGGATTTTGGCTAGGCGTTTACACTATGGGAACATTATCGCAACAAAAAATAATCAGCAGAGTGACAACCGGGTTGACAGGGCCCGGACCGCTGCTGCACAGTAACGGCCTGGCGTCACACTACAATGTAAATAGGTCCGCCAATTACGCAGAGGTTATCAGCCAGCGATCTCCGCCACTTCGCAGATTCACTCTGCCCACTTAGCACCAGGAAGTGTTATCCGGAAAACCCGCGTTTCCGCTGATGCTCCCAATGGGTGTCAACGGTGAACGCAACGGTTCGGCACTCTTCAGATAGTTGCAATCGCTATGAGAGAGAGGAGTTAACGTAATAAATGACTACCACGTCCAAGATTATCTATACGCTCACTGATGAAGCCCCGGCGCTGGCGACTTACTCGCTGTTGCCCATTATTCGTGCCTTCACCCAATCCCTGGGGATCGCCGTCGAGACCCGTGATATTTCCCTGGCAGGGCGTATCCTCGCCAATTTCCCGGAATATCTGCCATCGGATCAGCGTCTGTCGGACCATTTGGCGGAACTGGGCCAACTGGCAATCACGCCGCAAGCCAATATCATTAAACTGCCGAATATCAGCGCGTCGCTGCCGCAATTGAAGGCCGCCATTAAAGAGCTGCAGGCGCAGGGTTATGCGGTGCCGGATTATGCCGACGAGCCGAAATCCGACGCGGAAAAAGAGGCCAAGGCCCGCTATGACAAAATCAAAGGCAGCGCGGTCAACCCGGTGTTGCGCGAAGGTAACTCCGATCGCCGCGCGCCGATGTCGGTGAAGAATTATGCCCGTAAGCACCCGCATCGCATGGGGGCATGGGCGTCGTCATCCCTTTCCCACGTCGCTCATATGCAAGAGGGGGATTTCTACGGCAGTGAGAAATCCGCGCTGATTGAACGCGACGGCAGCGTGAGTATCACGCTTATCGGCCGCGATGGCGCCAAGCAAGTGCTGAAAGCCAAAACCGCGGTCAACCGCGGCGAAATCATCGACGCCGCGGTCATGAGCAAAAAAGCCCTGAGCAGCTTTATCGCGCAGCAGATTGCCGATGCCAAACGGCAGGGCGTTCTGCTATCGCTGCATTTAAAAGCCACCATGATGAAAGTGTCCGATCCGATTATGTTCGGTATTGTGGTGTCGGAATTTTATCAAGACGTGCTGGCCCGCTATAACGACAAACTGAAAACGCTGGGCTTTGACGCCAACAACGGTATCGGCGATTTGTACGCCAAAATCAACGCATTGCCGGCCCAAGAACAGGCGGAAATCACACAGGCCATCGATGCGCTGTATACCGAGCGTCCGCCGCTGGCGATGGTGAATTCCGACAAAGGTATCACCAATTTGCATGTGCCAAGCGATGTGATCGTGGACGCCTCAATGCCGGCGATGATCCGCGATTCCGGCAAGATGTGGGGGCCCGACGGCCAGCTGCATGATACTAAAGCCATTATTCCCGATCGCTGCTATGCCGGCGTTTATCAGGTCGTGATTGAGGATTGCAAACGGCATGGCGCCTTCGATCCTACAACTATGGGCAGCGTGCCGAACGTCGGTTTGATGGCGCAAAAGGCTGAAGAATACGGCTCCCATGACAAGACCTTCCAGATCCCGGCCGACGGCGTGGTGCAAGTCGCCGATGAAGCGGGTAATGTGCTGCTGACGCATCCGGTCGAGGCGGGGGATATTTGGCGTATGTGCCAGGCCAAAGATGCGCCGATTCAGGATTGGGTGAAGCTGGCGGTCAATCGCGCCCGTGAATCCAATACGCCGGCGGTGTTCTGGCTCGATCCGGCCCGTGCACACGATGCGCGCATGATTGAGAAAGTGCAGCGTTATCTGCAGGACTTCGATACCCACGGGCTCGATATCCGCATCATGTCGCCGGTGGAGGCGACGCAGTTCTCCATTGATCGTATTCGCGCGGGCAAGGACACCATCTCGGTAACCGGTAACGTGTTGCGCGATTATTTGACGGATCTGTTCCCGATTATGGAGTTGGGGACCAGCGCCAAAATGCTGTCAATCGTACCGCTGATGGCCGGCGGCGGGCTGTTTGAAACCGGCGCCGGCGGCTCCGCGCCGAAACACGTGCAGCAGTTTGTGCAGGAAAACCACCTGCGTTGGGACTCGCTGGGGGAATTCCTGGCGCTGGCCGCTTCGCTGGAGCATGTCGGTATCGCGGGCAGCAACAGCAAAGCGAAAGTGCTGGCGAAAACGCTGGATCAGGCCACCGGCAAATTCCTCGACGCCAACAAATCGCCGTCCCGCAAAACCGGCGAGCTGGACAACCGCGGCAGTCATTTTTATCTGGCGCTGTTCTGGGCGCAGGCGCTGGCGGAGCAAAACGACGATCCGGCGCTGCAGCAGCAGTTTACCGCGCTTGCCCGAACCCTGGCAGACAATGAGCAGAAGATTGTGGCGGAGCTGAATCAGGTGCAGGGCCACGCGGTGGATATCGGCGGCTATTACCACCCGAATCCGGCGCTGGCCAGTAAAACCATGTGCCCGAGCGCCACGCTTAACGCGGCGCTACAGGCGGTGAAAGCCTAAGCAAGGCCGCTGGGTAGCCCTGCCCGGCGGAGCCATCATCAGTCTGTCAGCCTGTGTCGCGCCCAGCGGATGCCGTTTTCATAATCCGCCGGCAATAGCGTCATCAACTGCTGCAGACTGCGGCTGAGCGCCGCGCTATCGGGATGGCACAGGTTCAGGTGCCCGACCTTGCGCCCGGCGCGGACCTCTTTTTCATACCAATGCAAACGGACCAGCGGGTCCGCCAGCCAGTCGATGTTCACGTCGCTGCCAATCACGTTCACCATCACCGCGGGCGCGCTGACGACCGGCGCCGGCAGCGGCAGCCCCAGAATGGCGCGCAAATGCAGCTCAAATTGACTGATGGAGGCGCCATTTTGCGTCCAGTGGCCGCTGTTATGCACCCGCGGCGCCAGTTCATTGATGAGCAGCCGATCGCCGACGATAAAACACTCCATCGCCATCACGCCGACATAGTCCAGTTCGTGCAGGATAGCGCCGAGCATCGTTTCCGCCTGCCGTTGCAGGCCGCTATCCGGGGTGGGAAACGCGACGCTGGCGCGCAGAATGCCATCCTGATGGAAATTATGGGTCAGCGGGTAAAAGACCTGAGCGCCGTCAGCGGAACGGGCGCCCACCAGCGACACTTCGCCGTCAAAGGCGATCCCCTGCAGGTGCCGTAGCAGTCCTGAGGCAGGGCGGCCTCGTCACCCGGATGAAGCCGCCATTGCCCGCGACCGTCATAGCCGCCCACCCGGCGTTTGACAATCGCCAGACTGCCGAAGGAAACAAACACCTCCGGCCATTGGGCGGCGCCGGTCAGCGGTTCCCAGGGGGCGGTCGCCAGGCGCAACTGATCCAGCAGCTGCTTTTGCGTTAACCGGTCGGCCAGCCGGGGAAAAATATCACGGTTGACAAAGCCATTGTGACGCGCCAGTTCGCGGGTGAGGGCGGTTTCCGGCCAGCGCTCGATTTCGGCGGTGATCACGCTTTGCTGGAACGGGACGGAGGCGGGTTCGGCATCGAGACCGACCGGGAAAACCGCGATACCCAGCGGCTCGCCGGCTTGCCGCAGCATACGGCCTAACTGACCGTTGCCCAGTACGCAGACCGGTTTCATGCCTGTTCCCTCGGATCGGAATGGCTTAGCACCTCATCGGTTTGCTGTTGGCGCCACTGGCTCAGACGTCCGGCCAGCGCGGTATCATGCAGCGCTAAAATCTGGGCGGCCAACAGGGCGGCGTTGGCGGCGCCGGCTTTGCCGATGGCCAGCGTGCCGACCGGGATGCCGCGCGGCATTTGTACGATAGAATACAGGCTGTCCACGCCGCTTAGCGCCGCGCTTTGCACCGGCACACCCAACACCGGCACCAGCGTTTTGGCCGCCAGCATACCCGGCAGATGCGCCGCGCCGCCCGCGCCGGCAATAATCACCGCATAACCGTTGGCTGCCGCCTGCTCAGCGAAGCTGAATAACTTGTCCGGCGTACGGTGCGCCGAGACGATTTCCGCATCAAACGGAACGTGCAGCGCGGTGAGAATTTCCGCGGCAAATTGCAGGGTGCTCCAATCGCTTTGAGAGCCCATGACAATGGCTATCTTTGCCGTGGCGAGGTGGGATTGCATACGCGTCGTGCTCCTGTGATCATAATGTCGGTATTGCTGACAGACTGTGCGGCCTGACTAACCGGCGTAGAGCATAGCATGGGTCTACTGGGAGGAAAACGGTTGCGTAGCCGCCGGCGGCGATCTAGCCCTCTGAAAAACCGCGCCGCGCAGCCTATGATGTAGCCAACGGTTTCATTCACTAACGACCTTGCCCCCGCCGCTGCGGGCAGGGATTAACGAGACATAGCTTATGGAAAATAACGTAAAGGAAAATGCAGCGCTTGCGACAAAGTATCCGGGCGCCGCATTCTGGGCATTCGGCGACAGCGCGGACATGGCCGACGAATTGGGCGCGCTGGTCGCAGGCGGGATAAAAACTGCCACCTGCAGCGCGCTGGAGGCCTATCGGCAAGATGCAGCCTCGCCGCGCATTGGTGATTACAGCGTGATCCTTGACGGCCGCGAGCGTCCGCTGGCGGTTATCCGCACCACCGCCCTGCGCCTGGTGCGTTTTTGCGATGTGACGGCGGCAATGGCGGCCAAAGAAGGCGAAGGCGATCTCAGCCTGGCTTACTGGCGCGACGCGCACCGGGCATTTTTCACCCGCGCCGGCCAGTGGTCGGAAGACATGGCGCTGGTGGTGGAAGAGTGTGTCTTAGTGGAAGCGCTTTAACGGTACTCCCTGCGGCTTTGGGGTAATTCTTGCCGGCGTCGTAAGACCGGCGGTGCCGAAGGAACGCACCACCGCAGACATTAAGGGTATCGCTATAAGGGCATAGGTATCTACACATTTATCGTGATACCTGTTATTACTTTGCAGAATGATTTCAACCTATCTGTTGGCGGGATTGACTCTCGCCTTACCCGCCGATATCAGACGCTGGTTAAACAGCATATGA
>NZ_FRDB01000355.1 GCF_900143145.1 Candidatus Sodalis sp. SoCistrobi
TGCTCATGCTGAGTTTCCAGCACTAGATTAACTGCCCGTTCACGGACTTCCGGAGAGTAACGTTTGGTCGTTGTCATAGAGACCTCCACTTTTAAAGTATAGACTCTAATTTATCCGGGGTGATTCACTATTGTCTCGGTGCCGAAGGCACAATGGGAAGCCGCCTGGGCTATCGGCATGAATTCCACCCAGGCGATGCGCAGGGTTATTTTGCCCCAGTCGGTATTTGTTTCCATACCTCCGCTGGCCAATTCGTTTATCTCGCTGATAAAGGACACGTCGCTGGCGGCGGTGATTACCGTGCCGGAGATGTTTTTGGCCGCGCAACGCATTGTGTCGGTGACCTATGAACCGTTAATTCTTTATATCGAAGCGGCGGCAATATATTTGCTGTTCAGTACTGTGCTCGGCAAAGTGCAAAACCGTCTTGAGGTCTATTTCCGCCGCTACGAATAATGGCGTTCACGACGGTGGATGCCGCCAACCTTCTTCTCCGACCGGTGTATACGATCGCAACGGGCGCCTTCGCAAGGCGCCCGTTTTTTATCCCGCTAGCCGCCGAGCCGCGCCTGCTGCACCGCATTGCCCAGTTGCCATACCGCCATGGCGTATTGGGTACTGTGATTGTAACGGGTAATAACATAAAAGTTGGGCAGCCCGTACCAATATTGATAGCCGGTGCCGATATCCAGCCGCAGCAGGCTGGCTTGCTGTTCATCCCCAAGCGGCGCGAGCGGCGACAGCCCCGCGGCGGAAAGCGTCGCCAGGGTATAGCGGGTGTCATAGCCATTTTGCAGCCAGGGCGCCTGACCGTTGGCGGGCACCGCGACCTGGCCGCCCGGCACCCAGCCGTGGGCGTGGAAATAGTTGGCCACGCTGCCGATGGCGTCCTGGGGATCCCAGAGATTGATGTGGCCGTCGCCGTCAAAATCCACGGCGTAACGCTTGAAAGAAGAAGGCATAAACTGGCCATAGCCCATGGCGCCGGCATAGGAGCCGCGCAGCGCCAGCGGATCATCGCCCTCATCGCGCGCCATCAGCAAAAACGTTTCCAGCTCGGCGGCAAAATAGTCGCCGCGGCGCGGATAATCGAAAGCCAGTGTCGCCAGCGCATCGATAATGCGCGTTCTGCCCATCACCCGTCCCCAGCGGGTTTCGACGCCGATAATGCCGACGATGATTTCCGGCGGTACGCCGTATTGGCGCCAGGCGCGATCTAAGGCATCTTGATTCTGGTTCCAAAATGCTACGCCGTTTTGTACGTTGTCCGGCGTGATGAATTTTTTCCGATAGCGCAGCCAGGCGCCGTTTGGCCCGGTGGCCCCCTGTGCAACGGGAGCCTGCTTATCCATTAGCCGCAGCACCCCGTCCAGCCGCTGCGTTTGGGCCAGCAGGTTATGCAGCGCCTGGCGATCGAAGCCATGTTCGCTGACCATTTTTTCGATGAAGCGCTCGGCGTTAGGATTAGTGGCGAAATCGCCATACAGCGCGGGGCGGTCGGAGGACGCCGGCGCTTGACGCAGAAAACCCCCGCTTGAAGCATAGGTATCTACACATTTATCGTGATAAATGTGTAGATACCTATGCGCTTGAAGGCGCGTCCTGCGAGGCCACGTCGGAAGAAGACGGCTTGCTGCTGCAGGCGGCGAGCAGAGCAATAAGAG
>NZ_FRDB01000090.1 GCF_900143145.1 Candidatus Sodalis sp. SoCistrobi
TCATATGCTGTTTAACCAGCGTCTGATATCGGCGGGTAAGGCGAGAGTCAATCCCGCCAACAGATAGGTTGAAATCATTCTGCAAAGTAATAACAGGTATCACGATAAATGTGTAGATACCTATGCCGCGAGCGGGGGGAAATCGTCTACTCGACGATGAGGGAATCATCAAATCGCGATGGGTTAATTCCGGACACAGGATTAACTGAGGGTCGCCGCGATAGTGATGTCGGTTACAGAGAGTGTTTCACAACGTGACACATTGCACAGTGCTGCCAAAAAAGGTGGCCAACCGTGGCGGTACTTGCCAATCGCGACCCTGACAGCGGGCCCGGTGCGGCTGGCCTGACTTACTTACTTATAAAGCTGAGCGGTGGCGTGCCAATTGCCGTTTTCATCATAGGCTTCCGTGACGTGGTAGGCGCGGGCGCCTTTGGCGTCGGCCGCCTGATTTAACGCTTGGTGGATGTCGCTCGGCGCGGCGTCGATACCGCTGACGCTGACAGTGCCCATGGGCTTTAAATCCTGGGCTTGCTGCAGCGAGATGGAGTCCGCGGCGAAGGCGCCGAAGGACAACGCGGAAAGCGCCGCCATTAAAGGTAATACCGATTTGGTTTTCATTATCTCATTCCTCATTTATCGCATCACAGATTCCATACTGTGATGCTCATCACGAAGATAAGTATACACTAGTAACGACGGGCACTAATAGTTTGCTGATAATTTTTTTATGAAACTTTCAGCTCGCAATCATCGCGATTAGAAGTAAAGGTTATTATATTTGAACAAAAAATAAACAACCTGTGTTAAAATGATGTAAAATCATGCGGATAAGTGGATGTGGCTAAAAGTGCGGTATGCGATAGTATTTCCCACTGGCTTACAGAACAAGTCCTTTATATCTGACAGGTCACAACGCGTGTCACGCTATTTAGCAAAGTACAAAAGCTTACCGACGGTAAGTAAATGTTAACACGATGATGCCTGAGTGGTTGACCTTTGATGACGAAAAATGCGCGATGGCAGTCTGCTTGACACAACCGAGGTGGCGCACCCGGTTGATTTGCTAGCGCGGCGTGCGCTAGCCCGGTTATCGCCAGGCAAAGCCGCGCTGTCGGCTTGGCGGGCCCAAAACACGCGCTCGCGGGGTTAACGCCCTGGTGGCAGCTGCAGAACATTTAGCAGGGCGAGGCAAACGCCGGGGTGCGAGCCGCAAAAGACGCGCTGCGGCGCCGTAACGCGCGGCGCGCAGAGGGACAACTGCGATAGGCGATATCGCCCCGCGCGGTGGCAGTCACACCGCACTTAAGACGTCGCAAGCTCTGATGACAAGGGCGAGCAGGGGCGGGATCACAGCTCCTGGTTGAAGTGGACCAGGATAAAATGATACAGCCGCTTGACCGAGAAGCCGGGCGCGGGCGTGGTAAAGACGGTATCATCGCCGGCAATGGTGCCGAGGATCCCCTCCGATTTCCCCAACGAATCCAGCATCCGGGCGATGAGCTGCGCCGCGCCGGGACTGGTGTGGATGACGACCAGCGCATCATTATGATCCACGTCCAGCACCAGATTTTTCAACGGGCTGCTGGCGGTGGGAACGCCGAGTTCTGCTTGCAGGCAATACACCATTTCCATCTTGGCGTTGCGGGTACGCACCGCGCCAAATTTAGTCAGCATGCGCGAGACCTTGGATTGGTTGATGTTCTCAAAGCCAGCCTCCTGCAGCGCAAGCACAATCTCGCCCTGAGAGCTGAATTTTTCTTCTTTCAGCAGCGCCTTGAACGCCTTGACCAGTTCTTCCTGTTTCGATTGATTTCGCATGTTTTACCGCAGAGTGAGCCGATTATTTAATGGATTATTATGCATAAAATTGAATTTTTATGCAATCGAATTGCTGCCGGTGACAGCGTCGCTGTCCATGGTCGGTGAAAAGCCTGTGACTTGCAACCCGCCTCGCCAGCCCATCCTCGCGCGCTGCCGCAAACCTGATGTTGATCAATTGTCTTTATTAGGCGATGCATTTATGCTTTCCAGTAGAGTATGAGATGCCATTCTTCGTAGGGTTATAAGGAGTATTACAATGAAAGTCGCACTGCGCGGCAGGCGGCATCGGCCAGGCACTGGTGCTGCTGCTGACAACCCGTTTACCCCAGGACTGGGAACTCTCGCTGTATGACATCGCGCCGGTAACGGCGGGGATCGCCGTGGATCTCAGCCACATCCCCTCGCCGGTGCAGGTCCGCGGATTTTGTGGTTCAGACGCGACACCGGCGTTGCTTGGCGCCGATATCGTGCTGATCGTAGCGGGTGTCGCCCGTAAGCCCGGGATGGATCGCGCAGATCTGTTTAATGTTAATGCCGGCATCGTCAGGCAACTGATCGGTCAGGTGGTGGCATGTGCGCCACAGGCGCTTATCGGCATCGTCACCAATCCGGTAAACACCCTGGTGCCCATCGCCGCAGGCGTATTGTCGCAGGCCGGTGTCTACCAACCGCAAAAACTGTTTGGCATCACGACCCTGGACGTCATACGCGCCAACCGTTATGTGGCGGACCTGAAAGGTTTGCGGCCGGACCAGATAGAGGTGCCGGTCGTGGGCGGCCACTCCGGCGTTACGATTTTGCCTTTGCTATCCCAGGTGTCGGGCATCAGTTTTAGCGAGGAGGAAGTCAATCTTTTGACCCGACGAGTCCGCAATGCTGGTACCGAGGTGGTCGAGGCAAAGGCCGGCGCGGGGTCCGCCACGCTCGCCATGGGTTACGCCGCAGCCCGCTTTACGCTGTCGCTGGTGCGTGCGCTGCAGGGGCAGCAAGGGATTATTGAATGCGCCTATGTGGAAAGCGAAACCGACTTTTCCCGCTTTTTTGCCCAGCCGCTGCTGTTGGGACCGCAGGGCGTCAGCGCGCGTCGGCCGCTGGGTATTTTGACCGACTTCGAGCAACAGGCGCTGCAGGGCATGCGCCCGGCGCTAAACGAGGATATCGCGCTCGGCGAGCGGTTTTTGCAACAATAGCCCGCTGTCGGCAGCGGGGGACGGGGTGGTGGGTTTTCCCCTCAGGGCAATGCGCTCGTGCCTCGCCATGGCCCTGCATCCTCAGCGTCGTCGCACGGCCTCTTTAATGCCGGTGGTATCGGCAAGGTAGTCGCGGGATGCCGCGTGCGGGCATGGAGACGGTGTCTTGGAATGCAGCGCAGCGGCGGCGCCGGGCCTGTTTCGCATTGTGAAGTCTACCGGCGTTTGGCGCCGTCTTAACCGGGAGTGTTTGGCGCCGAAAAGTCCGGCGGCGCAGTGCAGCGGCAGCGCCGGCGTATTTCGCATTGTGAAGTCTACCGGCGTTTGGCGCTGTCATAGCCGGGAATGTTTGGCGCCGGCAAGTCCGGCGGCGCAGTGCAGCGGCGGTCGCATTATGTCGGCGCCGCCAAGGTGTATAAAGGTAAACGTTCCCTTATGCAAAATACTATTTTGCGCCCGTTTTCCATGGCAAAAAGTTAGCCGTGCCGGCGTTTTCTTTTCCTTTTTCCCGGTTATTCGTTTTCACATAAAAGTTATTTCTAAAGAGATAGTTTATTGCATTACAGTAATAACATAGATAATTTTATAAGAATTCCATTCAATTGATAATGAACAATTTTTATTAATTTTGTGTTTTTTATTCTAATAGCTGGCATTGATCTCATTTTTTAATGCCACCTTTGATCCAATGCGCTTTTTTTGTGTTGTAATTAGCGTTACGACAAGTCTTTAATGTTATACATTAAATGTTGTCGTAATAGCGGAACGGGAATCAGGTGCCGTAAATTCCACAGTACCTGCCCAAACCGTGCGATGGCGATAGCGCCAGGCTGTCACCATGACAAGGAGGGGGATAAAAGATGGAAATAAAAAAAGAATGGATTGCAACGCACGAATTGATTGGGGTAGGTGGACTACCCAAAACACGACAGGGACTGAATAGGCGGGCCAGGGAGGAGGGCTGGCAGAAAAGGCGGCGCGAGGGTGCGCGTGGTAAAGCGGTAGAGTATGCCTGGCACAGTTTGCCGGACATGGTGAAAAAGACGCTTTCTTTAAGGACCAACCCGGCGGAGTATCAACTCTCCACACAGGAGACGTCGGCAACCTGGAACGAAATTCATCGGCAACTTTCCGATGCGGAGCGCGATTTTATCGTCTCCTTTATCGTACGTGAAGGGGTACTGAACCTGTTAAAGCGTCTTGACTATCCTGATGAGCCGCTCAACGACGTCAGGCCGGAATGAAAGCGTGCGCCGGGGAAGGCATGGCCCTCCCCGGCGCCGGCGCGTTGGTCAGCGCTGGCGTATCAGGCTTTTCCTATCGAGTAATTGATTGGTTTCTGGGTCGATATAGCGACTGGGCCATATCACCGAGGGATGGATCTCCAGCACATCGGCGATGAGCCACTCCCCCTTCGGCCATGGCCGGGTGAGGGCGTTCGCCAGCGTGGAAGAACTCAACCCCGCCGCCCGCGATACTGCCGCCAGTGAGGTCCCGCGTTTACGGAGTGCCGCGATGATATCCGCAGGGTGCCAATCTGTATTCCTTTCGCTCATATTTCGTTCCTTGTGCTGTAAGACAAACGCTGGTTAATGGTATAACTAACCAATTCAGATAAAACGATGGCAATGGTCATAGCCTTTAGTTGGAAAATATATAGCACCAAACTTCCTAAAGGATTTCAATTATTTTCCAAATAAACTCTATTTTGTTATGCAGGTCGAATTCGGAATGAAAATCTTATGAAACACGCCTGGTTCAGCACTCAGGAACTGCTGTCTGTTGCCGGGCTGCCCGGTACCCGTCAGGGGCTGTGTGATCTTGCCAGGCGTGAAAAATGGAATCGGCGTCGCAGGCAAGGGGCACAGGGGCGGGGAATGGAGTACGCTTTCGATAACCTACCCACGGCGGTGCAACAGGCGCTGCTACGCCGGGAAATGTGCGATGGCGACGAAGCCGAATGGGCGCTTGACGCGCCCGTGGCGGGGGTTTCCACGTCCCTGACGACCTGGATTGCCATTTACCGGCAACTGACCATTGAAGAGCGGGAGCGGGTGATCGCTTTTGTGATGCGCGAAGGCATCGGCGCGTTTATCGTGCGGTTGGGGCTGCAGAGAGAATAGCGACAGGCATGTCGGCGGAGCCGGCCTTCGCATCATGCCGTGGGTTGCCGTCCAGCGACGATAATTTTCCAAATATCTTCCTTTATTGACGTGGGCGCTTACGAGTCGCGCTGCACCGCCACATGGGCCAGGCTTTCCAACGCATCGCGGTAAGGCGAGGGCGACAGGCAGCCCAGACAGGCGATAGCTTTATCCGCTTCTTCCTCCGCGCAGCGGCGGGTATAGCCCAGGGAATCGCACTGGCGCATCGTTTCCAGCACCGTTTCCAGCAAGTGCCGTCCGTTGCCCTGTTCAATGGCCTGCCGGATCAGCGCCGCCTGTTCCGGCGTGCCGTTGCGCATGGCGTGCAGTAAAGGAAGCGTCGGCTTACCTTCGTTAAGGTCATCGCCGGTATTCTTCCCCAGCGTTTTACCGTCCGCGCCGTAATCCAGCAAATCGTCAATCAGTTGAAAGGCGGTGCCCAGATAGCGGCCATAGTCGCGCAGTGCCGCTTCCTGGCGGGCATCGGCGCCGGCCAATATGGCGGAAGACTGTGAGGCCGCCTCGAATAACCGCGCGGTTTTGCTGTAAATCACCCGCATATAGCTGTCGATGGTGATATCCGGGTCGTTGCAGTTCATCAACTGCAAGACTTCACCCTCGGCGATGATGTTAACCGCCTCAGACATCAGCTTGAGGACGCGCAGGGATTCCAGCGCGGTCATCATCTGAAAAGCACGGGTATAAATGAAATCGCCGACCAACACGCTCGCCGCGTTGCCAAACGCCGCGTTGGCCGTGGCTTTGCCGCGGCGCATATACGACTCGTCCACCACGTCGTCATGCAGCAACGTGGCGGTATGAATGAATTCAATCAGTGCGGCGACGGTGACGTGCTGCTTACCCTGATAATGCAGCGCCCGCGCCGCCAGCACCGCAATCATGGGCCGGATACGCTTGCCGCCGCCGCTGATGATGTAATGGCCAAGCTGATTTATCAGGGCGACCTCGGAGTTTAGCTGCTCGCGGATTGCCGTGTTGACCTCCGCCATATCCTGCGCGGTCAGTTCATTAATTTGTTCAAGATTCATTATTTTTATTCGGTTTAAGGGTATACCGCCAGTGTAATGCCGCACGCGGGACCGGTTGGCGGAAAGAGTGTTACTGATTGTACTTGAAAAACGTAAGAGATAAATGGCGATGAAGAAACTGCACCTTTTTCGCTTTGTGTACGTATTCTGCACTTGTCTTTGGTCAGAATCTTGCGTAGAATTCGCGCCCTATTGTGAATATTTATAGCACGCTCCAAACGATTACAGATTGAGCGCGCGGAAAGCGGAGTTTTTTATGTACGCGGTTTTCCAAAGTGGTGGTAAACAACACCGGGTGAGCGAAGGTCAGACCGTTCGCCTTGAAAAGCTGGACATCGCAACGGGTGACACTGTTGAGTTTGACCAGGTTATGATGATCGCCAACGGCGACGACATCCAAATCGGCGGTCCTTTCGTGAACGGCGGCAAGATCACGGCGGAAGTCGTGGCTCATGGTCGCGGCGATAAAGTGATGATTGTTAAATTTCGTCGCCGTAAGCACTTCCGTAAGCATCAGGGCCACCGTCAGTGGTTCACTGACGTTAAAATCACCGGTATTGGCGCCTAACAGGAGAGCAGACTCATGGCACACAAAAAGGCTGGCGGCTCCACACGTAACGGTCGCGACTCAGAAAGTAAACGCCTGGGCGTGAAACGCTTCGGCGGCGAATTGGTCAATGCCGGCAGCATCATCGTTCGTCAGCGTGGAACCCGTTTCCACCCGGGGACCAACGTAGGCTGCGGCAAAGATCATACGCTGTTCGCTTTGACGACCGGTAAAATCCAGTTTGAAGTGAAGGGCCCGAAGAACCGTAAATTTGTTAGCATCGTTGCTGAATAAATTTCCCGTTCTCTGATTGCCGAGTAAAGCCCCGCACCTGGTTGCGGGGCTTTTTACTTTATCCGCTGTTTTACGCTCACCGTTTATCATGAAAAATACACAGCAGGCCGGACAGCAAGCGGGCATCGGTATTGCGCTCGCCTTGACCACCGCTATGTGCTGGGGCGCGCTCCCCATCGCCATGAAGCAGGTCCTTACCACCATGGAGCCTTATACCGTGGTTTGGTACCGTTTTTTATTAGCCGGTATCGGTCTGCTGCTGATTTTGACGCCGCGCGGGCAATTGCCGCCGCTGCGGCTGTTTTTCCGCTGGCGCTGGCTGATATTGCTAGCGGTGGCGACCGCCGGACTCTTGGGCAATTTCGTTTTTTTCAGCACCTCGCTGCAGTATTTGAATCCTACCGCCTCGCAGGTCATCGGCCAGCTGTCGCCGGTCGGCATGATGGTGGCGAGCGTGGTGATTTTAAAAGAGCGCATGCGTATTACCCAGCTTGCCGGCGCCATCCTGCTGATAGGCGGACTGCTGATGTTTTTCAACAGCAGCCTGCGCGAGATATTCACCCGTCTGACCGCCAATACTCTGGGTGTGATTTTTGGCTGTTGTGCGGCGATGGTGTGGGTGAGCTATGGTGTGGCGCAAAAAGTGTTGCTGCGGCGCCTGGCGTCGCAACAGATCCTGTTGCTGCTGTATATTTTGTGTACAATAGCGTTGACGGTAGTGGCAAAGCCGCTGACGCTTATGCAATTAACCGGCGGTCAACTGGCCTGTCTGCTGTTCTGCGGCCTGAATACCCTGGTGGGCTACGGGGCTGGCGCGCTGGCAGGCGGCGCAGGTCAGCGCCATTATTACCTTGACGCCGCTGTTTACCTTGATTTTTTCTAATTTGCTGGCGCTGTTCTGGCCCGCGTCCTTCGCGCCGCCGCCGCCGTTATCAAGCCGCCCGGCAAATGATTTATGGAGAGTTAGCATGAAGTTTGTTGATGAAGCCGCCATTCTGGCGGCGGCGGGCGACGGCGGCAATGGCTGCGTCAGCTTCCGCCGGGAAAAATACATTCCCCGCGGCGGGCCCGACGGCGGCGACGGCGGCGACGGCGGCGACGTGTGGCTGCTGGCAGATGAGAACCTGAATACCCTCATCGATTACCGTTTTGAGAAAAACTTTCGCGCCGAGCGCGGTCAAAACGGCCAGAGCCGCGATTGTACCGGCAAGCGCGGCAAAGACATCATCATCAAAGTGCCGGTGGGTACGCGGGTGCTGGATGCGGGCACCAATGAAGTCATGGGCGACATGACCCGCCACGCGCAGCGGCTAATGGTGGCCAAAGGGGGATTTCACGGTCTGGGCAATACGCGCTTCAAATCGTCGGTCAACCGGGCGCCGCGCCAGAAAACCGACGGCACCAAAGGCGAGATCCGCGAGATCCAATTGGAGCTGATGCTGTTGGCGGATGTGGGTATGCTCGGCCTGCCCAACGCCGGCAAGTCTACGTTTATCCGCGCCGTATCGGCGGCCAAGCCCAAGGTGGCGGATTATCCGTTTACCACGCTGGTGCCGAGCCTGGGCGTGGTACGTATGGATAACGAACAGAGCTTCGTGGTGGCGGATATCCCGGGACTGATCGAAGGCGCGGCCGACGGGGCCGGTTTGGGTATCCGTTTCCTCAAGCATCTGGAGCGCTGCCGGGTGCTGCTGCATCTTATCGACCTGGCGCCCGTGGATGAATCTGATCCGGTGGAGAATGCCCGCATCATCATTACCGAATTGGAACGCTACAGTGAAAACCTGGCTGCCAAACCGCGCTGGCTGGTGTTCAATAAAGCGGACTTACTTGACCGGGAAGAAGCCGCGGCGCGCGCCCAGGCCATCGCGGAGGCGCTGCACTGGGAAGGGGAGCACTATCTGATCTCCGCCGCCAACCGCGACGGCGTGAAGGCGTTGTGTTGGGATGTAATGGCCTTTATCAATGCCCATCCCAAAGAGCAGGCGGCACCCGAGGCTGCGCCGGAAAAAGTCGAGTTTATGTGGGATGATTATCACCGTGACCAACTTCAGCAGGCGGAAGCCGAAGAAGCGCTGGATGATGATGATTGGGATGAGGACGATGAAGACGGCGTAGAAACTGTCTATCAGCACTGAGCAACATTAACTCTTTTCCTCCCCCGCGGTCAGGGGGTCGCCCAGGCGGCGATTGCCGGTCAGTAAGCACTGACTGGTAGTGCCGCCCTCTCTCCGCCGCGGGTTTGGCGATGAGCTGAGCACTGTCGCCGCGCGGATGTCTCCCCGCTCCGTAAGATATTTCTATCATGCCCCCCTCTGGCGGGCGACAATCCTCTTGCCTGCTGCCCGTTTGAAACGGTAGATTGGCGCAATCGCTGGAGAATCCGCTGATAATAACCGGTCCTGAACAGACCGTCTTTTCTTTATGCCGCTGCCGCGGCTCTCATACTACCCAGTTCACTTAAGCCGCAAGGCAGGGTATCTGTTGCTCATAGGATCTTTGCTGCACGGCACGTTTCACGCGTCATCACTGATCGGCCCAGGATAGGCGGCACTTGTCCTCAAAGGTGCGCATGCTCTCATCAAGGGGCCCCTAAAAGCAGGTCCGGCAGTCTCTGAAACGGGTGGTATCACGTCATTTTGCGCCCTAGCGCCGTTGCCTGCACGGCGTCGCGAGGTATTACTTCGACCCAATGGAACTGAACAGGAGTCATTATGCCAGAATACACTGGATGTCAGGCAAAAAGGGGGAATGGACGCCTCCCGTCACGCTACACCGCCACCTTCTCCCGAGATGCGACCGAGTTCACCCCGGTCGTCCACCCTCGCCGGCCGCGTGTTGGTGAGATCTGCGCTGCCGGTAGGTCCGCGTGCGCGCGCCCCGGTGTCAGCTCTGGCGAGGAACTACCCGCTTACGTTAAAGGCACTGCTGAACAACACCTCGCGACCTTTAGCGCGCCACAGCGTCAGCGCGAAAATGTCCCCCTCTTTGCCCTCGACGCCGGCGGTGGCGCGCGCCGAGCTGGCCTGTGCCGGACCCGATCCCCTGGCGCAGGCCCATGAGGACAATACCCCGCACAGTACGGTCAGCGATGCCGATATCGCTACCGCCAATCGACGGCGAAAGCCGGACGGTGGTGTCGCTACCCGCCCTCCCGGCAAGGCTCAGCCAGACAAAACCCGAGCTCGCCATGGCGTAAGAAAACACCTTAGACCGCTGCGCATGGCTGGCCGGACGCTACGCTACGCCGCAACCTATGCGCCTGCCGACGCAACGGACAGGGTAACGCTCACCCCTTCTACCGTCATGACGCCGGTGGCCGTCTCTGTGGCAGCCGGTCTTAACGGTGCCGGGCATGGCCCGCGTGTGGTGGACAATAACCTCAACCGGGGAGATGCGTGGACGGGTTATCGCACTAATGCCCGCTCTGACGGCAGGGGGCGCGTCATCAACAGAATGTTGACCGGCTTGCCTTGGTACGGCGCCATCACCCGCTGCCTTATATCTTGATCATTGACTTTCAAAGGTTAATGATCCCCAACTGAATAACCCCGAGTTTATTAGAGAGTAATTTTGGCAATACTACGCCGCTTCCTCTGATGCTAATTGCAAAGCGTAATAGTTCATTTCGGCTTCAGTAGGAGGGATGTAACCCAGCCGCCCGAGCAGCCTTCTGTTGTTGTACCAGTCCACCCAGTCCAGCGTGGCCAACTCCACTTCCGTCCGGTTTTTCCAGCTCCCGCGGTGGATAACCTCCGTTTTGTACAACCCGTTGATACTCTCTGCCATCGCATTATCGTAGGAGTCGCCG
>NZ_FRDB01000021.1 GCF_900143145.1 Candidatus Sodalis sp. SoCistrobi
TCTGCTCGCTGGCCTATCCATCTTGTTGAATACACTAAAATTATTATCGGAATATAGTCTGGAAGAACTTACTCATTTAGCGAGAGTTGCTCTTAAGCCTCCTCCCTGATGTGTAGATACCTATGCCTTTGGTGCGCGCCGCCCCTTTGTCGCGTTACAATACCTTCACCTGCGCCAGCGTCAAGTTGTCGATAATCGACAGATGGGGAAACAGCTCAAAATGCTGAAACACCATGCCCACCTTGCTGCGCAACTGCGCCAGATTGGTTCGTTTGTCGCTAACGCTGATGCCGTTGACAAGAATTTCACCTTCCTGAATCGGTTCCAGACCGTTAACGGTTTTGATAAGCGTCGATTTACCGGAGCCGGAAGGGCCGCACACCACCACCACTTCGCCTTTGTTGACCTCGGTAGAGCAGTCGGTCAGCACCTGAAAGTGACCATACCACTTGGAAATATTTTTCAGGGAAATCATCTAACCGTCCTTTTTTTCAAATAGTTCACCAGCGTCGACGCGCTCAAGCTGATGACAAAATAGACCAAACCGGCAAACAGCACCATTTCCACCTGCGTACCGTCACGCTCGCCGATAGAGGAAGCGGTACGGAAGAAGTCGGCCAGACTCAATACGTACACCAGCGAGGTATCCTGAAACAGCACGATACCCTGCGTTAGCAGCAGCGGCACCATCGCCCGGAACGCCTGCGGCAAAATCACCAACTGCATGGATTGCCAATGCGTCATGCCTAGCGCCAGCGCGGCGGAAGATTGCCCGCGGGCGATACTGACGATGCCGGCGCGGATGATTTCCGAATAATAGGCCGCCTCGAACAGTGAAAACGCGATCATGGCGGAAATGAGCCGGATATCGGTTTGCGGCGACAACCCCAGCCCCTTTTGCAGCAGGCCCGGCACCACCAGATAGAACCATAACAGCACCATCAAAAGCGGCACCGAACGGAAAAGGTTGACGTATATTTTGGCAAAGGCGCTTACAGCTTTGATAGGAGACAAGCGCATGACGGCCAGCAGAGTGCCCCAGAGGATGCCGACGACCACCGCGGTAAAGGTGATTTTCAGCGTCACGGCCATCCCCTGAAGCATATAAGGCAGGCCGGGTACAATGGAGCTCCAGTCGAATTCGTACATTATTTGCTCCCCAGATTGCCCGGCAGGCGCACTTTTCGTTCGACAAAATGCATTACCAGCATAATCACGGCGTTGATGAGCAGATAGCCCAGGGTAATCGCGGTAAAAGACTCATAAGCGTGGGCGGAATAATCCAGCAGTTTGCTGGCCTGCGCGGCCATTTCCACCAGGCCGATCGTCGAGGCGACCGACGAGTTTTTCACCAGGTTGAGCATCTCCGAGGTCATCGGCGGCACAATGATGCGATAAGCATTGGGCAGCAGGACATAGCGGTAAGCCTGCCCCAGCGTGAGCCCCATCGCCAGCGCGGCGTTCAACTGCCCCCGGGACAGCGATTGAATGCCGGAACGCACCTGCTCGCAAAGGCGCGCGGCGGTGAACAGCCCCAGGCACAGCATGGAGGAAACAAAAAACTGAATTGTGGGGTCCAGTTCGGCTTTAAACCAGGTGCCAATGGATTCCGGCAGTAGTTCCGGCACCACCAGATACCAGATAAACAGCTGAACTATCAGGGGAATATTACGGAACAGCTCAACATAACAGGTCCCGATCCCGGCCAAAAACCGGTTGGGCAAGGTGCGCAGAATACCGAACAACGAGCCTACGACGAAGGCAATAATCCAGGCGCAGAACGACACGGCAATGGTGACCTGAAAGCCCGACCATAACCAGCCAAAATAGGTGGTGTTGCCGAACGGGGCCGCTTCAAAAAAAATTCCCCAGTTCCAATTTGTTGACATAAAAAACTCCGGTAAAAAAGGGTAGCGAGCGCTACCCTGAAGATTGATGAATGGCCCCGTATTCCCGCGCTTCGGGGAACGGCCTTGGCGCGTCTGTCTGTCCGGGCCTTTGGTCAGCAATCAAGAGGGCGGGCAATCCCGCCCTTATTATCGTTATTAGTTTACGGCTTTATCGTTGGGGGATTTGAACAGGGCTTGCATATCGTCGGACATGGCAAAGTTCATGTTCAGATCCTTCGGCGGGATCGGTTGTTTGAACCACTTGTCGTACCATTTTTCCGCTTCGCCGGAGGTCTGGATATGGGCGATAGTGTCATCCATCAGGGTCTTGAACGGCGCGTCGTCTTTGCGCAGCATGCAGCCGTAAGCTTCTTTTGACTGCGGCGTGCCGACGATATCCCACTGATCAGGCTTGCGCGATTTGGCGCGTTCGCCGGCCAGCAGCGCATCATCCATCATGAAGGCCACCGCGCGGCCGCTTTCCAGCGTGCGGAAAGAGTCACCGTGATCTTTAGTGCTGATGATGCGCATTTTCATCTGCTTCTCATCGTTGAGCTTATTGAGCAACACTTCCGACGTCGTCCCGGCGGTGACGACCACGGTCTTACCGGCCAGGTCGCTAAAGTCCTTGATTGGCCCCCCTTTTTTCACCGCCAGACGGGTACCAATAATGAACAGCGTATCGGAGAAATCCACCTGTTTCTGACGTTCCAGGTTGTTGGTGGTGGAGCCGCACTCAAAATCATAGGTGCCGTTTTGCAGCAGCGGGATGCGATTGGAGGACGTAATAGGCAGATATTTCACCTGCAGATTTGGCGCGTCGATTTTCTTTTTAACGGCTTCCACAATAGCGTTGGAGTAATCTTGCGAATAGCCCACCACTTTCTGCTGGTTGTCATAATAGGAGAAAGGAACGGACGATTCGCGGTGACCTACCACGATGACGCCGTTGTCTTTGATTTTCTTCAGCGTACCCGTTAACGCTTCGGCATGAGCCTGACTGGCGGCAATGCCGATCATCACTAACGATAACGCCACTTTGCGCATGTGCATCTTCCTGCTCCTTTGCTGTGATTACGGTATCATACCTATCAGCGTCCGGCGGCCCTGTGGCGGCAAGCCGGCCTGAAGTAAGACCCGCTTTTGGGACGGATTCGTCAAGAGAGTTACCGTTAAAATAGCCTAATGTAAATAAACTGACACCAAAATGTTGAAGTTTTGAGAACCGCTGCGCACTAAAATGCGGCACGATACGGTGCCATGCTCATTTCTGGTGCATAACCTGCACCGCGGTGGCGCCGTGGCCCGCGCCCATGTCTCGTGACGCTGGCTCGTTATGTTCAACAAAATAATTGGCGGCAATATTCATGTCAGATGAAACTATTGCCACGCTATGGAGCAGCACGCCGGCCATACGACAGCAGCGTCCCGCAGCCGGCGCAGCGGAGCATAACGGCGCAGAAAAGGTTCCCTTAAAGGAAGGCTGAACAGTTAACGAACGAATGAACGTATGAACGAATAAATTAAAGGACTAAAAAAATAAACGGATAAACGCATGTATGAATCAACCCAAGGGCTCAAGGACCCAAGGACCCAAGGACCCAAGGACCCAAGGACCCAAGGACTGATGAATTTATGGGCTGATGGACGAACGGATTACCAAATTGTTGGATTATCAGGCTACTGGCTTAACGGCTTACTGCCTTACTGCCTTACCGGCTTACCGGCTTACCGGATAAGCGAATTATTGGGACGTCGGACTAACGCTGCTGCGGACTGGCGAACCGACAGTTGAGGAAGACTCACGTGCCGGCGATAGACAAGACAATAGCTACCGGCTGAGGCGATGGCGACGTAGCGGAAAGCCGCCGACGGGAGGACAGAGGCTTGGCGCAGCCGCAAGACGGCGGGGCGAAGAGTGGCGAGTTGGGGGGCGGCGCAAAAACGCGGCCTGTGCCGCGCGTCTTGAGGGAGTCGCTAAAGCGCCGCCTTGTGCAGGGCGACATGCGCTTTGAAAACATCCAGCGCCTTCGGCAACTGCGCCACATCCTGCTGTTGGCTGCTTTCCCACAAACCGGCGAAACCGATCGCGCGGCCGCAGTGGATAAACGCTTCATCGACCCGAATAACCAGCACGCTCTTCGCGGACACGCCATTTTGGGCAAAGCGCGCGCACAGTGCCGGATCCACGGAAATCTGTGCTCGGCCGTTTACTCGGAAACATTCAGACCAGCCGGGGATCAAAAACAACAGCCCGACGGCGGGGTTATGTAACACATTATTCAATCCGTCCAGGCGATTATTACCGCCGCGATCCGGCAGCAGCAGCGTCTTGGCGTTCTCCACTTGCACAAAGCCCGGTTCGCCGCCCTTTGGCGAACAATCAAACCCGCGGGGTCCCTGCGTGCCAAGCACCATAAACGGCGACAGAGCAATAAGCCGGTGCGCATAGTCATCCAAATGGTCGATTTGTTTATGCAGCACGCCGGGATGGGGGGCGGCGTAATAGTCGCGCAATTGCGCGCTGTCTTTTAGCACATAGCGTTCATCAAGCAGCATGCCATTTCCTCAGGCGCCTCGGCGGCGATCAAAAACCAGCGCGGTAAATCCGGCCAGCAGCGTAACAATCCATAGCGGCCAAGAGCCGGCACGGGCGTAGGGGGTCATCCCCTGCGTCGGGGTCACGCGAACGTTGAGCACGTCACGGGTAAATTGCGGCAATTGCCCCTGCGGCGTTCCGTCGGCGTTGATAACCGCGGTGATACCGTTATTGGTGCTGCGCAGCAGCGGTCGCCCCAGCTCCAGCGAGCGCATGCGCGCCATCTGGAAATGCTGCCACGGGCCAATGGAATGCCCGAACCAGGCATCGTTTGACACTGTCAGCAGGAAGTCGGTATCGGGGCGGAAGTTATCCCGCACCTGACCGCCCAGGATAATCTCGTAACAGACGGTAGCGGTGAGCTTCATGCCGGCCACCCGCAGCTGCGGCTGCAGATAGTGTCCCTGGCTGAGGGATGACATCGGCAGATTGAACAACGGCGCCAGCGGCCGCAGCAGGCTCGCCAAGGGCACCGTTTCGCCGAAGGGCACCAGATGATGCTTGTTATAGCGATCCGTCGAAGGATACCGGTAGGGTGTGGATTCGCCCAATACGATAATGCTGTTGTAGTAATCGTAGCCGTGCGGGGTAGGCCGCGCGTCGATGATGCCGGTGATTAACCGGGTGTGCCCCTGGAGTAACTGTTCGTCAAGCCGGGTCAGGAAAGCGTTTTGGGTAATCTCGTCGTCGGGAATGGCCGATTCAGGCCAGATAACCATCTGCGCCTTGCCGAGGGCCGGCAGGGTACGCCGCAGATAAATTTCCAGCGTCGGCGCCACCTGGCTCGCCTCCCATTTCATCGACTGGGCAATATTGCCTTGCACCAGCGCCACGTTAATGGCCCGCTCCGGCTGAGGCTGATACCAGTGCAACGAGCGCAGCGGCCAGGGCAGCAGCAGCAGCGCCAGCGCGGCGACAGCCGGCAGCAGTCGCCGCTGCGCCAGCGCATAGGCCGCCAGCCCGCTTATCATCACCAGCATGAACGTTATCGCCTGCACGCCCAACAGCGGCGCGATACCTTTTAACGGGCCGTCTATCTGACTGTAGCCGAACTCCAGCCAGGGAAAGCCGGTCAGTACCCAGCCGCGCAAAAATTCGGTGACCGACCACAGTACCGGGGCGCCGAGCGCCAACCGCCACAGACTGGTGCGCGGCCAAAGCCGCGCCAGCAGGGCGGCAAACAGCATGGGATAAAGCGCCAGATAGGCGGCCAGCACCACCACCAACGCCACATTGACCGGGCCCGGCAGGCCGCCGAACTGCGCGATGCTGACATAGACCCAGTTAACACCGGTGCCGAACAGGCCAAAGCCCCAGACAAAGCCCAGCCAGCCGGCTTGCCGGCCGCTGCGATTGAGCGTAACCAACAGCAGGCCGCCCAGCGAGACCACGGCCGCGGGCCAGAGATCATAGGGGGAAAATGCCAGAGTGCCGCAGGCGCCGGTAACGAGCGCCAGCAGCGCGCGGAGCCGCTGGCGTGCAAACAGTGGGGCGATGGCCATTGGGGACTTAATCTTCCATGGTGGGTTGCGGTGAGTTCTCAGGGATCTTGACGTGTACCTGAATAATGCGCCGGCTGTCGGCCATCGCCACTTTAAAATTGTAGCCGTCGATATCGATGGCCTCGCCGCGCGCCGGCAAATGACCAAAGGCCTGCATCACCAGCCCGCCGATGGTATCCACTTCCTCATCGCTGAAGTGCGTATTGAAGACCTCGTTGAAATCTTCAATCGGCGTCAGGGCGCGAATGGTGAAAGTGTGACGGTTCAACTGACGAATATCCCGATCTTCTTCGTCGTCGTACTCATCTTCAATTTCGCCGACGATAAGCTCCAGGATATCTTCGATGGTCACCAGACCGGACACGCCGCCGAATTCGTCTATGACGATGGCCATATGGTAACGCTGGGAGCGGAACTCTTTGAGCATGCGGTCAACCCGCTTGCTTTCCGGCACCACGACCGCCGGGCGCAGGATCTTCTCGATGCTGAACGGCTCATCGTGGCTGAGCATGTACGGCAGCAAATCCTTGGCCAGCAGGATCCCTTCCACATGATCCTTATCTTCGCTGATGACCGGAAAGCGGGAGTGGGCCGATTCGACGATGACGTCGAGGCACTCCTGCAGCGATTGGTTTTTCTTCAGCGTGATAATCTGCGAGCGGGGGATCATGATATCCCGTACCCGCTGTTCGGCGATGTCCATGACGCCTTCCAGCATATCGCGGGTATCGGGGGCGATAAGCTCGTTCTGTTCTGAATCCCTGATAAGTTCGAGAAGATCGTCACGGTTTTTCGGTTCGCCGTGAAACAGCTGATTGAGTATCAGGGTAAAAAAGCCCTTCTTGGGACTGGGGCTATCATTGCTCTGCGAATGGTCGTCGCTCATAGCGTTTAGTCAATTCACTCTCTAATAATTTGGGGGGCATTACGCCTCTTTTTCCGCCAGATACGGATCCGGGTAACCGAGTTTTTGCATGATCTCCGTTTCCAGCGATTCCATCTCCAGGGCTTCCTCATCCAGGATATGATCATACCCTAACAGATGCAGCGAACCGTGAACAACCATATGCGCCCAATGTGCTTCCAGCGCCTTGTCCTGTTGCCGCGCTTCGCGCTCTACCACCTGACGGCAGATGACCAGATCCCCCAGCAGCGGCAGTTCCACTTCCGGTGGCGCCTCAAAGGGAAAGGAAAGCACGTTGGTGGGCCGATCTTTGCCGCGGTAGGTCATGTTGAGTTCATGGCTTTCCGCTTCGTCCACCAGGCGGACGGTAACCTCTGCACAGTCGCGAAACAGCGGCAGCACGCCCTGCAGCCAGCGCAGGAAATCCGCCTCGGCGGGCAGACCCTGCGCTTCGTCGCAGGCCAGCTGCAGGTCAAGTATCACCTCGCTCATGCCTTAGGCTCCCCGGAGGGGGGCGAACCGTGGCCCGCCGGGGCGGCGCCATTGCTTTGCGCCATGGCCTCGCGCTTGCGCTCGGCGGCCTGCTGCTCCTGACGTTTTTGATCGGCGGTTTCCCAGGCTTCATAGGCATTGACAATCCGCGCCACCACCGGGTGGCGCACCACGTCTTCGCTATGGAAGAAATTGAAACTGATTTCTTCCACTTCCGCCAGCACTTCCACCGCGTGCCGCAAGCCTGATTTCTGATGGCGCGGCAGGTCAATCTGGGTGACGTCGCCGGTGATGACCGCTTTGGAATTGAAGCCAATGCGGGTCAGGAACATCTTCATCTGTTCGATGGAGGTGTTCTGGCTTTCGTCCAGAATAATAAACGCGTCGTTCAAGGTACGCCCGCGCATATAGGCCAGCGGCGCGACCTCAATGACATTGCGCTCAATCAGTTTTTCCACCCGCTCGAAGCCCAGCATTTCAAAGAGCGCGTCATAAAGCGGGCGCAGATAGGGGTCGACCTTCTGGCTGAGATCGCCGGGCAGAAAACCCAGTTTCTCACCGGCTTCCACCGCCGGACGGGTCAGAAGAATACGGCGAATTTCCTGGCGCTCCAGTGCGTCTACCGCGGCTGCCACCGCCAGATAGGTTTTGCCGGTTCCGGCCGGGCCAACGCCGAAGGTGATGTCATGATCGAGAATGTGGGCGATATATTGCGCCTGATTAGGCGTGCGCGGTTTGATGATGCCGCGCTTGGTTTGTATATTCACCGCGCGGCCATAGTCGGGCACGCTTTCCGCCGTTTGCTCCAGCACCCGGCTTTGTTTAATGGCCAGATGAATTTGTTCCGGCTCGATATCGGCGATAACGCCGCGCAGCGGCGCCGTGTCGACGTACAGCGAGGTGAGGATCGTCGCGGCGGCGTCAACGCACAGCGGTTTACCCACTAGCTTAAAGGTATTGTCACGCCGATTGATCTCAATGCCCAACCGGCGCTCAAGTTGCTTGATGTTATCATCAAACGGCCCACAGAGGCTCAACAGACGATTGTTGTCTGCGGGTTCCAGCATGATTTCTTTCGTTTCGACGTTCAAATCTGTCCTCTCGGCATATAAAACCCTTACAGGGTGAACCTCAAGCCATGCACCGGCAGAGCCGGCAGCGATCGCCTATGGCTAATAAATGAAGCATCCCCGCCCACGCGTCAAGGGCAAAGACCATTATAGGTATATTGGGGCACAATTAGTGCAATGCAAGCAGGGGAGCCGCATGGCGGCGGAGCGGCGAGCCGCTCCGGGAATGCTGGCGGGCAGGGGGGGCACGGCTGGTACATACCCACGCCCAGTTCGTTCTCTCTACGGGTGCGGGCAATAACCGACGCCGGGCTTTCATGGCTGCGCAAGGCCATCTGATCTTCGGTGCGCAACAGCACGCCGCGCAGGGAGTTGGGATACACGTCGACGATCTCCACATCGACGAATTTGCCTATCATCGACGGCGCGCCTTCAAAATTGACCACCCGATTGTTTTCAGTGCGGCCGGACAGCTCCATCACGTTTTTGCGTGAGGTACCTTCCACCAGAATACGTTGCACCGTGCCCTGCATGCGGCGGCTGTACTGCATGGCCTGTTGGGTGATCCGTTCCTGCAGAATATGCAGCCGCTGCTTTTTCTCTTCTTCACTGACATCGTCCACCATATCGGCGGCAGGCGTGCCGGGACGCGCGGAGTAAATGAAGCTGAAGCTCATGTCGAAATTCACGTCGGCAATCAGTTGCATGGTCTGCTCGAAGTCTTGCTGCGTCTCGCCCGGAAAGCCGATAATGAAGTCGGAGCTGATTTGAACATCCGGGCGCGCCTTGCGCAGCCGGCGGATAATCGATTTATATTCCAGCGCGGTGTGGGCGCGTTTCATCATGGTCAGGATGCGATCGGAGCCGCTTTGCACCGGCAAATGCACGAAGCTGACCAGTTCCGGCGTGTCGCGGTAAACATCGATGATATCGTCGGTGAATTCGATAGGGTGGCTGGTGATATAGCGGACACGGTCGATACCGTCGATGGCCGCCACCAGCCGCAGCAGTTCGGCGAAGGTGCAGATGCCGCCGTCATAGCTGGCGCCGCGATAGGCGTTTACGTTCTGCCCCAGCAGGTTGACTTCACGCACGCCCTGGTCCGCAAGCTGGGCTATCTCAAACAGGATATCGTCGCACGGGCGGCTGACTTCTTCGCCGCGGGTGTAGGGCACGACGCAAAAACTGCAGTATTTGTTGCAGCCTTCCATGATAGAGACGAAGGCGGTCGGCCCATCGGCGCGCGGTTCCGGCAGGCGATCGAATTTTTCGATTTCCGGGAAGCTGATATCCACCACCGGGCTGCGGGTGCCATGGACATGATTAATCATTTCCGGCAGGCGATGCAGCGTCTGCGGCCCGAAAATGATATCCACGTAGTTGGCCCGCTCACGGATATGGGCGCCTTCCTGAGATGCCACGCAGCCGCCGACGCCGATGATCAATTCCGGTCGGGCTTCCTTCAACATCCGCCAGCGCCCCAATTGATGGAACACCTTTTCCTGCGCTTTTTCCCGGATGGAGCAGGTATTAAGCAGCAGGACATCCGCCTCTTCGGGGTTGTCCGTCAACTGATAGCCGTGAGTGCTATCCAGTAAGTCGGCCATCTTGGATGAATCATACTCATTCATCTGACAGCCCCAGGTTTTGATATGGAGTTTTTTGGTCATCAGCTTGCCAGTATTCGATGCAATATTAAAAAGCCCGCAGGCTTGCGCAGGGCGCGTATTGTAATCCTTTGCCGGTGTTGTGACCAGTCTAGCGCGCGCGGCGAGTCTTTGAACGGCCATTTTTGCGGTACACTACCGGAAACTGGAAAATAATAGCGTAGGCATAGGCCGAAATGAAGACGAACGAGACGTGCTATGACGTGGTGGTGGCCGGTGGCGGCATGGTGGGGGCGGCACTGGCGCTGGCGCTGGCCCAGGCGGGCTTCCGGGTGCTGGTAATCGATCCGGCGCCGCCGTCGCCGGCCGCCGATAACGCAGCGCCGGATTTGCGGGTGTCGGCCATCAGCTGCGCCTCGGTGGCGCTATTGCGCCGCATCGGCGCCTGGCAACGCATTGATGACCGTTTTTGCGTACCGTACCGTCATTTGGAAACGTGGGAATGGTCGTCTGCGGTGGTGGCGTTCGATGCCGCCTCCCTCAACCTGCCCGAACTGGGTTTTATGGTGGAGAACCGCCGACTGCAACAGGCGCTGTGGCAAGGCTTTGCAGATTGCGACACGTTGGCGCTGCGCTGCCCGGCGTCGCTCGCCGCCATGGTGTGGGACGACGGTCGCTGGCACTTAACGCTGGATGACGGCAGTACTGTCACCAGCCGGGTCTTGGTCGGGGCCGACGGCGCGCATTCCTGGGTTCGTCAACACGCGGGCATTGCGGTCAGCGGTTGGCAGTACCGTCAATCTTGCCTGCTGCTCAGCGTGGAAATCGACGGCGGGCAGCAACAGGACGTCACCTGGCAGGCGTTCCACCCCTCCGGGCCGCGGGCGTTTTTGCCGCTCTACGGGCGCTGGGCGTCGCTGGTTTGGTATGACGGCGCGGCGCGTATCCGCCAGTTGGAAAAACTTCCGCTGCCGGCGCTGGCGCGGGAAGTGCAGGCGGCCTTTCCCGCGCGGCTCGGCGCTTTCACCCTGCATGGCGCGGCATCGTTTCCCTTAACGCGGCGCCACGCCCGCGACTATGTGTTGCCGGGACTGGCGCTGATTGGCGATGCCGCGCATACCATTAATCCGCTTGCGGGGCAGGGAGCCAATCTCGGCTTTCGCGATGCCGAGGCGCTGGCGGAGGTGTTGGTCGAGGCTCGCCGTCGTGATGAACCCTGGGATACGCTAGCGGTATTGCAACGTTACCAGCGCCGCCGGCGCGGCGATAACCTGCTGATGCAGGCGGGAATGGATGCGTTCTATACCACGTTTAGCAATGACCTACCGCCGCTGATGCTGGCGCGCAATCTCGGCCTGATGCTGGCACAGCGCGCCGGCGGCCTTAAGCACCGGGTGCTGCGTTACGCGCTGGGTCTGTAACGTTACTGGCCCATTGCCGTCCGCCGTGACGGCCGTGCAAAGCGGAGATTTAATACGCCAAGATGGGAAGGGAGACGCGCGGCGGTTACCTTCGCTTATCGCCACGCGCGCTGACGGTGTCGGTCCGGCCTATTGCGGTCGCTGCGGCCTGGCGCCGCCTTTCCCGCGACCGGTCGGTGGCGCGGGCCGCTTCCCGCATGTGCCGCGCTACCTGTCCCGAGCGTAACCGGCCTGGTCTGTGGCTGGCCGGTGCAGACAATTCCCGCCGGCGACGCATTTTACGCCGGCACCCTGAATTTATTGATATTTCACATCAAATTATGAGTTTTAATTCAGACGCTAATGCTTCATTGCCGGGTTGTTACCGCCCGGCAAGGCCCCTACTATAGCCAGTATAACCGTCTTGTTAGGCCGTTATTTCCAGGAAAAGAAGATAATTGAAAAGGACATTCGATGAAGAAGGGAAGCTGCTGTTTTGCGGCCTTTGCGCTTTTGCTAATAAGCACCGCCCACGGCAAACGTCAATCGGTCACCGAGGCGCCGTTGGCCAGCCGGGTTAAGGAAGCCTGTCATTACAACGCCGACGGCAGCGTGGACTGCCGCTACACCGTCGCCATGCAAATTCTGACCACCGCGGGGCGCTATAGGCTATCGCGTATCGATTTCAGCTACCCGGAAGAAGATACCTTTACGCTGGTGGAATCCAGCGTGACGTTTCCAGATGAACCGGCGCAGCCGCCCATGAGCGCTAAAGTCGATATTCGGACCGAACCCAATCCCTACCTGGGTTTTTCGCGCAATAAAACCCTGTCGCTGGCCTTTCCCCATTTACGGGTGAATGCCGTCATCCGCTATACCGTGCAGCACCACCGGGCGGCCGTACCGTTTCATGCGCATTTTACGCAAATGCGGACCTTCCAGCCCGACGCCGAGCGGCTGGATGCCCACCAAATAACTTACACCGCCGAGCGGCCGCTGTATTATCGCGCGAAGTTACCCGGCGAATTCAAGGTCAAGACCAGCAAGGACAAAAAGTCAATTGAGGTGAAACTCGTCAAACCCCGCTACGAAAACTATATTTTTGAGTTGCCCAACGGCTACGTGCGCGATTTTCCTTATATTCAAGTCGCCACTTCGCTCAGCGCGCAGGACATTTTGGGCCCCATGGCGAAAAAGTATCAGCTTATTTCACGTCAGCCGTTACCGCCCGATGCTCGGCGGATAATACAGAGTCTCAAAGGGCGGCCGGCGGCGGAACAGGTCGCGGAGATAATGCGTTATCTGCATCAGCACTATCGTTATCTGGGCGACTGGCGCGCCAGCAACCGCGGCTATGTGCCGTTTGATCTCGCGCAAATTGAGCAAAATGGCTATGGCGATTGCAAGGACTTGTCGATCCTGCTGACGGCGATGTTGCGCGAGGCGGGCGTGATGGCCCGGCCGGCGCTGGTGGAGCGCGGGCTGTATGCCATGCCCATGGCGATTCCGGGCATCACAGCCAACCATGCTATCGTACAGGCGAACATCGCCGGCAAAATCGAATGGCTGGATCCTACTCAATATTATTACGCGCCCGGCTATGTGGCGTCGGATCTGCAGGATCGCGCGGCGCTGGTTTTCACGCCCGAGGGAAAAGTGATTGTAGACGCTATCCCGGCGTCCACGCCGCGGCAAGATGAGCGGATTGAACGCAATGAAATTCTTACCGCGCAGGGGCGTTCGATTGTCCATGAGCGGCAGGAGAGAATGAAAGGCGGCGATCTTGCCAGCCTGTTCCAGGGAGATCGCGAGCACGGCGTGAAAAGTATCGATATTTCCTTGTGCAACTCGGTGGTCAATGAAAGCACCCGCTGCCGGGTGGAGCGCGACCCGACCCAATATCAGTTACCTGATGCCTACCGGGTTAATATTCATGCCGAAGATCGCCATGCTCTGACGCGAATTGCCGATTCGCGCTATCTCTATCTGGGGAGTCCTTACCCCACGGTTTGGGATGATTTCAACCGTTACCGAAGTGAGGGGGGGTTATCCGATATTTATTTGGGGGAACCGAGAAAACTGCTGCGGCAAATCAATCTGTTCGGTGAGGGCATTACCGCGGCGGTAAACGCCTGCCGGCTCCGCTCCCGATGGTTCGATATCGATATCGCGGGAGAAAAGACGGCGCGAGGTTATCGCTACAGCAAGCAGATAACGGTCAAAACGCCATGGATAGGCCATGATGAAATTATGCAGCCGGCTTTTCAGACCCTGGTGACGCGCGCCAGCGATTGCTATGACCGGCTTAATTTTATCGTCGATGCGCCGTGAGCGCAGGTCACGCCGCGGTAAAAAAAAACGCTCCCGGGGGAGCGTTTTTTTATTGCCGCCTGCGCGGGCTTGATATGGCTGGGGTACCAGGATTCGAACCTGGGGTGCCGGAATCAGAATCCGGTGCCTTACCGCTTGGCGATACCCCAAAAATATGGTGGCTACGACGGGAATCGAACCTGTGACCCCAGCATTATGAGTGCTGTGCTCTAACCAGCTGAGCTACGTAGCCGTATTTTTGACCGATTACTTTGCAACAGACCGCGATATCGGCAGGTCATTTTGGCTGGGATACCAGGATTCGAACCTGGGGGTGGCGGGATCAAAACCCGCTGCCTTACCGCTTGGCTATATCCCATCTCAGCCGCAATTGCAGCACTGTTCGCCCAAAAGACAAAGCGAGTTGGCTGGGGTACCAGGATTCGAACCTGGGCGTGGCGGGATCAAAACCCGCTGCCTTACCGCTTGGCTATACCCCAATTGCTGCTTACCGAACGATGGTGCGGGAGGCGAGACTTGAACTCGCACACCTTGCGGCGCCAGAACCTAAATCTGGTGCGTCTACCAATTTCGCCACTCCCGCAAAGGTGGTGGCTACGACGGTATTCGAACCTGTGACCCCAGCATTATGAGTGCTGTGCTCTAACCAGCTGAGCTACGTAGCCAACTTTCCGCGTGACCTACATTCGGCGTTGCGGGGCGCATTATGCGGAGTTGACGAACTTCAGTCAACCCCTTTTTTTCGCTAATCCGGCATTGCGCGGACCGTTTGTCTGGCTTATGAACAACCTGACCATAAAAGCGGCTAACGCAATGATTTTCCCGCGCTCACGGGGGGAAAAACCGCGCCGGTAAGGCCGGTTTTTGAGCGGCGTAGCAGAGGGCATTGGCGGAGCGGCAGCCCCCCTGACCGGCGCAATGAACAGCCTCCAGCGAGAGCCTGTCCGACAGCGGCAGGTCGACCCGGCAGCGGGACCCTCACGGCGGCAGGTCGCCCCGGCAGCGGGGCTCCTCACGGCGGTTTGCCGCCATGCACTCAGTATTGCCGGCCGAGGCGCTGATGGCTGCCTGTTCGATGGCCCAGGACGCCAGTAACTCGCCCTCGCAGGCGGCTATCAATAGGCCGAAGTGTGTACGCCCACCGCGCGGCCTGAGGGATCGTCCATTTTTTTGAACGACTCATCCCATTCAATGGCCTTGGCGGAAGAGCAGGCCACCGACGGGCCACCGGGCACGCATTCCGCGGCGCTCGGCAGCGGGAACAGCTCGGTGAAAATTTCCCGGTACAAATAGCCTTCTTTGGACGTCGGCGTGTTATAGGGGAAACGGAAGTGGGCATTGGCCAGCTGTTGATCGCTGATTTGCTCCGCGGCGATGACTTTCAGACTGTCAATCCAGCTGTAGCCCACGCCGTCGGAAAACTGCTCCTTTTGCCGCCAGGCAACGCTCTCCGGCAGATAATCGGCGAAACATTCGCGCAGCACGTGTTTTTCAATCTTGCCGTTGCCGCACATTTTATCCTGCGGATTGATACGCATCGCCACATCCAGGAACTGCTTGTCGAGGAAGGGCACACGCGCTTCGACGCCCCAGGCGGACATGGCTTTGTTGGCGCGGGCGCAGTCATACATATGCAGCGCCTGCAGTTTACGCACCAGTTCTTCATGGAACTCTTTGGCATTCGGCGCCTTGTGGAAATAGAGATAGCCGCCGAACACTTCATCGGCCCCTTCGCCGGACAGAACCATCTTGATGCCCATCGCTTTGATTTTGCGCGACATCAGGTACATTGGCGTCGAGGCGCGGATGGTCGTGACGTCATAGGTTTCGATGTGGTAAATCACGTCGCGGATGGCGTCCAGACCTTCTTGCACCGTAAAATGAATTTCATGGTGGACCGTGCCCAGCGCCGCCGCCACTTTGCTGGCGGCGCTCAGATCCGGCGAGCCTTCCAGACCGACGGCGAAAGAGTGCAGCTGCGGCCACCAGGCTTCGCTTTGCGCGTGATCTTCCACCCGACGGGCGGCGTACTTTTTGGTGATGGCGGAGATGATGGATGAATCAAGCCCGCCGGACAGCAGCACGCCGTAGGGCACATCGGACATCAGATGGCTTTTCACCGATTCTTCCAGCGCCGCCTTCAACGCCGCTTTGTCGGTCACGTTGTCTTTCACCCGATCGTAATCGAACCAATCGCGCTGATAGTAGGGACGCAGTTCACCGTCCTGACTCCAAAGGTAGTGTCCGGGCGGGAATTCCTGGAGCGTGCGGCAGACCGGCACCAGCGCTTTCATTTCCGACGCGACGTACAGGTTACCGTGCTCGTCGTGCCCCATATACAGCGGAATAATGCCCATGTGATCGCGGCCGATTAAATAAGCGTCTTTTTCCGTGTCGTACAGGATAAAGGCGAACATGCCGCGCAATTCGTCCAGAAACTCCGGGCCTTTTTCCTGGTACAGGGCCAGAATGACCTCACAATCGGAACCGGTTTGAAAGGCGTAGCGGTCGCCCAACTGTTCGCGGATAAGCTGATGGTTATAAATCTCGCCGTTCACCGCCAGAACATGCGTATGCGCCGCGTTATAGAGGGGTTGGGCACCGGTGTTGACATCGACGATAGACAAACGCTCATGGGCCAGTATCGCTTTTTCGCCCGCATAGACGCCGGACCAGTCGGGGCCGCGATGACGCATCAGACGGGAGCATTCCAGCGCCTGCTTACGTAATTCAACCGGATCGGTCTTCAGATCCAGTACCCCAAAAATAGAACACATAATTTTTCCCTCATGATGGATCCCGGCGGTCGCCGTGTCGTCGTCGGCGCCGTCACCTATGCAACGATTTAGCACCAAAACGGGCCCACAATTCAATATCCATGGGGAAATAAACCTTATCAGTCGAATGATCATCAATAAAAAAGCAAAATAATTATATAAAACGCAGTAAACCAGAGTAAAACGGCGGGTTGATTGTGAATTCAACAATGCGAATTTCATCACCGGCGGCCGTGCCGGTGACCGTCTTGCCGGGGACATGAAGCAAATGGGCGCGATGCGCCGCCGGCCATTGGGTAAGAAAGGGCAAACAGGGGAAGCACCCTCACCGCTCAGGGGCGGAAAATCGCGGCGCGATCCCCAGTGCGTTGATCGTTGGCCTGATTGCTCAGTCGCGGTCCAACAAGGCTCGGGCCTATTGCCGGGGAGGCCGTGGGAAACCGGCGCCGCCGGAGAACGGCGTTACGCCAGCGGGCGGGCCGCCTCAGATCCGCATCGCCATGACGCAGATTAGCGGTGCGGCGGTGAATCGGCTTCAAGCAGCCGTTGAAGCAGCACGCCGTTAAGCATGGCGCGCTTTACCAGGGCGAAAGCGCCGATGGATGAACCGTGATCCAGCGCCGAGATGACCACCGGCAAATTTTGCCTGAAGGCTTTCAGCACCTGATTATCGATGCAGCGCTGCACGGCCGGCAGCAAAATTTTGTGGGCTTCGGTGATTTCGCCCGCTAATACCACCTTTTGCGGATTAAACAGGTTGATGCTAAGCGCTATCACCTTACCCAACTGGCGGCCGATGTGCTCGATGACCTCCACCGCCAGCCCGTCACCGCGATTGGCGGCTTGACAAATAGTGTCTATCCGGCAGTCGTCCGGCGTCAGTTTGCTGGCATAACCCTGACTGAGCAGCAGGCGCACCCGTTGCTCGATTGCGGCATTGGCGGCAATGGTTTCCAGACAGCCAAAATTACCGCAGTGGCAGCGTTCTCCCAGCGGATCGACCTGAATATGGCCTATTTCGCCCACATTGCCGTTACTGCCGAGAAAAATCTGGCCGTTAATCAAGATCCCTGCGCCGGTACCCCGGTGCAGACGAACCAAAATGGAATCGGCGCAATCTTGGGTTGCACCGAAGTAGTGCTCCGCCAGCGCCAGACTGCGAATGTCGTGGCCCACAAACGCGGTGAGATGAAAGCGCTGTTGCAACTGCTCCACCAGCGGCCAGTGGTGCACCTGTATATGGGGCATATAGCGGACAATGCCGGAGAAAGGATCGACCAGCCCCGGTAATATCACCGAAATAGCAATAAGCTCGCGGATTTTACGCTGGGCCTGCTCGAGAAAGTCGGCGATGGCTTCCATCAGCGCCAATTCCAGCGTCTGCTGGGTCCGCTGCGGCAGCGGGAAATAAGCTTCCTGCAGGGCTTTGCCGCTCAAATCATAGAGCATCACCGTCGCATCATGCCGACCGAGCCGAACGCCGATGGCCTGGAAGGCGCGAGTCTCGGCCACGATAGAAATCGCCCGCCGACCGCCGGTGGACGCCTGCTGATCCACTTCGCGGATCAGGCCGCGTTCCAGCAATTGGCGGGTGATCTTGGTGATACTGGCGGGCGCGAGCTGGCTTTGTTCTGCAATCTGAATACGAGAAATGGGGCCCGCTTGATCGATGAGACGGTAGACCGCCGCGCTATTCAACTGTTTAACAAGGTCAATATTGCCTATCGGGGTCTGTCCGCCTGGTGTCATCGCTTACTCGCTTATGGTCAAACTTCGTCGCCGTTAACGATAGTTTTACTGATTTTATAATCACGGGTGAAGGCGGTTAAGTTGGCGATTTTGCCGACCGTCAGCGTCCCTAACCGCGCGTCCATGCCCAGCGCCCGTGCCGGGTAAAGGGTTGCCATGCGCAACGCCTCGTCCAACGGGATTCCGGCGTACTCGACGCTCCCCCGCACCGCTTCAATCATGGTAAGCGCCGAGCCGCTAAGGGTGCCATGTTCATCCACGCACAGGCCATCGCGATAGTATATTGTTTTGCCGGCGAAAATGAACCTGTCAATATTTTCCGCGCCGGCCGGGGCGGTGGCATCCGTGACCAATATCAGGCGATCGCCTTTAATACGTTTGGCGTTACGGATGTTGGCCCAGTTGACATGCAGGCCGTCGGCGATGATGCCGCAATAAATTTCCGGCGCATCGAACAGGGCGCCGATAACGCCCGGCTCGCGTCCGACCATCGGCGGCATGGCGTTAAACAGGTGGGTCGCGAAGCTGATGCCGGCGGCGAAGCCCGCCTTGGCCTGCTGGTAGGTGGCGTTGGAATGGCCGATGGAAACGCGGATACCGGCATCAGACAGCCGGCGGATCACTGATACATCTACCTGCTCAGGCGCCAAGGTCATCTTGCATATCACGTCGCTGTTGGCGCAAAGGAAGGCCACCATTTCCTCGCTCGGCGCACGCATTAACGCCGGATCATGGGTGCCTTTTTTGGCCGGGCTGAGGTAGGGGCCTTCCAAGTGCAGCCCCAACGCCTGATGTTGATGCTGGGCCAGGTAAGCGCGCATCACCTCCACCGCCCGCCGCATAAAGTCATCGGTGCTGGTAATCAGGGTCGGCAAGAAGCTGGTACAGCCGGAGCGCTGGTTGGCGGCCTGCATCGTTTCCAGCGTTTCGACCGACAGCGCGTCCAGGCTGTCATTGAACTGCACGCCGCCGCAGCCGTTAAGCTGCAGGTCGATAAAACCGGGCGCTAGCGCCGCGCCGGCCAGATCGCGGCGTTCAATGCCGGCGGGTAGGCTGTCGGCGGGGCAAATGGCGTCGATGACGCCGTCCGCTATCACCAGCGCGTGGTTATCCAGAATCTCGCTGCCGGTATAGATGCGGCCGTTGGTTAAAGCATACATAGTCAGCTCCGGGAGGTTAGTCGGCGGTGTTCAGATTGTCTTGTTCCAGTTCACGGAAATAGTTGACCGTTCTGACCTTCAATTCCTGGGTCGAGGGTTCATCGCACACCATCACGGCTTTAGCATGCAGCTGCAAGCAGGTGATGGTCCACATATGATTGACGTTGCTTTCCACAGCGGCCTGCAGCGCCTGGGCTTTATTGTGCCCAATCACCAGGATCATCACTTCCTCCGCGTCGAGCAAGGTACCGACGCCCACCGTCAGGGCGTAGCGGGGCACCTGCTCAATGTCGTTGTCAAAGAAGCGTGAATTGGCCCGACGCGTCTCTTGGGTCAGGGTTTTGATGCGGGTGCGCGAGGCCAGTGATGAACCGGGTTCATTAAAAGCGATATGACCGTCGTTGCCGACGCCGCCCATGAACAGGTGAATTTTACCGTAAGATTTGATCTTGTCCTCATAACGGCGACATTCAGCATCAATATCTGGTGCATTGCCGTTAAGGAGATTGATGTTTTCCCGTGGAATGTCGATATAATTAAAAAAGTTATTAAACATGAACGAATGGTAGCTTTCGGGGTGCTCGACGGGCAGGCCGACATACTCATCCATGTTGAAGGTCACCACATGCTTGAAGCTGACCTGGCCCGCTTTATGCATCTCAATGAATCACCCCGGATAAATTAGAGTCTATACTTTAAAAGTGGAGGTCTCTATGACAACGACCAAACGTTACTCTCCGGAAGTCCGTGAACGGGCAGTTAATCTAGTGCTGGAAACTCAGCATGAGCA
>NZ_FRDB01000261.1 GCF_900143145.1 Candidatus Sodalis sp. SoCistrobi
GTCATATGCTGTTTAACCCGCGTCTGATATCGGCGGGTAAGGCGAGAGTCAATCCCGCCAACAGATAGGTTGAAATCATTCTGCAAAGTAATAACAGGTATCACGATAAATGTGTAGATACCTATGCACCGAGGGTACTTCAAAGCGGGGCGCAGGGGGGAGTCTACCCGGTACGGTAAGGCGCCGCGCAGCAGGTCAGTGCTGCACGGACGGGGCACCAGTGCATGGTGCAGCTGAGTGCTGCGCCGCGGCGTGTCAAAATGCGGTGCGAAAGATGCCATCTCTGCTTGCGGTCTGAGAAGAGACGCACGCCGCTGGGCCGCCACCGCCACCGCCGCTGGCACCAAAGGGGCACTGGCCGCGCGACCGCTGTCGTGCTGACGCCGCAGACTGATGCGGCCCGGTGCTACCACCGTGCCTGTTGGGGAAGATAAAACTTACAGCGGCAAGATAATCCTGTATAATGGCGCAGGTATTTTTGTTAACATGTTGATTTATAAGATATTTTAATTCACCTGACGCCTGTGAAGGCGACATACGAGGTTCGCCATGAGCGAAAGCGAAAAACTGCAAAAAGTTCTGGCCCGCGCCGGCCAGGGTTCCCGCCGAGAAATCGAAGCCGTCATTGAACAGGGGCGCGTGAGCGTAGATGGCAAAGTTGCCACCCTGGGAGATCGCGTCGACGTCACCAGCAGCACCAAAATCCGTATCGATGGGCGCATCATCGCCATCAAGCCGGTTGAAGATGCCGTATGCCGTGTGCTGGCTTATTACAAGCCGGAGGGCGAACTTTGTACGCGCCGCGATCCCGAGGGTCGGCCAACGGTGTTCGATCGCCTTCCGCGTCTGAATAACGCCCGCTGGGTGGCCGTCGGACGGCTGGACATTAATACCTCGGGGCTGTTGTTATTCACCACGGACGGGGAACTGGCCAATCGCCTGATGCATCCAAGCTGTGAAATCGAACGTGAATATGCCGTGCGCGTTTTCGGCGAAGTGGATGAGGACAAACAGCGTCAATTAACCCGCGGCGTGCAGCTGGAAGACGGCCCGGCGGCTTTTCGCAGCCAGACCTTTCAGGGCGGCGAAGGCCTGAATCAGTGGTATAATGTAACGCTGACGGAAGGGCGCAATCGCGAGGTGCGGCGCCTGTGGGAGGCTGTTGGCGTGCAGTTCAGCCGGCTTATCCGCGTGCGCTACGGCGACGTTACGCTGCCGAAAGGGCTACCGCGCGGCGGCTGGACCGAACTGCCGCTTGAGCACACCAACTATCTGCGTGAGAAAGTGCAGTTACCGCTTGAATCGGTCACCAAACTGCCGGTAGAGCGCGAACGCCGCCGTTTGAAGGCGACCCAAATCCGCCGTGCGGTGAAGCGCAGTAGTCAGAGAACGCCGTCGCGGCGCGGTGGCCAGAGCAGTAAACGCAATAATGGCGCAGGTTGACGGCATAGGCGAACGGTACCGACGAGTGTCGCCGTGCGGTGAAGCGCAGTAGCCAGAGAACGCCGTCGCGGCGCGGTGGCCAGAGCAGCAAACCCATCAAGGGTGTCGGTTGATGGTATAGGTTGGTATAGGCTAATGCTCTAGGTAACGGTACCGGCTAATAGTCCGGGTTAATGGCGGTGGCACTTCAAGTGTACACTAGTGCCGGTCTGTCTCACGACTGCGGCGTCAGGGCTCCTTCACGCATGACTGATAAGCCCTGACGCGCCATTCTCAATAGGGTAGCGCTAACAACCGCAGCCAGGGGGTGGGGTATCGGTGGCCGTGTCCCGCTGCGGCGCCGCTGCGGTTTCAGAGCCAGATAGGGTGGCGCTAACCACCGCAGCCAGGGTCCGTGGTAGGGTATCGGTGGCGGCGTCCCGCTGTGCCGTCGCCGCGGTTTCAGAGCCAGGATCAAAAAAAACGCGTTTTTATGTGACGGTGTCACCAGTCAATGCCTTGCTGCGCCATCACGCCGGCGTCGAACGCGTGTTTCACCGGCCGCATCTCGCTAACGGTATCCGCCATCGCCAGCAACGCTCGGTGGCAGCCGCGCCCGGTGATAATGACGGTCTGACCCGCCGGCCGCGCGGCAAGGGCGGCGATAACCTCTTCGCGGTCCAGATAATCGAAGCTAATCATATAAGTCAGCTCATCGAGAAGCACAACATCGAGCGATGCGTCTGCCAGCATTCGCTGCGCATGGCGCCAGGTATCGCGCGCGGCACTACGATCCAGCTCGCGATTTTGCGTCTCCCAAGTGAAACCGGTGGCCATTACCTGAAACTCCACGCCGTGCGGCTCCAACAGCTGCCGTTCTCCGTTGGGCCACTGTCCCTTGATAAATTGCACTACCGCGGCGCGAAGTCCGTGGCCAACGGCGCGGGTGAGGGTCCCAAAACCGGCGGTGGTTTTACCTTTGCCATTGCCGGTGAAGATCATCAGGATCCCACGCCGTTCAGTGGCGGCGCTGATGCGGGCATCGACCTGCTCTTTTAACCGTTGTTGCCGCTGTTGGTGGCGTTTGGCGTCCATATAAGCGCTCTCTCACAAAGGCCGCACCGCTGTGCGAACGGCCATGAACGGGTATCAGGTGGCTGGACCGGGTTTGCGATCGGGCTGCGCGTCAAAACTGATGCCGGTTTTGCGCCGGCTATCGTCGCCCATCAGATAAAGATAGATGGGCATGATGTCCGCCGGGGTTTTCAAGCGGTCGGCATCTTCCGCCGGGTAAGCGCTGGCGCGCATGCCGGTACGGGTGCCGCCGGGGTTGATACAGTTAACCCGCAGCGTGGATGCGGGATACTCGTCCGCCAAGATCTGCATCATTCCTTCGGTGGCGAACTTGGACACTGAATAAGCCCCCCAATTTGCGCGCCCTTGTCGGCCCACGCTGGAGGTGCTGAAAATCAGCGATGATCCGCCGGCGTTAAGCAGCAGCGGCAGCAGCGCCTGTGTCAGCATGAAAGTGCCATTGATATTCACCGCCATCACCTCCGACCAGCGCGCGGGCGTCTGCTCGGTCATGGGCGCGACTTCCCCTAATAGCCCGGCGTTGTTCAGCAAACCGTCCAGATGGGGAAGTTCGTTCATCAGGCGCTGTGCCAGCAGCTGATAGGGTTGCGGATCGGGACAGGCCAAATCCAGCACCAGCACACGCGCCTCACGCCCGCCGGCCTCGGCGATCGCCTGCTTTACCGCATTCAATTTTTGCTCCGTTCTGCCGAGCAGCAGCAGTGACGCACCGTGGCGGGCATAGGTCAGAGCCGCTTCACGGCCAATGCCATCACCGGCGCCGGTCACCAGAATGTGTTTTTGATCCAATAAATTACGTTTGGGCTGATAATACACGCCTCACTCCTCTGCTGTGAACTTTGCCGCCAACTGAATAACCCCGAGTTTATTAGAGAGTAATTTTGGCAATACTACGCCGCTTCCTCTGATGCTAATTGCAAAGCGTAATAGTTCATTTCGGCTTCAGTAGGAGGGATGTAACCCAGCCGCCCGAGCAGCCTTCTGTTGTTGTACCAGTCCACCCAGTCCACCCAGTCCAGCGTGGCCAACTCCACTTCCGTCCGGTTTTTCCAGCTCCCGCGGTGGATAACCTCCGTTTTGTACAACCCGTTGATACTCTCTGCCATCGCATTATCGTAGGAGTCGCCG
>NZ_FRDB01000083.1 GCF_900143145.1 Candidatus Sodalis sp. SoCistrobi
ATTTTTCAGCGCCGTAAATGGCGATAGTACACGTCGGTTTCACTTCATTTACAACCCCACCGGCTGCCTATTTCAGCCCGCTAACCCTTGGCATATAAGTCGTTGCGGACTTGTGTATAACGAGGTGGTTTATAGCAGGTCTATCATGAAGAAACGTTCGCTTGTTGTTGTCGTGGTACTGCTGGCGGCGCAGTACGCCAGCGCCATGGAAATTATCACCTTAAGCAAGTTTCAGTACGGTAAACGCTGGGCGTTCACCAAAGAGGAGGTGCAACTCATGTGCCGCCCGGACCACGCGCTGTATGCCCTGAATATGAGTACGTTGATGCAATATCCGCTGAACGAAAAGGCCGAGCTTCAACGCAAGGCAGGCCAGGTCCACGCCCAACCCATTGAGGTGATTTTGCTTGATGATCCTGAGCGACCGGGACAGAAAATGAGTATTGCGCCGTTTATAGAGCGCGCGCAGCAGCTCTGCGTTGACAAAACGACACCGTAACGATGAAGGGATAGGAAAAAATCCATCAAGTGCAAAGGTTAAATAACTGAAGTGTGCCTGTTATCACAGAGTTAAACTTTGATGACAGAATATGCGCGGAATGCCGGTGCCGCGGTGGAAAAACAGATCGTGCGCTCTATACTTTGCAATGTAGGACATCAAAAGCCTACAAAAAATGCCAACTTTTAGCGCACGGCTCTCTCCCAAGAGCCATTTCCCTGGACCGAATATAGGAATCGTATTCGGTCTTTTTTTTATCTTCTGATTGATGACGGGGTCTGCGAGTCATTCACGACATTGCCCCAAACGTCATAGCGCTAATTCTTCATGTCGTCTTCACCGCGCGGAGCAAACTATTTGTCAATCTTCGCCGTGTTTTTTTGAATAGATTCACTTTGACCCGTAATAGGTGTGATGCCGCGGCAGATTAGCGCGGTCGCCTGGAACGGTACGCTGGTACGCTGTCGCGCGGGTACGCCGTCGTACTGTCGTGCGGTCGTGCTGCGGCCTCAGCGACAGGCGTTAACGGTTCCCATTAGGACCGCCTTTGGGCGGTGTCTCTAGCGCAAAGTTACCAACCCTTTGACTGTGGCGTAGGGCGTCGTAAAGTGGTCAGGGACGTGAAGCGTCAGTCAATTTGTCACTTATCAAAATGGCGTAGCGTTAATAACACCGTCCTCCGTCGCTCAGAAGATGCTGTTCTGCATGATATAGCGTTAAAACGGGTGGACTTGAATGTATTCGATTGACTCATCTTAAACTTTTCCAGGCTGTCACAGGAGACAAGTGCAGCCGTTATCAGCATTGAGACTGATGATGCATCGTTAAGCCAGAGCGGGTGTTTTGATGCTATGGTCAATCGAGTGATATCATTTTGCTGCCGTTCTGGCTTGCCAGGAATTAACAAATAATGATGACCTTCACTCCTTCTGACGTACCTGCAAAACTCGCTAAAGACATAGATAAAGCCCCACAGTTGCTTGTGATCCCCCCGTGCTGCCTCTCCTGCTGTTGTCATTAACAGCGCAAAACAATTTGCTGCTTTGCAACAGCTACCTTTGATGCCGCATAGTGATTAAACGGGAAAATCTAGCACTGTTTAAACGACCGACATTGAAAGTTTTTCTTCACGTCTAGCGAGTAATCACAATTCATAGTCCACAGTTAATCAATTTTTGCGGCCTCACCGGTTAGCGCGATAGCGATCAATCGATGAAGTGGTTGCTCGCGTGGAAAATATTTACGTCGGCGGGCAAAAAAGGGCTCCAGTTAAACTGGCTGCGGCACGAGTTGATCAATTAGTGTGGGCTATGGCATTAACGATGTAAACAAGCGAACTGCGAATGCGTGCGCAAGGGTTTTTCTAGCGATAAATAGGGGGGGCGATAATACCTGTACGAGGCTGGCTGATATTGTTGCTGAGGCGGCTTGAGGCGTTCACGATGAACACTTGGTTGCAGTGGAATGACGTAAACTGATTTAAGCGATGCAATGCTATCCGCGAGGGTGGGGGCATCCCTTGCAAAGGTAAATTATGTATTCTGAACTCCCGTTCAAGCGTTCATATGAGGGGGTGGCCGCGCCTGTGTAAACTCGGGAGTCAGGATGAAAACAGCTATCTCGCCCTTCGGCGGGACCACCAAACGTGCGTGGTGGCTGATATTGCATGATCAATAGATAATAACTAAGACAAATAGGCTGAATATTATAAAGCCTCTATCAACGTTCCTGGGAGGCTGTTGTTATTCCAGGGACAGCAAGCTTGGTCGTCACAGACATTGTTAAGCCGCAAGGCTTTATGCTCATAAAGCCTTGCGCCCTTCGTCGTTACCGCCAATTTGCAGATCCTGGCGCACTTGGGCCCTCTTTTTTTGTGCCGCATCATAGATAAATCGCGCGCGATCGCGCTGTAGTAAGCGGTCGTGGTGAATAATTTCGCTATTGGTTAAATCATCAATCGCGCGGGTCATTCGCTCGACATCAATTTCCGGCAGCAAGCATAAAGCCAGCTTACTTTCCTGATTAACCTTGATCCGATGCCGCCAGTGCGTCACCTGGTGCTCAGCTTCATGCAGGAGTACGGTGGCGTGGTTTAGCCAGAGATGGGCCGCATGTTCAGGATCTAATGCATTGTCAATGTCTTCGCGCTGCGCGATAATTTGCTGCGAAAAGGGATGATCCTTCCCTTGCTCGTCCAGTCGACTAACCTCAGCCGTTTTCCGGCATTGCGCCGCGACTTCCTGTGCCTGCACTGACTGCACGGCTAATTCGCGACGTTCTCTTTCCTGCTTCTCTTTTTTTTCCCGCGCTTCTCTAAACCACGGCAACCTGCCGTTGATGGCATAGATTAGGTAATCTGCGATGCTCAGGGATATTACGCGCGTTATGAAAGTGAGAAAGGGTGCGCTTGGCAATGGCGCAATCGGTGTAATGCGCAACACAATGACCAGGTTCAGGGCCTGATAAATTTGGCCTGCATGTTCTGGTCAATCCATTGCCGAAGTAGGTGGAGCTACCGGGGAAATTATTCATAAACCTCATGTTGAATAATTATCAGAGAAATGACCGATATCTGAAAACCGATTTTAATTTTACTTTATCATTTCACCATTACAAGGTTAAACAGGACGTAAAGCATCTTTAAGAAATGGTGAATAATTCATTAAATAAGGGGCTCATAGAAAAGGGAACATATCAGGATACAATTTATGATGGCAATAATAGTAATGATTTATATTATAAGTTGATAGTGTTATGGCTAAATAAAACGACCATCAAAGAGATATAACCACATTGCTATTATATTGATGGCCAAGAGGGGTTAATTTACCCTCTTACAGAGGTGGGTTGTTTTAATTAATCTGTTAGCCACGCCTTAATGAGATGATATCCATTTTATCATTGTTAAATTTTAATTACATAAGTGCTGGCGAAAGCCGACTGATCTGCTTGCAATCCATTTTTCGTAGTGTATTTTCAAAGATATGCCTAAGCAAAGTTTAATCATCATAGGAAATAATCACCGTGATTGTATGGCATTCTGCGGCGATGATGATGATGTGTTCAGAGATAAAATTAGCGATAATACATTGGCGTGGGCCTGCACGGTGTCATCGCGCCGTGCAGGCTTTAGCGACCCGCATGGACAGTCCTGGCCTTCTGCACCGGCGGTGCAGAAGGCGCTTAGCAGGTTTGCCACTCTTGGCGCACTTCATCTTTAGTTTTAGTGAGTATCACTTTGTTTTCCTTAACCTCTTTGACCCATGATAATGGAATCAAATGGTGCTGGCCGCCCGATTCAGGATCGCTTTTGGCAAGCTTGATATGGTTCTCACCTTCCATGTGGTCGACGATGCCGACATGATCCCCGCCGCAACACGTCACCTGAGCATGTTCCATAATATGATCTTTATTGACCATGATAGCCTCCTATTGGCATTAAAATAGATTATCGCTAAAGAGTATAGCGGATGAGATGCAGGCTATTACATGCGCTGGAAAGTTATTGCCTGCCTGTCCGGTAATAAGTGTTTAACGCCCAAAACAAAGGCCTATTCATTATTAATGATGATTGTGATGTCATCCATTGCGGGCTGCAGGCTAAGTGATTGAGAAATGAGGAGGGCCGTGGGCCAGGGTGTAATCTGGTCTGCTGAAAGGCACCCCGATGCGGGTAATGATGACTTCTCAAAAATCAGACCGTTCCATGAGCAGGTTAACGCAATAATGGCCTTGAAGCTGCAGGGAAAAATGCCGTTGTGGGTATTATTAGACCAGCGCACGGGCTGTCTGCAAGCTTAGGGGCAGAAACTTTAGGCTTTGGGGCGACTGCACTATAGTCTAGTTGTTAACTGTCGTTGTTAGGAGTATACATTACCCATGTACAGAATGATAGTGATTAATCCTGTTCATCTATTATCCGCTGAATAAGATATCCCGCACCTCAATCAACGGCGAAAAAGAGACAAAAAGGAAGTCAGGCCCGGGGCATGCGGGGTAGTAGCCCATAGCATCTGAGCAATAAGGTGGTTGCAGCGTTAAGAAGAGCAAAGAAGAGTAAAGCATACCTGTAAGGCGCGCAAATATTCGCCGACAAGGTTAAAGTCAGATAAATTAGACCGAGGGAAAGCGGATGATGAAAGACTTAACCGTCAACTAATCAATCAGTAACGCAGAGCAACGTGGCTTGACTACCTGAAGGAAAATTATATTTTCCTGTATTGCCCGTGGTGCAACGCTGCGCTTAGCCCTAATTTAACTAGACCCTAAGCATGAATAAAATATTATATCAAAGTGTATTAATGTGAAAATTATTAGAATATATGTGTAAATTAACAATCATAATACGATGAAAACCGACACCCGCAAGGGGATTGTTATAATTATTAACAAGCTATTTAGGAGGGAGCAATATGAAAGGCGATAGCAAGAAATTGTTACTTCAGGCGATGTTGACGGATGTACGAGCCCAGTTAGTCTCGGCATTTCACCGAGCCTGCAGGGCGCGGGAGAAAAAACCGGAACAGATTCGGCATCAGGATTTGACCGAACTGCGCAAGCTGATTGATAAACTCGATGAAGCTATCCTGCTGGAAAAGCAGAGTTATGTTGAGCGCTTCCGGTAACCGAGGCCAAACGGGTGAGAGGTGCCCGCCGCGGCCATTGCGGCAACCCTAGGTCGGACAGTCAAACTGTTGCAATCACAGGTCATGGCGTCCTGGTAAAGGTGCTGCTAGCTGCGGCCGCATCCTTTTGATTTTTTCGCTGCCGCTTATCCACGCGCGAACGTTGCTTACGCTGCGCGATTGTTTTTTGAGACCTGCCCCAGGAATGAACTTCCCGCGCGATGGCGCACATGTTCAGTCTTTGACCTGATAGAGGTCGGACTGATTCGTCTTATACTCTGTCGTCTTTGTTTGCCCGGTCATGCGCCGTTGGCGCATACCGTTTTGCTATGCGGTGTGACACTGAGCCTCCCCGCAGGCGTTGGCACCGGTGGGGAAGCAACAGCATCGGGTCGACGCCGCTGGCGATTACACTAACGGGGTGACAACAGCATCGAGCCGACGCCGCTGGTGTTTATACCCGTGAGGAAGTCAAAGGGCCGAACCCCGGCGGCGGGAAACCTCGTTCGCCGCCATGGCTGGCCTGGGGTGACACGGTTAGTCGGTCAATCCAAGTCGGCGGGAGCAATTCAGCAATTCCGTAACCTTGTGTACGTTTAGTTTGCGCATGATATTCAGGCGATGGGTTTCCACCGTCTTGACGCTAATACACAGCTGTTCTGCTATCAAGCGGTTGGTGTTACCGTCGGCGATGAGTTTGAGGATCTGCCGTTCACGTGGCGTCAGCAATTCCTGATTGTCGGCTTCCATACTCAGAGCGGTGTTGATCATTTCGCGGTTCAGCGCCGGATCGATATAACACTTGTTGACCGCAACCGTCTGCAGTGCCGCCAGCAACACCTGTTGGCGGCTGTTCTTTAATACATAACCCAGGGCGCCGGCGGCCAGTGTGCGTACCGCCATATATTCTTCGGTATGGGCGGTATAGGCCAGAATGGACATCTGTGGCCAGCGGGAGCGCAGCTGTGGGATCAAATCCAGGCCGTTGATGCCCGGCAGGCCGAGATCCAGCACCAGAATGTCCGGTTCATGGATCCGGCACTGGTTGTACACCGCCAGTCCGTCATCAATGTGCGCCACAATTTTAAAACGTGGATAGGGTTCGAGCAGGTTAATGATGCCGTTGATAATCAATTCATGATCGTCCACCAGCAGTATTTTATAGTTATTCATATTCCGTGACCTCTTGAGTGGTAGCATCCCCTGCGGATGCGTTTTCGGCGCTAAGATACCTGTCCAGGGCGTGGCGCAATTCAGCTATCTGTTCCCCGGACAGCGGGAGGCCATGTTTGACCAAATTTTCCATATCGACGACATCGCACAGCAGTTCTCCCAGCCCTGCCTGTCCCAATCCCCCTTTTAAGGTGTGCAACAGCGCGCTGATTTTTTCCGCATCGTTAACATTGAGTTCGATATCATTGAGCAGCGAATAGAGAGATTCGTGTACTTTCTGCCGCAGCCGCTCGTTGCCCGCCGACAGAAATGAGGTGGTTAATCGACTGTCTTGCTCTTGCAATGAGATATCCCGCTGCAACTGGTACTCCGCGGCGAGACTGATGCCATCAGCCAACTGCGCCAGCGTTACCGGCTTGGTCAAATAATGACGCATCCCTGCTTCTTTGCAGCGGGCGATATCTTCCGGGGCGGTATTGGCGGAGAGGGCGATTATCATGCAATCGCGGTCGCGGTTTTCCCGATCATCACGCCAGAGGCGGGCGCACTCGGTACCGTCCATATCGGGCATGCGCACATCCATCAGCACCAGGTCGAAGGGTTGTTTGCGACCCAGCGCCAGCGCGCTGGCGCCGTCGGACGCCAGGGTGACGTCCTGACCGAGTGAGTGCAACATCATGCCGATAATCTCGCGGTTAATCACCGCGTCATCCACCAGTAATATACGGAGTCGCCAGGGCTGCACCGGGATATTGCCAGTGGTTTCGGGCAGGTCACCGGCGAAAGCGCGGATCACCCGGTCATACAATTTGCCCGGCAGAAAACGCAGCTCGGCGGCGGAGAACGGGCCCTCCTCAAGGGACGGTTCACAGTTTATGCCCCAGGCAGCCAATTGACGGTGAAGCGCCAGGGGTGCGGCCAACTGGCCGCCCAACGGGTGGGGTTCACGGTAATCGTTAAGCGGCATGATAAATGACATGCAGGTACCCAGTCCCGGCGTACTACTCAGCGCTAGCGATCCCCCCATCAGCTTCGCCAGATTGGCGGCGATGGCGAGCCCCAGGCCGGTACCCTGCATGGTTCCCTCACTTTGGTAAAATGGCGCGAATACATTTTCCTGGTCTTCCGGCGCGATCCCTTGGCCGCTGTCGTTAACGGCAAAAATCAGCTGCTGATCCCGCCGTTTAACGCTCAAGAAGATGCCGCCGGACTGAGTGAATTTCAGCGCGTTACCCAGCAGATTCACCAGAATTTGCCGTAGGCGCATGCCGTCGATATCCAGATAAAGCGGCACCTGTTTGCCGACGAATGTGCGTAACGTCAGGCCCTTACTTTGACCCGGACCCTGGATGGTATGCATCGCTTGATCAAGAATCGGCAGCAGGGGCGTTTCTTCAATGTGCAGTGATAATTGCCCGGATTCGATGCGGGAAAAATCAAGTAAGTTGTTGATTATGGATAATAATGAGAACACGCATTGTCGGGCGGTATCCGCCAGTTGGAACTGCTCGTCGGATAATGTCGTCATTTGCAACAGTTCCAGCGCTCCGAGTGAGCCACTGAGCGGGGTGCGCAGTTCATGGCTGATGGTGGTGAGATGGCTGCTTTTACGCTTATTTGCCCGCTCAGCTTGCTGTTTGGCCTCATTCAGGGCGCGCGTTCTTTCGGCCACGACATTCTCCAGATTGTCATACTGGGTGCGCAGAGTATCCAGTAGCAGGTTGTAAGCGTGGGCGATGCTGCCCAACTCGTCGTGGCGATTTTCCGGCAGACGGACCGAGAGCGTGTGGGGCCCGGTTTTACCAATAATGGCGACGAAATCCCACAGCGGGCGGGCCAGATAGCGGTGCAACAGCCAGAACAGGGTGACCACCAGCACCAACAGCGTGGCGAGTGCAAAAGGCAGTTGTGCCGCAATAATATCCAAGGTGCGTTTCATGCCGCCGCTGCGGGGAAACAAGATGACCTGTTGCCAGCCGGGCCCTTTGAGTTGCGTGCGCAGCAGCATATAGCCGGGTATCGTTTGCCAACCTTCCTTTAACTTGAGCCGTTGTAGCATCGGTTGCAGGCCGGCGGCGGTCTGCGCCGAAACCCGTGAAAACGGTAGGATGCGATTGTCGCTGTCCAGCCAGAGATTAATGTCCGCCCCCAACACCGGGTGGCCGTAGGAGAGCAGGTCGTTCAGTTTCACCGTCAGGCCAGTGAGTACCTCGTTTGGCGCGGCGGCGGCGACGGCGACGCTCCAGCCGGTGCCGGGTAGGAACTCCGGTTTGCCCCAAAAGAGGTTATCGTGGGCAGGTTGATGGGGAAAGGCATTAAGCTCGACCTGCTGGCGGATAAAGTAGTCCGGCGTATGATCGCGCGGCGGCAGCAACGATACGCCATAGCGACGATCCAAGATAAAGCTGTCCAGATAATACGTCTGGCCCGCGGTACCGAAGATCTGGATGAAAGTGCGGTCGCGTTCTCTTTTACCTGGCGGGCTGCAGTTTTCCTGATTGAAGGGAAAATAGCGGCTTTCGCTTTTTTCGCCGGGCACCATGACCAGCGGCGTTGCGTGGTAAAGCTTATAGCGGTGTGCGAGGGCTTGGGCGTCTCGTTCCGCACCTTCAAAACGATGATTGGTTAACTCCATGCGCAGCGAAGAGAAATGAGCGAGATTCTCTATTATACGATGCCGGCTCAGATTCAAGGAAACATAGGTCGCGGCGACGACGGATATAAGCCAGATAATTATCAGGCTTATTGATATGAATATGGTTAGCTTTATTACTAAGGACTGTTGTCTTTTCATTATTGTCATCCCTGATTAATGTGCTGAGAAAAGGAATTGCCGCTTAGGTTAAGTCCGTTTTTTAAAATCATCGGTTGGCTATAGAATAATGGATGACACGCAGGTTGATGTATTAATTTGTAAGGGGTTATGTGGCTTATTCCACACCATTGGGAATCAGGTATTGTACTGATGTACCCTGCTGGGTTTTCAACTGAGTATGGCGGAGTTATGAGGAGAACCCATTCATGCTTAATAGATTTAGAAGCATCCCTTTTCTCAACAATATACATTTGTCGGAAAAGGGGAGTGTGGTGTTAATGTCGATTGAAGATATGCCTGCGCAGGTTTATATAAGCACGCTATCATTTTATTTCACCATTTTAATAGACGGTACAGAAAATTTATCTGACACATCAATGCGTTATTTAACTTTGCTCCTGGCGGCTCATCCTGAGGTGCACGATTATGCTTTGCAATTGACTGCCCTGGTTGGGATGTTATTATGATGAGACTCTGACAAATGAGGCATTAGCGACGGAATTAGAAAAGCAACTTGCGCTGGCGCGTTATTTGACAAATGTTGTCGCCAGCCTTTGCATAACCAGTCAGGAATCGCGACATGAATTGGAATTATAACACACTAATACTATCTATGGTATTTATTATTTTCTCTGCACAAGCCAAAACACTGCCCTGGCGTAACGCCGATTTTTCCCTGCGCGCGCGACAAATACCTTTGTCATTGGTGTTGTCCAATTTGGCTGAAAATTATGATACTGCCATCATGATAGATCCCGACGTTAATGCACATTTTAGTGGATTTATACCTCCCGGGCCGCCGTTGGTTATTCTCAATAAGTTAATGAATCAATATCATCTTATTTTTTATTTTGATGGCGATACCTTGTTCATATATCCCACTAAACGATTAAGGCGTCAAGTTATCACCCTTACCACATTGCGCGCGGCAGAATTCGTTCGCTATCTGCAAAATCGCCAGATACCGGAGATGAAAAGCTGCGAAATTCGACGGATCCCTGGCGTGAACGCGCTGGATATTAACGGCGTACCGGCCTGTATTGAGCGCGTGTCCCAACTGGCCTCTATGCTGGACGGAGAACTGACCAAGCGCAAAGGCGAGGTCGTCAGCATGAATATTTATCCGTTGAAATACGCCACCGCGATGGATGACCGCTACCAATATCGGGATCAGACAGTCTCGATTCCGGGAATTGTCAGTGTACTGCGCGACATGAGTCGCGGATCGGGGGGCGGCTCTGAATCGACGCCGCAAACGCAAGGGCTGCCGATGTTTTCCGCCGATCCGCGACAAAATGCGGTTATTGTGCGCGATTATGCGGCCAATATGGCGGGATATGGCAAGCTTATCGCCGCGCTGGACCAGCGACCGCAGATGATCGAGATCGCGGTTATGATCATCGATGTGGACGTCGGGGATATTAATAAGCTGGGTATCGACTGGAGCGGTACCGTGTCTCTGGGCGGCGGCGGTTTTTCGTTTAACAGCGATGGCGGCATGAGCGGCGGGTTCTCCTCGGTTATCAGTAACACCAGCGATTTCATGGTGCGGCTCAACGCGCTCGAACAACGTGCCCATGCCTATATTTTGTCGCAGCCGTCGGTAGTCACCCTGAATAATATCCAAGCGGTACTGGATAAAAATGTGACGTTCTACACCAAACTGCAGGGCGACAAAATCGCCAAACTGGAATCGGTGACCACCGGTTCGCTACTGCGCTTTACGCCACGGCTAATGGAAGATAAAGGGAAACAGAACATCATGCTGAGCCTGAACATTCAGGACGGTCAGCAAACGTCTCCGCTCAGCGCGACAGACCCGTTGCCGCAGGTGCAAAACTCAGAGATAGCCTCGCAAGCCACCTTACGTCCCGGACAAAGCCTGCTGCTGGGCGGTTTCCAGCAGGATAAGCAAAAGCAAGGGCAAAACAAAATCCCGCTGTTGGGCGATATTCCGGTGCTCGGACATCTGTTTAAAAGCCGCATAGATGAAACACACAGCGTTATGCGGCTGTTTTTGATTAAGGCCACCGTCGCCGGTAGTGAACCACGCCATGAATAATCAATGGAAAATCCGCCTGATTGACGGCGTTCTGCACGGTCGCGAAATCGGCTTGCCGGACGCCGGCCTGACGCTGGGTGAACGGGGCTGTGACGTTTGCCTCCCTCTGACGCGGGCCGCCAAAATCGCGTTGACGATAAAAGCTACCGTGTTAAGTCAAGAAATTTAGCAGGGTAAAATCAACAGCCCAAAATCAAGGTCAATCCCGGTCTATCAGGGCGGCGCAAGCGCCTTAAGGTCAACAGCAGTCGCAGTTCGCACAGCTCACTGCTCTCAAACACTACGCCGGGCTTCGGCGGTCAACTGTGCAACAATGACCTAATTATGCGGTCTTACATACGCTACGTGCATCAGAAGACCG
>NZ_FRDB01000174.1 GCF_900143145.1 Candidatus Sodalis sp. SoCistrobi
GCATACCTTTGTGCTCAATATCACCTTTTCCCACACACTGAGTCCCAGCGCCAAAACCACCGACAAACTCTTTAAAGCGGTGGTTGACGGCATGAACCCGCAACAGCGGCAGATGGTGATGGAATTTCTTCAACAGCCTGCCGCTTGAACTGAGAATGGCATGCCCAAAACGACGCTCCATTATTTTTTATTCATCTCGATTAATACTTGCTTGATTTTGTCAAGAGACTTTTTCGGCGTATAAACGACCGGCTTGCTTCCACCACCGCCTGACTTCAGCAAGAGGCCAGCCTCGAATAATTTTTCAAGGTTTTGCCTGGCAGCACTTTCAGAGATCCCGGCTTTCTGAGAAAAATCAGACACCAAAAAACGCGACTCAGGGTCAATAATAATTTCATTGAAAATCACTCTTTGAATATCAGATAGACGCGAAAGGAAACCATGATTAAAAAGCCAGCTATTAAATTCTCTCAACTTTAATGATGATTCTCTTACATGCTCCAACGTTTCATTTACCGCGCGTTCAAATATTCTGCATTGATAATCAACAAAATAAGTGACATCCAGATGATCGGTTTCAGTTTTTAAGTAAGCCTCACCGTACTGTATCGGTGCAGCCTTTAATAATTTTGATATGGAAACATATTTAAACAATTCATAACCGTGGCGAAAAAGCTGCCAGTAACATAGTGCTCTGGCCACACGTCCATTTCCATCAAAAAAAGGATGAATATACCCTAATGAAAAATGCATAATGCATGCTTTTATTACAGGGTGAATATAATGACTCGGTTTTACGTTTTCCTCATGTTGGATGTTGATCCAATTCACAAAACTCCCCAATAATTCCGGTAACAAAGTAGCTGAAGGAGGAACATGGATGATCTCGTCATCGCGTCCGGCGACATAAACAGAATCATCATCTCTGAGAGCACCGGGACTGTATTTGTCGTCGTCAATTCCTTTGCATGCGGTTGCATGAAACTGCAATAATAATGGTAATGTCATGTCTTCATGGCGACTCTCCCATGTCAGTTGCATCAAGCGATGATTACCCAATATCATTTGCTCGTCTTCACTGCGTGGTTCGCGCTTTTCCTCAAGCATTTGTTTCGCTACTGTCCGGGTTGTTGAAGCGCCTTCAAGCTGGCTTGATGCAATACCTTCATCATGGGCAAACATGTGTAAAAACTGCGTCGATGCACTGACTTCCTGCGTTAACTCAGCCAGAGCGGCGCGAGTACAACGGCGATCAATGAGCGAGCAGGTTTTTTGCATGCCCGGAAGTATCATCAACAACGGAACCGTGCCCGATCCCGTACCCAGCACGGCAGATAACCCTTGAATAGGGCGTCTGGCATGCTCTCGGGCCAGGTTAATGAGTGACCAGATAGCCCGCCTTTTTTCTTCATTATCTGTTTTGTTACAAATATCATTCCAGTGCAGATAACGCCCCTTTTCATCCACAGGCGAGAGATAGCCGCTTATGACATCAAATAAGCTTCCCCCCAAAATGCGTTGGCAGGGACGTATTGCTTTTATCAGCGTGGTGCTGTGTGGGGCTTTTTTCATATCTCCCTCTTCTCTCTCATATATCTGGAAATATGTTAGCAATATAACACCGCTTATGTCCATTTATGGCATTCTTTTCCCCCGCCACGTAATAACATTCTTCCTCCAGCACACCTGGCCGTACAGTTAATGACAGAACTCCGAGGCAACGCATCCGCGTTGCTAACGTCAACGGCCAACTTCGGCACAATCTTCCACTGCTTCAACCGGGTCAGGATCGGCGAGTCCCCACCCACGACCGTATCGAACAGGCCGCGAATACTGAGCATTTCATCGCCGTACTGATTGAGTACCTCGGCGGGCTGGTACCAGGTGCGCACCGCCAGATCATCACGCTTGACCAGTGGCCCGCCCTGGGCATTGACGTACCCGGCCCAGTCAGGGGCGTTGGCTGCATCGTGGCAGGCAGCAAATTCCACGCTCAGGCCGTGCGCGGCTTCGCTGTCATTCAGGCGCCTAAGCTCCCGCCAGACGGTGACGGGAGTGCAGCCAATAAACTGAAATTGGCGAATGCCCCAGCGTGAAGCCCAGGCGGTGGCGCGCTGCGCGCTTTCCTTTAGCGGCCTACCGCTTTCGTCGTCGGTTTCACCGTCCAGCGCATAGCCGTCGATGTTTTTCGAGATGTATTTGGCAACATATCCGGTGGCGCTGCCTTTTTCCGGGTCAATGGCTTTGGCATCAAACCGGGCGCTTGCCGCGACGGCGCTGCGTAATTCCTCACAGTCTGCCGCCATGGCATAGTCGCGCAGGATTTCCAGGATGCAGGGCATGTCCTCCGGGCGGGCAAATATTAGCAAATGGCTGTGCGGCGTGCCGTCATGATGTGGCTCGGCAACACGCATACCGAAAAAGCGCAGCTTCTGGCGATGGCATTTAGCGCGGGCGCAGGCCCAGACACCATTGAGGTAGCGCTGGGTGTCTGCCGGGCTGGCACCGTTCCATTTACGGTTAACTCGCCCATTTTCCAGTGTGGCGTGATGGCTTGAGGGGGCGGTAACAGTGACAAATGCGCCAATATAGCCCTGTTCATTGGCGATATCTTCATAACCTCTTATACGCACCATCAGTTCAGTGCGTCGGATGGCGGGATTGGCCTGGCTGGCGGCATAGCCGTCCATCAGGCTGATACGGTTACCCTCTTCGTCTTCCAGCTCCATGCATTTGCGCCACTCGTTGGTGCGGCGGCGCTGTTCGTGCCAGTCACGCAAGGCGGTTGTGCTGACGTTCGGGGAGGCCTGCTTGTGGACATACCCCATGGCGATAGCCAGATGTTCACGCCAGCGGTTGGCGGTACGGCGCAGGTTGTTCAGCCACCACCGCGCATCACACATTCGCCTGATGGCCGGTTGGGCATCAAAGGGAACAAAACATTTTTCCAGCTTGCTCCAGAGCGGCGGCTGTACGCCCAGCAGGCGGGTGATCCGGGCGAGATGGTGATAGTGGTCATAGACGATGCGCCATTCGCTTTTGTCGCCCTGCGCGTGGGTCAGGCGGGCCACTTCCGTGGCGGCAACATGGGCGGCGGCGTTCGCCAGGGACTTAAGCGCCTGACTGTCCAGGTCGGGCAGACACTGACGCTGAGTGCGCAGGCGCAAAAAGGCCACCACGCCATTATGCTGGGGGGATTGTGTTGCGCGGTCGCCAAACAGCGCACGAAAATCGTCGTCGTCTATCTCATTCAGGCGGTAGCCGCTGTTCACACGCGCAATGCGCGGCAGCATCACCTTAACCACCGACTCGGTTAACCAGCGGCGGGCGCTGTCAAAGCCCTTTTGCTTCTCGCGCTGGTCAAAACGCCAGTAAATGCCTGAACTGACCGTTTCCAGCTGGCCGCTAACCTGTTTTTTTGCCTGGAGATAGTCCTTGCGCCGAAGTTCAGCAAGGCGCATTTCCTCATGGGTCGGGATACCCCGCTCAATCGGCAGCAGAGGCTTGTTGTTCCAGGGGTAAACCACCGCATGCTGCGGTGGTTGAGTGGTGAGCGCAGGCGGATTATTTATCGCCATCGCCGCCCCCCGGTTGCGTCTGGAAAGCAGCAAATAAGCCGCGCGCCGTTAACTCGTGATGAATGGCGCTAAGATCATCCGCCAGCCAGGAAAAAATAAACGGCAAGTAATATTGTGGCAGTTCGTCAGGGGTACGGGTGCGAAGATCGAGGAACAGGTAACGGGCGGTTTCACGTGCGCGTTGTAGTTTGCGGTAACAGTCGAGGGACAGGTTTTCAGGCAAAGTGCAGGTAGGGGTAGTAGCCATAGCAATGGCCTCCTGTGTGGTAAAGTTTTTCAACCTCACCACCCCGCTGTCAAACAGGGAGGCGAGACGTAACAGGGTTGACAGACCGGCCACACAGAACCCGGCGAGCGCAAGCGCTCCCCCGTTACGCCTCACCATAATTTGGACGCAACTGTGGTATTGACGGACGTAAAAAAGCCGCAAGGAGAAATAGCGGCTGTCCGCTGTATGGTTCGGGCTGTCAAACCCGACACCGACTTTTGTCGATGCCCGATCAGCATAGCGCCGAGCGGCGGACGAAAACAAGGGCTTTTTCACGCTCATTGACCTCTATTCCCTCAAAAGACCATCAGGCAGCCGTAGCCGCTAGGGGTGAAACGCCGCACGTCTGAGCGGACAACGTGGCAATCACTTCCCCGGCTTTACCCCGGCTAGCTCCCTTGGCGGCGATGCTGTAATGGGTGTGCGTGTAGTGAAACGTAAAGCCCGCATAGGCGGCGTGCGTCCTGGGGGTATCACTGCCCGAGAGCACCACAGGCACACCCCGGCGCAAGTGCGTTTCAATCAGGGCATCGGCCAGCGCCTGATGTTCTTCGTCACGAAACGGCTCGATGTAATAACCGGTGAAGCCGTCTTTGTCTTCAGGCGGGAAATAAGGTGGGTCGGCATAAACGGCGCAGTGCTCATCTACATGAAACGCCAGTGTTTCCTCAAAGGGCAGGCAGACAAACCGGGTATGGGTATCGCGGGCCTTTTCGGCGAACAGGCGGATTTCCGCGGCGGGGAAATAGGGCTTTTTGTAACGGCCGTACGCGACATTGAACCCGCCACGCAGGTTGTAGCGGCACAGGCCGTTGTAGCCATGGCGATTCAGGTAAAGAAAAAGTGCGGCCCGCTCGATACAAGCGGACGTATGCCGGTAATTAAAATCGGCACGGTGCCGTTTATAGTCACAGAGGCTGTTGCCGTGCCTGAACAAAGGCAGCGCCGCCCGGATCACGCTTTCCGGACTATCAACGACCGCCTGATAGAAATTGATAAGGTCCGGGTTAATGTCTGCCAGCACATAGCGGCGGTAATCGGTATTGAGAAAAACCGAGGCACCGCCCACAAAAGGTTCAACCAGGCAGTCAGCCGCCGGCAGGAAGGGGCGCAAGCGGGGCATCAGGCGAGACTTGCCGCCCGCCCATTTCAGAATAGGCTTCATACCGTCCTCCTATTGTAGTGTTTGTTTTTAAGTTCATTGATTTCCTGGCAGGTCACACAGTGCTGCACGCCCGGAATAGCCTGGCGTCGCGCGGGCGGGATTGGCGCATCACAGTCAGCACAGAGTGAACGAGACACACCCTCGGACGCTGATAACGCACGGCGGATCAGGTGCTGGCGCTCTTCTTCCTCACGCCACTGAATAAGATCCATTGCATCAGGCATCAGTCGATGCCCTGCGCTTGATAGAGGAGGGTGTCAGCGGTATTGCGCAGTAGTTCGGCGGCTTCGCTACCGCTGAGTCTGCGACGGCTGATATCTAGCGCCAAACCTTCAAGCCATGCAGCCATCACATACGATTGGCACCTTAGCCCCTCTTTGCGCAACTCGCTCAGTAGCCTGTAAATGGGTATCTCATTTTCTGTATTATGTTTATCGATATTCTGCATAGTGATTACTCCTGAATTTTGGCAAAAAGAAGCCCGGCGGATTTACGCCATTAAATTTCTGTGGTGGATTAACCTGGCAGTGTTAGCCGCTTAGGAAATAAGCTCACCATCGCCCGACAATGGTTCATGGCAATAATCAGCGCTTTTTTTTCATCGTCAGACATTTCCGTTACCTCAATGCTATGTCGGGCAGTTTTTATTCCCGCGAGATAAAACAACGCTGAAAGCGTGAATAACCCCGAGTTTATTAGAGAGTAATTTTGGCAATACTACGCCGCTTCCTCTGATGCTAATTGCAAAGCGTAATAGTTCATTTCGGCTTCAGTAGGAGGGATGTAACCCAGCCGCCCGAGCAGCCTTCTGTTGTTGTACCAGTCCACCCAGTCCACCCAGTCCACCCAGTCCAGCGTGGCCAACTCCACTTCCGTCCGGTTTTTCCAGCTCCCGCGGTGGATAACCTCCGTTTTGTACAACCCGTTGATACTCTCTGCCATCGCATTATCGTAGGAGTCGCCG
>NZ_FRDB01000130.1 GCF_900143145.1 Candidatus Sodalis sp. SoCistrobi
AAGGAGGTAAAGTAGGCATCTGCGCGGCAATGCGAAAATTACTCCAATTAGCTTATGGTGTCTTAAAATCTGGAATACCCTTCGATGAAAATATAGCTCTTGCATCATGATGAGCAAGACGGTATCTGACGTCCGGGGGACTTGCGGCGTTTGCGCTGGTACAGGCGAAAGTGGCGGCGCAGGCGACGGCGCAAATGGATGCGCTCAGCGCCCTCGGCTTTCGGCCGGTAGAAGGTGAAATCGACTGCTGCTATACCTTGCCAGCCAGCGTCGGCGGCGCGCCCGTCGCGGCGTTGCCGGCGGCGGAAATGCGCGTGGCGGAGGCCGCCGATATTCCCGCGCTGCGCGAACTGGCGGCGCAGACGCTGACGTTGAGCCGCTTTCGGCCGCCATGGTTTAGCGATGAAGAACGCCAGCGTTTTTATGCCCAGTGGGTGGAAAACGCCGTGCGCGGCAGTTTTGATCATCTCTGCCTGGTGGCGGACGGGCCCACCGGCCCGGAAGGGCTGGTGACGCTGAGGGATATCGGCGAGCAAACGGCGCGTATCGGCCTGTTGGCGGTGTCTCCCGCCGCCCGCGGTCGCGGTACCGGCAAATTGCTGTGCCGCGCGGCGTTGGGCTGGTGTCGCAGCCGCGGCTTCAGCCAACTGCGGGTGGCGACGCAAACCGCCAATCTGCCGGCGCTGCGGCTTTATCTGGCAAGCGGCGCGCAGATTGTGCATGCCGCGCATTGGTTATACCGAGGACCTCATGATTCCATTTAACGCGCCACCGGTGGTCGGCACCGAATTGGGCTTTATGCAAGCGGCCATGGGCAGCGGCAAGCTGTGCGGCGATGGCGGATTTACCCAGCGCTGCCAGCAATGGCTGCAGCAGCGCTTTGGCAGCGCGAAGGTGCTGCTTACGCCTTCCTGCACCGCCTCGCTGGAGATGGCGGCCATCCTGCTGGATATTCGTCCCGGCGATGAAGTGATTATGCCGAGCTACACCTTCGTTTCCACCGCTAACGCCTTTGTCCTGCGCGGTGCGACCATTGTGTTCGTTGATATCCGCCCGGACACCCTGAATATCGATGAAACGCTGATAGAAGCGGCGATCACGCCAAAAACCCGCGCCATCGTGCCGGTCCATTATGCCGGCGTTGCCTGCGAAATGGATACGATAATGGCCATCGCCGCGCGGCATCGTTTGTGGGTCGTGGAGGATGCCGCTCAGGGGGTCATGGCGACCTATAAGGGGCGCGCTCTGGGCACTATCGGCCATATCGGCTGCTTTAGTTTCCACGAAACCAAAAACTATACCGCCGGCGGCGAAGGCGGCGCGACGCTTATCAATGACGCCACGCTGGTCGAGCGGGCGGAGATCATCCGCGAAAAAGGCACCAACCGCAGCCAGTTTTTCCGCGGGCAGGTGGATAAATATACCTGGCGCGATATTGGTTCCAGTTACTTGATGGCCGATTTGCAGGCCGCCTACTTATGGGCGCAGCTGGAGGCGGCGGACACCATCAATCAACGCCGCCTGGCGCTGTGGCATCGCTACGCTTCTGCGCTGGAAGCGCTGGACGGCCTGACGTTGCCGTCGGTGCCGGAAAACTGTCAGCACAATGCGCATATGTATTACGTCAAATTGCGCGATATCGACGACCGTGACGCCTTTATCCGCCATATGAAAGCGGCGGACATCTTGACCGTGTTTCATTACATCCCGCTACACTACAGTCCGGCGGGTCGCCGCTTTGGCCGGTTCCACGGCAACGATCGCTACACCGGTAGCGAAAGCCGGCGCCTGGTGCGTCTGCCGCTGTTTTATAATCTAAGCGACGACGACCAGCAGCGCGTCATCGACGCGATACACGGCTACTACCGCTGATATGTCGCTGGCGAACGCCTCGGTCTGGACTGCGCTGTCCACGCTGATTAAAATCGGCGCCGGCCTGCTGGTAGTGAAAGTGTTGGCGGTGGCTTTCGGCCCCGACGGCGTGGGGCAGGCGGGGAACTATCGCCAGTTGGTCACGGTGTTGGGCGTGCTGTCAGGTGCCGGCATCTTCAATGGCATAACCAAATTGGTGGCGGAGCACCAGCATCAGCCGGAGCGGCTGCGCACGGCGTTGGGCACCGGTTCGGCGATGGTCCTCGGCTCCTCGCTGCTGCTGGCGGCGGTGTTCATTTTTGCCGCCGATCCGGTCAGCCGCGCGCTGTTCGGCCACGAGCGCTATCGGGGCGCCATTGTTGCGTTGGCGGTTATTCAGCTTGGCATCGCCTGTGCCAATCTGGGGCTGGCCGTCTTGAAAGGATATCGCGACGCCGCCGGCAATGCTCTTGCCGTCAGCGCCGGCAGTCTGCTCGGCGTCGCGGCCTTCTTCGCCTGCTATCGCCTGGGCGGTTATGCGGGGGCGTTGGCCGGATTGGCGCTGCTGCCGGCGATGGCGCTGCTGCCGGTACTGTTCATGTTGTGCTACCGGCGTCGACTGCCGCTGTCGTTCTTGCTGCCCGCCTGGGACAGCGGCTATGCCGCGTTGCTAGGCAAGTTCACCGTCATGGCGCTCATCACCTCGGTCACGCTGCCGGTGGCCTATGTGATGATGCGTAATTCGCTGGCGCGCAGCGAGGGGTGGGCGGCGGTGGGGATCTGGCAGGGCGTCAGCAGTATCTCGGATGCCTATTTGCAGTTTATCACCGCCTCGTTTACCGTTTACTTATTGCCCACCCTTTCGCGTTTAACCGAGAAGCGGGCGGTGGAACGGGAAATTGCGCGCGAGCTGCGGTTTGTCTTGCCGGCGGTGGCGGCGGTCAGTCTGACGCTTTGGCTATTGCGCGATGTGGCGATCCGAGTTTTGTTTTCCGCCGAATTCAGCGCCATGAGCGGTTTATTTGCCTGGCAACTGGTGGGGGATGTCCTTAAAGTGGGCGCCTATGTCTTCGGTTATTTGGTGGTGGCCCGGGCGGCGCTGCGGATCTATTTATTGGCTGAAATCACCCAGTTTGTCCTGCTGACCGGTTTTTCCCACTGGCTTATTCCGCGTCACGGCGCGCTGGGCGCGACCCAGGCCTATATGGCTACCTATATCGTCTATTTCGCGTTGTGCGGCGGTGTGTTCCTACTGTACCTCAGGAAAAAATGAGTAATTTAATTCATGTGCTGGGATCCGATATCCCGCACCATAATGTGACGGTACTGCGTTTCTTTAACGATACGCTGGCGGCGATTTGCCCGCCGGCGCAGATCCGGTGTTTTATGGTGGTTGCCCGGGACGGCGCGCCATTTGCCAACTTTAGCCAGCTGGATATAGAACGTTTCGACAGCAAACGAGCATTGACCAAAGCGCTGGTGCGCCGCGCCGCCAGGGCCCCGGACGAACGTTATTTTCTGCACGGCCAATTTAATCCCTCGCTCTGGCTAACGATGCTGACGGGTAAAATCCGCCCGGCGCGCCTGAGTTGGCACGTATGGGGCGCGGATCTGTATGACGATTCACGTCGTCTGCGCCACCGGTGGTTCTATCTGCTGCGCCGGCGTGCTCAGGGACGGGTTGGCCATGTGTTCGCCACCCGCGGCGACTTGGCCTGTTACCGCCAGCGTCATCCGTCGGTGCCGGCTTCGCTGCTCTACTTTCCCACCCGGCTGGCCACGGATATCGCGCGGGCGACGCCGGATGAGGCAGACAATCGGCCGCTGACGCTGCTGGTAGGGAACTCCGGTGATGCGTCTAACCGCCACAGTCAGGCGCTGCGCGCCATTCATCATCACTTTGGCAGCGGAGTACGCATTATTGTGCCGATGGGCTATCCCGCCGGCAACGATGCCTATATCGCCACGGTGCGGGCGCAGGCAGAGCGCTGCTTCCCGGCCGGGCAGGTACAGATCCTCACCGAACAGCTGGCCTTCGACGATTATCTCGCGCTACTGCGGCAGTGCGATGCCGGCTATTTCCTGTTTCCGCGCCAGCAGGGTATCGGCACGCTGAGCCTGATGATCCAGCTTGGCCTGCCTTTCGTGCTCAGCCGACACAATCCGTTCTGCCAGGATCTTCTGGCGCAGCAGGTGCCGGTACTGTATGAGGATGACGCGCTCGATGCCGCCATGATCCGCGAGGCGCAGCGGCGCATGCTGGCGCTGGATCCGGCGCGCATCGCCTTTTTTTACCCCAATATCCTGCAAGGCTGGCGCCAGGCGCTCTCCATCGCCGCGGGAGTACCGCTATGACCCTTGCGCAGTTCGGCGGCCTGCTGGTGGTCTATTTATTATCGCTAAGCTTGGTGGCGGCGCTGACCTACCGGGAGTTTCGGTGGGTCAGGTTTAATTTCAATGTCTTTTTCTCGTTGTTATACCTGTTGACGTTTTATCTCGGCTTCCCTTTTACCTGCCTGCTGGTTTTTCGCTACGGCGTCGAGGTGGTCCCGGTGGACAACCTGCTTGAGGCCCTATTGGCGGCAACCGCCTTCTACGGCATCTATTATGTCAGCTACAAAACCCGTCTTTTCCCCCGGCCGCGCGGCCCGCGGCCGCCCTGGTTCAGCATCAGCCGCACTGAAATTCACTTGCTATGGCTGCTGCTGGCGCTTATCGCCGTGGCAACGGTGATGATCTTCTTCATGCAGAACGGTTTCCTGCTGTTCCGGCTGCGCGCCTACAGCCAGATCTTCTCTAGCGATGTTTCCGGCGTGGCGTTAAAACGCTTCTTTTATTTCTTCATCCCCGCCATGCTGCTGATTTACTTCCTACAGCCTACCCGGCGCAACTGGATTATATTTCTTATTACTACGGTCGCTTTCGGCATTTTTACCTATCTGGTTGTGGGCGGCACCCGCGCTAATATTATCATTGCCTTCGCGTTGTTTTTGTTTATCGGTATTCAACGCGGCTGGATCACGCTGTGGATGCTGGCGGGCGCCGGCGTGGTGGCGATCGGGGGCATGTTCTGGCTGGCGCTGAAACGCTATGGTCTGAATGTCAGCGGCGATGAGGCGTTTTATACTTTTCTCTATTTAACGCGGGATACTTTCTCGCCCTGGGAAAATCTGGCGCTGCTGCTGCAAAACTATGGCCATATCGATTTTCAGGGGTTGGCGCCCATCATGCGTGATTTTTACGTCTTTATTCCCGGCTGGCTGTGGCCTGACAGACCATCATTGGTGCTCAATACCGCCAATTACTTTACCTGGGAAGTGCTCGGCAACCATTCAGGATTGGCGATATCACCCACGCTTATCGGCTCGCTGGTGGTCATGGGCGGGGTGGGCTTTATTCCGTTGGGCGCGGTCGTCGTCGGGCTTATCATTAAAGGCTTCGACACGCTCTATGAACGCGGCAGGGCGGCGGGGGATCGTTACCGCGCATCGCTACTGCAGTCATTCTGCTTTGGCGCGGTATTTAACATGATTGTTTTGGCGCGGTAAGGCGTGGATGCGTTTGTATCACGAGTGGTGTTTTTCTGCCTGATATTCGGCCTGTGTCTGCTCATGGCCAAAGTGTTGTTCCTGCTGTTCCGACATGCGGGATTCATTCGGCCGCGCACCGCCAGATTGAACGATTATAGCGCTATGCCGTAACCGATTACCCCCCATGGGAAAAACATAATGCATAATAACGACGGGGTACCCCACTATCACATCCGCGGTCTGTCACTTTGGGGGTTTCGCGATCGGGCCGAATGTGTCGATTATTTGTTTGCGGGCGGACGGCTGAAAACCGGCACGCTGGTGGCGATTAACGCCGAGAAAGTGCTCAACGCCGAGCGGGATGCGGCGCTGAAAACGCTGCTCGACGCAGCGGAATACAAATATGCCGATGGTATCAGCATCGTACGTTCGATCCGCCGTAAATATCGCCATGCCGAGGTAAGCCGTATTGCAGGGGCGGATTTATGGGAAGATTTAATGGCCCGCGCCGGCAGGGAAGGGGTGCCGGTGTTTTTGGTCGGCGGCCGCCCGGTGGTACTGATGCAAACCGAGTCGCAGCTGCGCGCGCGCTGGAATGTCAACATCGTCGGCCGGCAGGACGGCTATTTTAGCGCCGACGCGCAGCCGGCGTTGATTGAACGCATCCGCGCCAGCGGGGCCGCCATTGTCACCGTTGCCATGGGGTCGCCGCGCCAAGAGCAACTGATGCAGGCAATTCGGCGGCAGCATCCTGCGGCGCTGTACATGGGCGTGGGCGGCACCTATGACGTATTTACCGGTCACGTCAAGCGTGCGCCCAAGGGATGGCAAGATCTCGGTTTGGAGTGGCTTTACCGGTTATTGAGCCAACCGTCGCGCTTGCAGCGTCAGCTTAAACTTTTACGTTATCTGGGCTATCATATCAGCGGACGCCTGTAGCCGGCGGCAAGAAAAGGCGCGCCGCTGACGTAAGTGAGCAAAGGGTAACCAAACGCATAATTTCTCAGAAAAATCACTAGACAGCCGGCGCGTAAATCCGTACTATCCCCACCCGCAACGGCGCTACGCGCCCGTAGCTCAGCTGGATAGAGCGCTGCCCTCCGGAGGCAGAGGTCTCAGGTTCGAATCCTGTCGGGCGCACCATCATATTTGTGCGCAGAGCCGTGGTAAGTCTAAAGCCGCGTTGCGATAGTAATCAGTAATGGTGATTGTAGCTCAGTTGGTAGAGCCCTGGATTGTGATTCCAGTTGTCGTGGGTTCGAGTCCCATCAGTCACCCCATTATTAGTGGGCATGCGAAGGTGGCGGAATTGGTAGACGCGCTAGCTTCAGGTGTTAGTGTCTTAACGGACGTGAGGGTTCAAGTCCCTCTCTTCGCACCACATCCTTGATTTGCCTGTATTATACCTGCCTGTTGGCACCCGGTATGAGCTTGCTCAGGGTGGCAGACGCAGCGTTTCACCTCGGCGAGTAGCGCAGCTTGGTAGCGCAACTGGTTTGGGACCAGTGGGTCGGAGGTTCGAATCCTCTCTCGCCGACCATATTCCCCTAAGAGCTTGTTAGACGATGTTCAAATAAGTCTTATAAGAGAAACAGCAAGTTATCATAACTTGCTGTTTTTTTTTCTCCTCGCAAGCGAGCACTGTTTTTACTCATTCCGTCAAGGTATTGCGTCTCTTGTGCCCCGTGCCCTGTGGCCTGTGCACCGCGCTCCGTGTCCTGTGGCCCTGTGCCCTGTGCCCAGCGCTCCGTGTCCTGTGGCCCGTGCCCTGTGGTCCGTGCTCCGTGCCCCGTGCCCCCGTGCCCCCGTGCCCCCGTGCCCTGTGGCCCGTGTCCGATTTTGCTGTGGCTTTCCGGGACCCCCGCCTGAGGTGAAATAAAGACGTGCCAAACCCGCCCGCGCCACGCTTGGTGGCAGAAAGCAGCCACTTCAATGCACTTATCACTCACTCCCCCGCTAAACCAGTCCCCTTGCAAGTGAATTGTTAAAGGCGTGTCAACGGATCTTTCCACGTGATGGCAAAACCCCAGGGAAAAACGGCTCATTTATTATTTACATTCAAAATATTAATTTAAATATCTGAACCCTAGTTAATTTATTTCGTCAATTAATGCATTGTGATCAGTAATATAATGAGTAATAAGCTCAGATATCAATAAAAGCCTGAAATTTACTTTTCTTTAGGAAAAATTAATTAAATATACAAAAAAGGTTATTGTTTAAGTGTAATTAGGAGATGCATCACATATTTAATTAAATATGACATGCTATAGCTATAAAAGACAATATGAGGATTTTTATTATTTCCTCATCGACAGCATGGTGCATTTAAATATAATAATAAACACATTAATTAATGTTATCTGAAATAAAGTGACTGTCTCATCCAACGGAAATAAGGTTGGTCAATTTTGGATAGGAGAAACCGGTATGGAAAGGATTCTTGTTACAGGCGGAGCTGGCTACATTGGCACCCACTTAGTTGAACAGCTACTTTCTCAGGGGCATTTTGTTCGCGTTATTGATAATGGCACATTTGGTCTGTCTGGATTACGTCCTTTTTATGGATTTAATCGCTTTGAGATGCAAAAAGGGGATATACAAATTACCGCGCATCTGCGTAAAGCAGTTAACAATATCGATAAAGTTGTTCATCTGGCAGGTATAGTGGGTAACCCGGCATGTTCCTTTGATAAAGATATTTGTAATGAAGTTAACGTGGTTGCGACCAAACGCATATTTGACGTGGCCGCCAAAGGAAATGTCAAACATATTCTCTTTGCCTCAAGCTGCAGCGTATATGGGTATGGTGATGAGGTTTTCACTGAAGAATCAAAATTGAATCCGGTCGATTATTATGCAGAAACCAAAGTCAAAGGCGAAGCCATCGCGCAAAGCTATCAAGATGACTTAGCTGTAACCCTCTGTCGATTCTCCACGGTTTTCGGTGCCTCCCGGAGAATGCGGTTTGATTTAGCGGTTAATGGTATGACCGCTAGCGCCGTTAACAGGGGAAAATGCGTGATTTATGGCGGACAACAATGGTGAATCACCCCGGATAAATTAGAGTCTATACTTTAAAAGTGGAGGTCTCTATGACAACGACCAAACGTTACTCTCCGGAAGTCCGTGAACGGGCAGTTAATCTAGTGCTGGAAACTCAGCATGAGCA
>NZ_FRDB01000046.1 GCF_900143145.1 Candidatus Sodalis sp. SoCistrobi
CGTCATATGCTGTTTAACCAGCGTCTGATATCGGCGGGTAAGGCGAGAGTCAATCCCGCCAACAGATAGGTTGAAATCATTCTGCAAAGTAATAACAGGTATCACGATAAATGTGTAGATACCTATGGGTATAGGGGTGGTATTGGCGGAAACCCGGCAGGCGGCGGAAAGCGTTATCGACGCGTTTCGCGGCCTGAAAGCGCAATTTCTGGTGCAGGAATTTGTCGCTGAGGCCGGCGGGTGCGATGTCCGTTGTCTGGTGATAGGCGATAAGGTTGTGGCGGCGATAGAGCGCCAGGCCAAAGCGGGCGATTTTCGCTCCAACCTGCATCGCGGCGGTAGCGCGCGGTCGGTGACCATTAGCGCGGCGGAGCGGGCGGTGGCGATTCGCGCGGCGACGACGCTGGGCCTGAACGTCGCCGGGGTGGATATCCTGCGCGCAAAGCGGGGACCGTTGGTGATGGAGGTAAACGCATCGCCGGGGCTGGAAGGGGTGGAAACCGCCAGCGATTTGGATATCGCCACCTTGATGATCACGTTTATTGAAGCCCGCCTTGCCGCGCGACCGTCCCGGTAGCTGAGATAAACTGTTTTTCAGAAAAAGCCTGCGCGCGGGGTGGCGGTGGCCCCTCTTTCCCGGTGATTGCTTAAAAATCAATCGCCTGTTTCTCCGGTACCGCGCTTAGCGACGGTGGGATCCGCCCCATCGCCATCAATCTCGGTTAAGGGAAGGTGAAATTGCTGCATTTGACCATAGCGCTACTATTTATTATTCCGTAAGCTATGCCCCGTTTCACACTTGAGAAGAGGTTGGCCTTATATGGATTCACTTGTCGTACCGGATCTGGATGTCCTGAGGCGCTGGCTGGAGAAGCTGAATTTGTCATTCTATGAATGTGACTCTTGCCAGGCGTTGCATCTGCCGCATATGCAGAATTTTGACGGCATTTTTGATGCGAAGGTTGATCTGGTTGACAATGTCATCTTGTTTTCCGCCATGGCGGAAGTCCGGCCGACGGCCCTTATCGCGCTGGTGGGGGATTTAAGCCAAATCAACGCCAGCTCGCTGACGGTGAAAGCGTTTATTGACATCCAGGACGATAATTTGCCCAAGCTGGTGGCCTGTCAGGCGCTGGTGAGCGCCGCCGGGGTCACCCTCGGTCAGTTTCGCCATTTTATGCAGCAGGCCGAAGAGCAGATCTCCATGCTCATCATGGAAGCCCGCGCCAACGATCTGTTGTTCATGGGCGAAGAGGATGACACCGATGCCCATGCTCCCTCGGCACCGGTAATCCACTAAACCGCGCGCCTGCGGGCAGCGCGTGGCCGGGGCTATCACCCGGCATTCCACTGCGGGCAGCGCATAGCACGCTCTCTGACACGGCGTGCAATTGCGGGCAGCGCGTGGCCCGGGCTATCACCCGGTATTCCACTGCAGGCAGCGCGTGGCTCGCGCTCTGACTCGGCGTGCAATTGCGGGCAGCGTGTGGCCCGGGCTATCACCCGGCATTCCACTGCGGGCAGCATAGCCCGCGCTTTGGCCGGGCACCTCTGATTTTGCCGCGCGCTTGCTGATTAGCATGCGTTGCGTACCCTGCCGTGATGGCGACCGCTGGAACACCGTGAGACACGTCCGGCGGTGCGTCGACGGCGTCAAGTCGTTATCCTGCCAATTCCCATCGAAGGGTGCTTTGATACTGCAAAAACTGAATTATGCGCTATATTCTCTGCCTTGGGTCGGCGGTTGACACCCTAAAATGCGGTAAAATGAATAATTAGTCACTTAAAGTCGTTTTTTACGACGGATGCTGGCGCGGGACCGCCTGTGCGGTTATGCTGGCGGCAGGCTGAGCGGGCGCCAGGTGCCGCGTGGTATTGCGTTACCCGCTGACGGTGCTCGTCAGGAGAACCGGCTGCTGTGCGGCGGTTTACCGCACGGGCCGCCCTGGGATGCCGGGAATGCGCATTGCGCTTTTCATCAATGACCCGGAGCGGCGTTGCGACATGAGCGCCGTTGTGAGATGAAGGTTTAGGGAGGAAGTTACGGATGTTCACCCCACGTCAATCATGGCTTACCGGTGCGATTGCCGGCTTACTGATGGCCGTTTCCGCCTCTGCGTCCGCAGAGCAAAAAACGCTGCACGTGTATAACTGGTCAGATTATATTGGGCAGAATACCGTCCCTGATTTTGAAAAGAAAACCGGCATCAAGGTGGTCTATGACGTTTTCGATTCCAATGAGGTTTTGGAAGGGAAACTGATGGCCGGTAGTACTGGCTTTGATATTGTGGTGCCCTCCGCGAGCTTCCTGGAGCGCCAGCTGTCGGCCGGCGTCTTCCAGCCGCTGGACAAGAGCAAACTGCCCAATTACAAAAATCTCGACCCGGAGCTGCTCAAGCTCATCAGCCGCCACGATCCTGATAACAAATATGCCGTTCCCTACATGTGGGCCACTACCGGTATCGGCTATAACGTTGAAAAGGTCAAAGCGGCGCTGGGCAAAGATGCCCCGGTCAACAGCTGGGATTTGGTGCTGAAACCAGAAAACCTGGCAAAGCTGAAAAGCTGCGGCGTGTCATTCCTCGACGCACCTTCCGAGATTTATGCAACGGTGCTGAATTATTTGGGTAAAGATCCCAACAGCGACAGCGCTGCCGATTATACCGGGCCGGCCACCGATCTGTTGCTGAAACTGCGCCCAAGCATTCGTTACTTCCACTCCTCGCAATACATTAACGATCTGGCGAACGGCGATATTTGCGTCGCTATCGGCTGGGCGGGGGATGTCATGCAGGCCGCCAATCGGGCCAAAGAAGCGAAAAATGGCGTAAACATTGCTTATTCGATTCCGAAAGAGGGGGCGCTGGCGTTCTTTGACGTGCTGGCCATTCCGGCGGACGCCAAAAATCTCGATGAAGCTTACCAGTTCATTAACTATCTGCTGGAGCCGCAGGTGATTGCCGACGCCAGTAACCAGATCTTCTACGCCAACGGCAACAAGGCGGCGACGGCGCTGGTAAACCCGGAAGTGCGTGACAATCCTGGCATTTACCCGCCGGCGGACGTGCGCGCCAAACTGTTTACGCTAAAAGTGCAGCCGCCGAAAATCGACCGAGTGATTACCCGCGCCTGGACCAAAGTCAAAAGCGGCAAATAGTCCGGCGAATTACGCTACGCTTACTTTAACCGACAGGCGGCTTACCCCCGCCTGTTATGCTTTGTTTGTGGCGACACGCCGGCCAAGCCGGTCCGCTGCCCCCGCCGATACCGGAGAGTGATGTTAGTGAACGATGCCTTACCCCGTCCGCCGTCCAATAGCGCCCGCAAAATGGTGACGCCATTGCTGGAAATCCGCAACCTGACCAAAAGCTTTGACGGGCAGATGGCGGTGGATGATGTCAGCCTGACCATCTATAAAGGGGAAATGTTCGCCCTGTTGGGGGCTTCCGGCTGCGGCAAATCCACGCTGTTGCGCATGCTGGCGGGCTTCGAGGCGCCGACCCACGGCGCTATTGTCCTCGACGGTCAGGATCTCTCCCACACGCCCCCCTATCAACGTCCCATCAATATGATGTTCCAGTCCTATGCGCTATTCCCCCATATGACGGTGGAGCAGAATATCGCTTTCGGCCTGAAGCAGGACAAGCTGCCGCGCGCGGAGATTAAGCAGCGGGTGGCAGAGATGCTGGCGATGGTGCATATGCAGGAATTTGCGGCGCGCAAGCCGCATCAGCTTTCCGGCGGCCAGCGCCAGCGGGTGGCCCTGGCGCGCAGCCTGGCCAAACGGCCCAAGCTTTTGCTGCTGGATGAACCCATGGGGGCGCTGGATAAAAAGCTGCGTGACCGCATGCAGCTGGAAGTGGTGGATATCCTTGAGCGGGTCGGCGTGACCTGCGTCATGGTGACCCACGATCAGGAAGAAGCGATGACCATGGCGGGCCGTATTGCCATCATGAACCGCGGCAAGTTTGTGCAAATCGGCGAGCCGGAGGAAATTTATGAGCATCCTAACAGCCGCTTTAGCGCCGAGTTTATCGGCTCGGTCAATATGTTCGAGGGGTTGCTGAAAGCGCGTTCGGACGACGCGCTTATCCTGCAGAGCCCGGGCCTGCTGTCGCCATTGCGGGTCAACAACGATGTCTCGGTGGTGGACGGCGTCCCGGTTCATGTCGCGTTGCGGCCGGAGAAAATCATGCTCTGCGAGGGCGCGCCGGAGGACGGCTGTAACTTCGCCGTGGGGGAGGTTATCAATATCGCCTACCTGGGAGATTTGTCCATTTATCACGTCCGCCTGAACAGCGGACAGATCATCAGCGCCCAATTGACCAATGCCCACCGTTACCGTAAAGGCGCGCCCACCTGGGGCGACCAGGTAAACCTGTGCTGGGATGCGGACAGCTGTATTGTGCTTACGGTTTAGGGGAGGGGGTGATGTCCAACGCTAATCCTAAATCGCCGGCCGGGGGTACGCGGCGCGTGGTGATCCCGGGCTTGCTGACACGCTGGCAGATGGCCCACGGCCGCAAGGTGGTGATCCTGCTGCCTTACCTGTGGCTGCTGCTGTTGTTCATGCTACCGTTTTTGATCGTGTTTAAAATCAGTCTGGCCGAAATGGCGCGCGCGATCCCGCCCTACACCGATCTGGTCAGCTGGCTGGACGGCACCCTGTCGATTTCGCTCAATCTGGCCAATTTCATCCAGCTGCTGGACGACCCGCTGTATATCGAAGCCTATCTGCAATCTTTGCAGGTGGCGGCGGTGTCGACGTTCTTCTGCCTGCTGCTGGGTTATCCCATGGCCTGGGCGGTGGCGCACAGCCGGGCATCCACCCGTAACATTCTGTTGCTACTGGTTATTTTGCCGTCATGGACCTCGTTCCTGATCCGGGTATATGCCTGGATGGGCATCTTAAAAAACAACGGCGTGCTGAATAATGTGCTGATGTGGCTCGGGGTTATCGACCAGCCGCTGGTAATACTGCATACCAACCTGGCGGTCTACATCGGCGTGGTCTATGCCTATTTACCCTTTATGATCCTGCCCATCTATACCGCGCTGACCCGATTGGATTATTCGCTGGTGGAAGCCTCGCTGGATTTGGGCGCCCGGCCGCTGAAAACTTTTTTTCAGGTAATTGTGCCGCTGACCAAAGGGGGCATTATCGCCGGCTCGATGCTGGTATTTATTCCGGCGGTAGGGGAGTACGTGATCCCTGAGCTGCTCGGCGGGCCGGACAGCATCATGATCGGCCGCATCTTGTGGCAGGAGTTTTTCAATAACCGCGACTGGCCGGTGGCCTCAGCGGTTGCGGTGGTGATGCTGCTCGTGTTAATAGCGCCCATCATGTGGTTCCATAAACACCAGAACAGAGCCATGGGAGATCACCGATGAATACCTTACCGGTCGTCCGTTCGCCCTGGCGCATCCTGATTTTAGTGGTGGGCTACACCTTTTTATACGCACCGATGCTGATGTTGGTGATTTATTCGTTTAACAGCTCGCGGCTGGTGACGGTCTGGGCCGGCTGGTCCACGCAGTGGTACCACGTGCTGGTGCACGACGACGCAATGATTAGCGCCGTGACGCTGAGTATGACGCTGGCGGCGTCCACGGCCACGATGGCGGCGGTGCTGGGGACCCTGGCGGCGGTGGTTATCGTCCGCTTCGGCCGCTTTCGCGGCGCCAGCGGTTTCGCCTTTATGCTAACCGCGCCGCTGGTCATGCCGGATGTGATTACCGGATTGTCGCTGCTGCTGCTGTTTGTCGCGCTGGGGCACGCCATAGGCTGGCCCGCCGAGCGCGGCATGTTCACCATCTGGCTGGCGCATGTGACCTTTTGTACCGCTTACGTGGCGGTGGTGGTGAGTTCACGCCTGCGCGAGCTGGATAACTCTATCGAAGAGGCGGCGATGGATTTGGGCGCCACGCCGGTGAAGGTGTTTTTCATCATTACGCTGCCGATGATCGCGCCGGCTATCATCTCCGGCTGGCTACTGGCGTTTACCCTGTCGCTCGACGATTTGGTGATCGCCAGTTTTGTCGCCGGTCCCGGCTCCACGACGCTACCGATGCTGGTTTTCTCCAGCGTGCGCATGGGGGTAAACCCGGAGATCAATGCCCTGGCGACGCTTATCCTGGGCGTGGTGGGTGTTATAGGTCTGATAGCCTGGTGGTTGATGTCCCGTAAGGAAAAACAGCACCAGCGCGATCGCCAGCGCGCCGCGCGTGGCTGATTGACCGGATCGCTGCTACTCTTTAGGGGTGCGCCGGCGGCAAACGGCGTGAGCGTGGAGGAGAAAGGCGATGTCGGAGATACTGAGAAACAGCACGACCGTGGGTGCCCGTCCCCGGATCCGGGTGCCTGTCGGCGCGCCGGTGGCAGTGATGATAGCCGGCATCGCGCTGATTACCATTCGCTGCCTGGACGTGGTGCTGTTGTTCAATGCGTTCGGCGTCAACGGGATGCACAGTTTCGTCAACCATAGCAGCCGCGCCTGGGATTTGACCGGGCTGTTCCTGGCCAGTTTGACCATGGTGTTTATTGAAATCCGCTGCGGCTTTGGCGTTATGCGCGCCGTGCCCTGGACCCGCTGGTGTTACCTCGGTTGCCAAATCTTGAGCGCCCTGTATCTGTTCTTCGCCACCTGGCGCGGCTTTTATCCAGAGATGTTTATGCTACCGGGTGATACCGCCGGGCAAATCAGCTATCAGGTTCTGATGCTGAAATTGCCGGATCTGTTGATTATTGCGCTGCTGTTCGGCGCCCCGTCCAGCCGCCGCTTTTTTGCCCGCCATAGATGATTTGACGCGGGGGCGGTGCTACAATGCGCCCCCGTTACGCTTGCCACTACCCGATACCGCCCATGCACTGCGATCTCTTCACTACCGAACGTTGCCGCTCTTGCCAGTGGCTTGCCATGCCTTATGGTCAGCAGCTTGCGGAAAAACAGCGCCAGCTGGCGGCGCTTTTGCCCAATGTGCCGGCGGCATGCTGGCAGCCGGCCATGGGCTCGGCGCCGCAGGGGATGCGCAATAAGGCCAAAATGGTGGTGAGCGGCAGCGTGGAGCGGCCGCTGCTGGGCATTGCCGATGCCGACGGCGGCGTTGATTTGTGCGCCTGCCCGCTGTATCCGGCAAGCTTCGCGCCGGTGTTCGCCGTCTTGAAACAGTTTATCCCGCGCGCGGGTCTGACCCCCTATCATGTGGCGCGCCGGCGCGGCGAATTGAAGTTCCTGCTGCTGACGGAAAGCCGGCTCGATGGCGCCATGATGCTGCGCTTCGTGCTGCGATCCGAAGTTAAGCTGGCGCAGCTACGGGCGGCGTTGCCCTGGTTGCAGGCGCGATTGCCGTAGTTGAAGGTTATCTCGGTTAACCTGCAGCCGGTGCCGATGGCGGTGCTGGAAGGCGAGCGGGAAATCCTGTTGACGCCGGCGCGTGCGCTGGAGGAGCGGCTCAACGGCGTGCCGCTGTATATTCGGCCGCAAAGTTTCTTTCAGACTAACCCGCAGGTCGCCGCCGGGCTGTATGCCACCGCCCGGGATTGGGTCGCCGCGTTGCCGGTGACCCGGCTTTGGGATTTGTTTTGCGGCGTCGGCGGCTTCGGTCTACACCTGTGTCGTCCCGGCATGGAACTCACCGGCATTGAAATCAGCGCGGAGGCTATCGCCAGCGCGCGGCAGTCGGCGCAGCAACTGGGGCTGGAGGGCGTCTCCTTTCAGGCGTTGGACTCTACCCGGTTTGCCGTGCAAAACGGCGCGGTGCCGGATCTGGTGCTGGTTAACCCGCCGCGGCGCGGCATTGGCCGCGAGCTGTGCGACTGGCTTAGCGCCACGGCGCCGCGCTGGATCCTTTATTCCAGCTGCCAGGCCGCGACGCTCATGCGCGATCTGGACGCGCTGTGCGACTATCAGGTGCGCCGCGTTCGGCTGTTCGATATGTTTCCCCATACCGCGCATTATGAAACGCTGGTGCTGCTAGAGCGTTGCGCGCCGGGCGACGCCGGCTAAGGTCCAGGAGCCTGTCACGTCTCACCTTCGGCACAGGTTGCGCCGTTAAGTTTCAGCATGCGTGACGTGGCTTACCTCGGAGGCAGGTCAAACCGTTGCGTTTCAGCGTGCGTCATAGGGCTTACCTTCGGAGGCACGTTGAGCCCTTGCGTTTCACCGTGCGTGACGTGGCCGACCTTCGACGCCCAGGTCGCACCCGTTTCGAGGCAGCCATGAATGCTGCCGCGGCGCGGCAAGGGCAGGCACCCGTGCCGGACGCCGCGCGCGTCAATGGCGCTGCTCGAAGCGCAATGCCCGCCGCTCCAGCCTGCGCATCAAAAGCGTCAGCACGCCGTTGACGCACAGATAAATAATTCCCGCCGCGCCGAACACCATCACATCATAAGTGCGGCCGTACAGGAGTTGGCTCTGTCCCATCACGTCCATCAGGGTGATGGTGTAGGCCAGCGAAGTGCTCTTGAACACCAGCACCACTTCGTTGGAGTAGGAGGACAGGGCGCGCTTGATGGCAAACGGCATCAGCAGCCGCAGCGACTGCACGCGGCTCATGCCGAGCGCCGCGCAGGATTGCCACTGCCCGTCGGGAATAGCGCGCATCGCACCGGCGAACAACTGGGTACTGTAGGCGGCGCTGTTTAGCGCCAAGGCTATCATCGCGCACAGCCAGGGCTGCGATAATAGCGACCAGAGCCAGGGGATAGCGCGCAGGCCGGCGAATTGGCCCGGCCCGTAGTAGATGAGGAAGATCTGCACCAACAGCGGCGTACCGGTAAACAGCGTAATATAGACCGTGACCAGCGGCGCCACTACGGGCGTACGCAACGTGAGGATGACGGTAAACAGCAGCGCCAGCACCAGCGCCGCCAGCACCGCAACCGCCGTGAGCGACAGGCTGACCGGCAGCCCGGGCAGCAGCGCCAGTAGATAACCGGTCATCAGGATGCCCTCTTGTCAAAGCGCGTGGCGCGCCGTTCGCAGGCGCGCAGTACCGCCTGGCTGAACAGCGTAATCACCAGATAAACGCCCGCCGCCAGCAAATACCAGGTAAACGGCTGTTGGGTAAAGCTGACAATGCTTTTGGTTTGCAACATCAAATCGTTAACGCTAATCAGCGACACCAGCGCCGTGTCCTTCAGCAATACCAGCCACTGATTCCCCAGCCCCGGCAGGGCGTGACGCCACATTTGCGGCAAAATCACCCGGAAAAACGTCGCGCCGTTGCTCATCCCGAGCGCCTGCCCCGACTCCCACTGACCCTGCGCAATAGCTTTCAGGGCCCCGCGCAGCGTTTGCGAGGCGTAGGCGGCGTACAATAGCGCCAACGCAATCACGCCACAGAGAAAAGGACTGACGTCGAAATTGTCGATAGGCAGCGCGAGCGCAATGCGCAGCGAACCCAGTTGCAGGGGCATGCCGTCCGCCAGCGTGACCAACAATTGCGAGGCGCCGAAATAGATAAACAGCACCACCAGAATTTCCGGCAGGCCGCGCAGCAGCGTAACCAGCGCAGTACCGGTCAGCGCCAGCCAGCGCCAGCGTACCGATTCCAGCGCGGCGAAGCCCATGGCCAAAATAAGCCCGATGACCAGCGCGCACAGCGCCAGCGCGAGTGTCGTCCCCGCGGCGGTGGCGATGGGGATGAGTTCCATCATCAAGGTGACTTACTGCTTAAACCATTTCTGATACAGGCTCTGATAAGTGCCGTCCTGCCTTATCTTGTCCAACGCCTGGTTGAACTTCTCCAGCAGCGCCGTGTTATTTTGCCGTACGGCGATCCCCAGGCCGGTGCCGAAATAGGCTTTATCGGTGACTTTGTCGCCGACGGTCGCCAGGCCGGCGTCCTTCACCAGCCATTCGTTGACGACGGCGGTATCGCCAAACACGCTGTCCAATCGGCCGTTTTTCAGATCCAGAATGGCGTTCTGGTAACTGTCATAAGGCACCGCGGTGATTTCGGGGTGCTTATCCATCAGGTATTTCTGGTGGGTAGAACCGTTTTGCATCCCAATGCGCTTACCGGCCAGGGACTCCATATCGGTGAATTTGCCCTTCTGGGCAACAAAGACAGCCGAGTTTTCATAGTAGGGCTGCGTGAACGCTACTTGCTTAAGGCGGTCCGGGGTGATATCCATACCGGAAATCACGGCATCGAAGCGGCGAAAACGCAGGCTGGGGATCAAGCTGTCGAACGCTTGATTGGTAAACGTGCACTCCGCCTGCATCTGTTTGCACAGCGCATTGGCCAGATCGATATCGAAGCCCTGGATTTTATTATCAGCGCCGACAAACTCAAACGGCGCATACGTTGCCTCGGTAGCGAAACGCACGGTTTCCGCGGCGCTGACGCCAGTTGACAGGACGGCGAGTAGCGTGGCAAGGACGGTTTTATTCATTTTAAGCAATTCCCTGGAAGGTTAATGCGATAGATATTGCGCAAACGCGGACGTTTGCGGTTGCGCGAAATGGCGGGCGTCGCCCTGTTCCACAATGCGGCCGTTTTCCATATACACCACCCGGCTGGCGGTCTTGCGCGCCACCTCCACCTCGTGGGTGACAATCACCTGAGTGATGCCGGTCTGCGCCAGCTCACGGATGATACTGACGATTTGCGCGGTGATTTCCGGATCCAGCGCCGCCGTCGGTTCATCGAATAACAGCACCTGCGGCTCCATCATCAGCGCCCGGGCGATAGCCACCCGTTGCTGCTGACCGCCGGACAGGTGCAGCGGAAAACGATCGGCGTAATCAGTCAGCCGCAGGCGTTCGAGTAATCTATCCGCGCGGGCGTTGGCCGTCGGGCGATCCAGCCCGCGAACCCGGCAGGGGGCTTCAATCAGATTCTGGCGCACCGTTAAATGGGGCCACAAATGGTATTGCTGAAACACCATGCCGACATTCTGGCGCAGTGCGCGGATAGACTTAACGTCCGGGGCGCGGCTGAAGTCGAAATGATTACCGGCGATATCCAGTTCACCGTCGCGGGGCATTTCCAGCAGGTTAAGCACGCGCAGCAGCGAGCTTTTGCCGGCGCCGCTCGGGCCGAGCAAGACCAGCGTTTCACCTGCCGGGCAGGTCAGGGTGACATCGAACAGCGCCTGATACGCCCCATAAAAGCAGTTGATGCGGTTAAGTTGAATACTCATGCGAATAAACTGAATAGCCATTGGGGGCAGATGGTAACGTCGCACTAGCGCCGATGCAATCCACCGCGTAGAAAATTTACAATTAGGAAGATAATAATGCGAATTACAGCGCAAAGCAGCAGTCACGGCGGTGTTTGCGTCGGGTTATGCTTCAGGCGGTCGCATGAGCGCTATGGCGCTCGGGAAGAAAGACGGCGTCAGCGCGCCGCTGCGATGGGCGCAGGGGCGCAGGGGCGCAATACGGCGTTAACGCGCCGCTGGCGATGGGCATGGGGGCGCAATACGGCGTCAGCACGCTACCCTCGGTGGTGCCGGGCGCCAGACGATGTCAGTGCGCCGCTGGCGATGGGCGCGGGGGCGCAATACGGCGTCAGCACGCTATGCTCGGTGGTGCCGGGCGCCAGACGATGTCAGCGCGCCGCTGGTGATGGGCGCGGGGGCGCAATACGGCGTCAGCACGCTTCCCTCGGTGTTGACGGGCGCCAGAGGGCGTCAGCGCGCCGCTGCGATGGCCTCGGACGCCAGAGGGTGTCAGTGTAGTTCCAGCGTTTGGCGCAGCGTGCCGGCGGTAGCGGGTGGCGCGGCGCCCAGATAGCGCACGTCGTCCACGACCCAGCAGGTGCCTTCACGTATCATCAGCACTTCGGCCTGCCAGGCGATGTCAGGCCGGTCGCCGTTTTGGTGTCGCGACATCTCCACCCGCAGCGGAATGTTTTTGGCGTCGGTGTTGGGGATCCGGGAAGCGCTATGCACGTCCACCGTCGTCGGGCCGAGGCTATCGCCGCTGAAAATGTCCATCACCGGCAAACGCGCCAGTTTTTGCGCGCTGCGGCTATCCTCAGCCAGACTATGATAGAGCGCGGTACTTAAATAGGGCCGATAGCGGGCCAGGGTGGCGGTATCGGGTTTTCCCTGATTGCCCGGCTGCAAACGCAGGTCATAGAATTGCTGCGCCACGCTATCGGGACCGCCCTGTACGCAGGGGGCGCTACGGCTGCCCACATCATCATAGGCCGGTTTGACCGCGCTGCAGGCGCTGAGGGTCAACATTATTGGAAACAGGACCAGCGATGTCTTTTTCATTGTCGGCCTTAAAAGTGAAGTAAAAGAAAGCCCATTCTTCTACAGTATAGAGAATTATCAGGGGGTTGTAGCACCCGCCGTGCTATTGCGCACTTTACCGTCGGCGGGGTTCGCGACATCGCCCAGGCTCGACAACCGAGGATCATTATGTCGCTCTTATTCCCGTGCGCGCCGTGGCGCCGGCCGGGTTTGATACTGCTCATTGCGCTGCTCACCCTGGCCGGCTGTGCGCCGCGCGGTTATCGTTTGGACCGTTCGCACCCGGCGCGCAGCCAGGATGACCGCGTTACGCTACTGGTGCTGCATTATACCGCGGACGATTACGATCGCTCTCTGACCACGCTGACCCGGGGCCCGGTCAGTGCCCATTACCTGGTGCCCGCGCCGCGCGACGGCCGGGCGCCGACGGTACTACAGTTGGTGGATGAATCGCGTCGCGCCTGGCATGCGGGAGAGAGTTACTGGCGTGGCCGCACGCATCTCAACGATACCTCCATCGGCATCGAACTCGAAAATGACGGTTACCGGCGCGACGCCGACGGCACCCTGCGCTGGGCGCCCTGGCCGCCGCAGCAGATAGCGGTAGTGACGGCGTTGTGCCGGGATATTCTGCGCCGGCATGCCATCACGCCGTTTAATGTGGTGGGACACAGCGACATCGCCTGGCGGCGTAAACAGGATCCCGGCCCGCTGTTTCCCTGGCAGCAGCTGGCGGCCGCCGGGGTTGGCGTCTGGCCGCAGGCGGCGCGGGTGAATTATTTTCTCGCCGGACGCGACCCGCAGGCGCCTGCGGCGGCGGCGCCGATACTGCGCGGCATGGCGCAACTGGGCTATGATGTCACGCCCGATATGCCCCAAGCGCTACAGCGCCGGGCGTTGCGGGCGTTTCAGATGCACTATCGGCCGCGGGATTACCGCGGCCTGCCCGATGCTGAAACAGACGCGGTCTTGCGGGCGTTATTGGAAATAGACACGGGTGCCCATGGTGGCGTCTAACGCGTCCGCGGCCCGCGCAATTACCGCGGCCTGCCCGATGCTGAAACAGACGCGGTCTTGCGGGCGTTATTGGAAATAGACACGGGTGCCCGTGGTGGCGTCTAACGCGTCAGCGGCCCGCCCGATGCTAAAGCAGACGCGGTCTTGCGGGCGTCGTTATTGGAAATAGACACTGGTAGACGGGGCGGCGACCAGTGAGTCATGGTGGGCGAGAAACGTCCGCCAGCAGTCGACGACCTTTGCCAGATCCTGACGGCTAACGTTGAGATGCGTGACCAGCCGGGTGAGGGTGTCAGAGGCGATAATAATACCGTGATCGCGCATCCAGGGCGCCAGTCTGGCCGCCAAATCGGCGGGCTGGCGGATAAACAGCATATTGGTTTGCGCCCCCGGCGCGACAATATCTACGCCTAATTCAGCTAACTGCTGCGCCAGCCAGCGGGCGTTATCATGATCCTCTTGCAAGCGAGCAACATGATGCTCTAGCGCGTAGCGGGCGCCGGCGGCCAGGATCCCCGCCTGCCGCATACCGCCGCCCACCATTTTCCGCCAGCGTCTGGCGGTGGCGATGTAGGCTTCGCTACCGCACAAAAGGGATCCTACCGGAGCGCCCAAGCCTTTTGAAAGACAGATAGTCAGCGTATCGCAGTATTGGCTGATGTCGCTTAAAGGAATGCCCTGCGCCACCGCGGCGTTAAAAATCCGCGCGCCGTCGATATGCAGCGCCAGCTGCCGATCACGGGTCAACGCCCACGCCTGACGCAGATAATCCTGGGGAACGACCTTGCCGTTATGGGTATTTTCCAGACTGAGCAATCGCGTGCGCGCGAAATGGAAATCGTCCGGTTTAATGGCGGCCGCCACCTTGTCGAGCGGCAGCGTGGCGTCGTCGGCAAAATCCAGCGGCTGCGGTTGTATACTGCCGAGCACCGCGGCGCCGCCCGCCTCGAACAAATAATTATGGGCCTTTTGCCCGACGATATATTCTTCGCCGCGCTGACAATGGGTCAATAACGCCACCAGATTGGCCTGGGTACCGCTGGGGAAAAACAGCGCGGCCTCTTTGGCTGCCAGCCGCGCGCCATCGGCCTCCAGCGCCGCGACCGTGGGATCGTCACCATACACATCATCGCCAACGTCGGCTGCGGCCATGGCCTGACGCATGGCGTCGGTGGGCAAAGTCACGGTATCACTGCGTAAATCAATCATACGAATCCCATCCTGCGTAGTGGGCTTGCGGCTGTATTAACGGGCCGGCGCCGGGAAACGGCATTCCGGCCGGCGCTTAACGCAGCCAGTTGGTTTTGGCGAGCTCGACGATTTCATCCCCACGGCCATTGATAATGGCGCGGAGCATATACAGGCTAAAGCCTTTGGCTTGCTCAAATTTTATTTGCGGCGGCATCGCCAGTTCTTCTTTGGCGGTGACGACGTCCACCACCACCGGGCCATCGTGGGCGAACGCCTCGGCCAGCGCGGCGGGCAGTTCGGCGGATTTTTCCACCCGCAAACCTTTGATGCCCGCAGCGCGGGCGATGGCGGCAAAATCGGGATTTTGCAGATCGGTGCCGTCGGTAAGATAGCCGCCGGCTTTCATTTCCATCGCCACAAAACCCAGCACACTATTATTAAAGATAACGATTTTCACCGGCAATTTCATCTGCGCCAGCGACAAAAAGTCCCCCATTAGCATAGTGAAACCGCCGTCGCCGCAAAGCGCTATCACCTGCCTGCCGGGAAAGGCGGCCTGAGCCCCCAGCGCCTGCGGCATGGCGTTGGCCATCGAGCCGTGATTAAACGAGCCGAGCAGCCGACGGCGGCCGTTCATGGTCAGATAGCGGGCCGCCCAGACCGTCGGTGTCCCGACGTCGCAGGTAAAAATCGCATCCTGGGCCGCCAGGCGGCTGATTTCATGGGCCACATATTGCGGATGGATCGCTTTCTCGCCGCTCGGTTGCGCCAGCGCGTCCAGGTCGCGACGGGTGTCGCGGTAATGCGCCAGCGCCTTATCAAGAAATGTCCGGTCCGTTTTTTCCTGCAGCCGCGGCAGCAGCACCGCCAGGGTGGATTTAATATCACCCAGCAGCGCCATATCCAGAGCACAATGGGCCCCCAGGCTGCCCGGCGCGATATCGATCTGAATAATGCGCGCCTTGGGCGGATTGAATAACCCCGAGTTTATTAGAGAGTAATTTTGGCAATACTACGCCGCTTCCTCTGATGCTAATTGCAAAGCGTAATAGTTCATTTCGGCTTCAGTAGGAGGGATGTAACCCAGCCGCCCGAGCAGCCTTCTGTTGTTGTACCAGTCCACCCAGTCCACCCAGTCCAGCGTGGCCAACTCCACTTCCGTCCGGTTTTTCCAGCTCCCGCGGTGGATAACCTCCGTTTTGTACAACCCGTTGATACTCTCTGCCATCGCATTATCGTAGGAGTCGCCG
>NZ_FRDB01000378.1 GCF_900143145.1 Candidatus Sodalis sp. SoCistrobi
TGCTCATGCTGAGTTTCCAGCACTAGATTAACTGCCCGTTCACGGACTTCCGGAGAGTAACGTTTGGTCGTTGTCATAGAGACCTCCACTTTTAAAGTATAGACTCTAATTTATCCGGGGTGATTCACTATGTTTCGTATGTGCGGCCGTGACGATCAGCAGGGGGTTATCGCCGCCAGCTACATTATCGACAAATTGAAAGCGACCAAAGTGGCGATTATTCACGACAAAGATACCTACGGTCAGGGACTGGTGGACGCCACCAAGGCCGCGCTGAATAAAGCGGGCGTGAAAGAAGTGATGTATGAAGGGTTATCGCGCGGCGAAAAAGATTTCAACGCGCTGGTGACCAAAATACGCTCGGTGGATCCGCAGGTGGTGTATTTCGGCGGGTGCCATCCCGAGGCCGGGGCCGCTGGTGCGGCAAATGCGTGAACAGGGCGTGAAGGCGACGTTTTTCTCCGGCGACTGCATCGTCACCGAAGAGCTGGTGACCGCCGCGGGAGGCCCGCAATATACCGATGGGGTATTGATGACCTTTGGACAAGACCCGCGCTTGATCCCGGCGGGAAAATCGGTGATTGAAACCTTCCGCGCCAGCAAGTTCGAGCCGGAGGGATATACCCTTTACGCTTATGCCTCGCTACAGGCGATTGCCGCCGCGTTCAAAGCCACCGGCGGCAGCGATTCCGCCAAAGCCAGCGACTGGTTGAAATCCCATTCGGTGGACACTGTAATGGGTCCTAAAAGCTGGGACAGCAAGGGGGATTTGAAAGTCTCCGATTATGTGGTTTATCAATGGGATAATAAGGGGAAATATCAGCAGTTGCCTTAACCGCGCGGCAGTACATCCAGGGGCGCGCCGGCATGATAAGCCCGGCGCTTTCATCGCAGAGCGCCGTCAGGTGCTCTGTTGGGCCAAACGGGACCGCTTATCTATGGAAGCATTTTTTTTGGCAGCAGATGTTTAACGGCTTAACCCTGGGCGCCGTTTATGGCCTTATCGCCATCGGCTATACCATGGTGTATGGCATTATCGGCATGATTAATTTCGCCCATGGCGAAGTCTATATGATCTCCGCCTACCTGTGCGCCATCGGCCTGGCGCTGCTCTCTTTCTTTGGCGTGTCCTCGTTTCCCCTGCTAATATTTGGCACGCTGGTGTTCACGCTGGTGTTCACCGGGGTTTACGGCTGGGTGAATCACCCCGGATAAATTAGAGTCTATACTTTAAAAGTGGAGGTCTCTATGACAACGACCAAACGTTACTCTCCGGAAGTCCGTGAACGGGCAGTTAATCTAGTGCTGGAAACTCAGCATGAGCA
>NZ_FRDB01000142.1 GCF_900143145.1 Candidatus Sodalis sp. SoCistrobi
TCATATGCTGTTTAACCAGCGTCTGATATCGGCGGGTAAGGCGAGAGTCAATCCCGCCAACAGATAGGTTGAAATCATTCTGCAAAGTAATAACAGGTATCACGATAAATGTGTAGATACCTATGCCTTCACGGGCCGCCTCGATAGCCCAGCGCATCCTGCCGCCGCCTTTGGCATGAAGCACTAAGCGCATAACAACTCCGCCTCTGCCGTGCTCTATCCTGGCGCTGGTGCGGCTCAGTCGGCGGCGCGCTGATAAAGCGTTTGCCACATCGATTTAACTAGAATTTGATCCGGCGGCGACAGCTCCCCTTTTCTGATAGCCCGGTCAAGGCTCTCCTGAACCCGGCTATGCAGCGCCTCCAGGGTATGTTCGCCGTTCAGCTCGGTCCGCTACCGCCAGCGTCAAATGACCGCGCAGATAGCCGCCGGCGAACAGTTCATCGTCACTGGCATGCTCGACCATCTCGTCGATCTGCGCCAGAATGCGCGCTTCAAAATCCGCGATCATACTCATCCTCTTGATGATGTGGTACTGCTATTCGTTAAGATCTGATAGACAGAGAAACTGATCCCGCGCCAGCGGTGGCGTTGCGTAAAACCGATGCAGCGCTTGTATCAATGTCGCCGGGCGGGGTCCTACCCCGTTTTCCAGGTTCAACATGACCTGCGCATGCACCTGCCGCTGGAATAAAATGCGATCAGGCTCACACTCTCCACTGAGATTATCGCAGCTGACGTTAAAGGGGAAGCCGGCGGCAACGCAAAACATCCACTCCAGCGCCTGCGGCTTGATTTCGGCGCGCTCGAACCGCGCCTGGGTGTCGGCATCGCGCCCGTCAGGGCAATACCAGTAACCGAAATCAACCAATAACCGCCGGCGGGCGCCCGCAATACACCAGTGCGCTATTTCATGCAGCGCGCTGGCGTAATAGCCGTGGGCGAAGATGATGCGATGATAGGGCGCCGCGTCGTCGGCGGGCAAATAGAGCGGTTCGTCATCGCCTTTCACCAACCGCGTATTCTGCGTGGTGGCAAAACAGCCGTTGAAGACATCAATTAACTGTTGATAATGGTGAGTTTGGACGGACATGCTTTACCTTTACAGCCACACGGCCAGCCAGTGCGCAATAGCGGCACCGTGATTGTCATAAATCAGTTTGATACTCATCAGCAGCGACACCGCCACAATCATTGGCCGAATCAGCTGCTGCCCTTTCGTTAAAACCATGCGCGCGCCGAGCCGTGCGCCCAGAATTTGCCCGGCCAGCATCACCAGTCCCACCGCCCATATCACTTTGCCCGACAGGACAAACAGCATCAGGCCGCCAAAATTGGAGGTAAAATTGAGCACTTTGGCATGTGCGGTAGCGGTGGCGAGGTTAAACCCGCATAGCATAACAAAGGCCAGGGCGTAAAACGAACCGGCGCCCGGACCAAAGAAACCGTCGTAAAACCCGACGCAGCCGCCGCCCACCAGGGCGAAGGGCCAGCCGGACAGCCGGCGCTTGCTATCCTCGGCGCCAAGACGCGGCATCAGCAGGAAATAAAGACCGATTGCGATCACCAGCAGCGGCAACAGTTGTCGCAGCAGGTCGGCGCGCACATGCTGAATAAGCAGGGCGCCCGCCGCCGATCCCAGCAAAGTCATAACGATATTGCGCTTTTGACCGGCGAGCTTCACCGTCCCGCGCCGGACAAAATAGAGACTGGCGGAAAAGCTGCCGCCTACGCTTTGTAATTTATTGGTCGCCAGCGCCTGGGTCGGCGGCAACCCCGCAGCCAGCAGCGCCGGAATGGTGATAAGCCCGCCGCCGCCGGCCAGCGTATCGATAAACCCGGCCAGCACCGCCACGAAAAACAGCCCTGCCAATAGCCAGGGCGACATCACTAACCAGTCCATATCCTTTTCTCTACTGACGAGACGCGGGGCCATCACTGGCCCCGGTGACGCTTGCGCGACGGTCCGTTTCTCAGGGTGTTATCAGATGCCGGTCAAGCAGCGCCTGACAGGCGGCAGGCAGCGGCGGCGGTGTTTTTTTCACCGGTGCGCCGGTCCCCGGTTTGGCCGGCAGGAACCAGCTTTCCAGCTCGGCGCCGCAACCGTCACCCGGCGGCGGTATCGGCTGGTCGACGCATTCGCGACTGCCGGGCGGACAGCGCAGCCGGACATGCATATGGGCGCGGTGCCCGAACCAGGGCCGGACTTTGCGCAGCCAATCGCGATCGCTGCCCGCATCCAGGCATAGCTGTTTTTTGATGGCCGGATTGACAAAAATACGGGTGACCTGGTCATCCTCCGCCGCCAATTTAATCAGCGCCGCGGTTTCAGGGCGCCACAGACGCGGCACCACCCCGCGACCGTTGGCCGCCACCAGATCCAGCGGCTGAGGTTTAAGCAGCTGATAAGCGCTCCAGCGCTGGCGTGGCGTCTGCAACCAGATATCCGCGTCCAGCCCCGACTGATGGCTGGCGTGGCCGCTACTAAAACGGCCGCCGGCCGGCATCGCCATATCCCCTACCAGCACCTCACCCAGCCCCAGATGTTTCACCTGATTGCTCAGGCGCTGAATAAACAACAGCAGATCGGGGTGGCCAAAGTAGCGCCGCTGATCCGGCCGCAACACCTGATAGTTGCCTGCTTCCAACGCCAATGGCTGGGCCCCGATAATGCAACCATTGGCGAAGCTACCGATGGCGCTGGGCGCGCCGGCGATCGGATGGGCGATTTTTTGCCACGGCGTCTGCGCGGCCCCCGCGCAAAATGCCGCCAGCGCCAGACAACCGATGACTACTCTACGCATTGCCATCACCTTATCGGCGCCGCCGCAACGACGTCCGCGCACTGCGCACGCTGGCGCAAGAAATGATCCATCAGCACGATAGCCATCATGGCTTCGGCGATCGGTACCGCCCGGATGCCAACGCAGGGATCGTGCCGGCCGCGGGTGACCATCTCTACCGCGTCGCCGCTGCGGTTTACCGTCCGGCCGGGCACCATGATGCTGGAGGTAGGCTTCAGGGCGAGATGGGCGATAACCGGCTGGCCGCTACTGATGCCGCCGAGAATGCCGCCGGCGTGATTGCTTTGAAAGCCTGCGGGGGTCATTTCGTCGCGGTTTTCGCTGCCGCGCTTGCCGATAACCGCAAAGCCATCGCCGATTTCCACCCCTTTCACCGCGTTGATGCTCATCAGCGCATGGGCCAGATCGGCATCGAGGCGATCAAATACCGGCTCGCCGAGTCCGGCGGGCAGATTTTCCGCCACCACCGTCACCCTGGCGCCGATGGAATCTCCCGCTTTCTTCAAATCGCGCATTAGCGCATCCAGCGCCTCCAGACGGTCGACATCGGGGCAGAAGAACGGGTTTTGCTCCACCTGCGCCCAGTCTTTCAGCTCGCAGTGGATAGCGCCCATTTGCGCCAAATAACCCCGCACCCGCACCCCGCACTGCTGCGCCAGGTATTTCTTGGCGATAGCGCCGGCGGCAACGCGCATCGCCGTTTCACGCGCCGAAGATCGGCCGCCGCCGCGGTAGTCGCGTCGGCCATACTTCTGATCATAGGTGTAATCGGCGTGACCGGGACGGTAGAGATCCTTGATGGCGCTGTAATCCTGCGAGCGTTGATCGGTATTCTCGATAAGCAGCCCGATGCTGGTGCCGGTGGTGACGCCCTCAAACACGCCAGAGAGAATTTTCACACGATCCGGCTCGCGCCGCTGCGTAGTATAACGCGATGTCCCTGGCCGCCGGCGGTCAAGGTCGTGCTGCAAATCTTCCTCGCAAAGGGGGATACCCGGCGGGACGCCGTCGACGATCCCGCCCAGCGCCGGGCCGTGGGATTCACCGAAGGTGGTCACGCGGAAAAATTGTCCAATACTGTTCCCTGCCATCGGAACTCCTTACCCATTCCTGATAATTAAGAGACACACTCCACTGCGCCACGCGGGCTTCGCGGTCTGACCGGGCATTTTAATCACGATACAGCTTGAAAAGGTCACCGCAGGCCACCAATTGCTGACGCGTTAGCATAAAAACACCGTCGCCGCCGTGGGCAAATTCCAGCCAGCGGAACGGCACCTGCGGATATTGGGCTACCAAATGCACCATACTGTTGCCCACTTCGCAAATCAGCACGCCATCTTCGCTAAGGTAATCGGGCGCGCAGGCAAGAATACGTCGTACCAGCTTAAGACCGTCGCTGCCGGCGGCCAGACCGAGCACCGGTTCCGCATGAAACTCCGCCGGCAAATCGTTCATATCCTCTTCATCCACGTAAGGAGGATTGGTAATAATCGCGTCATAGGCCAGCGGCGTTAGTTCACGGAATAAATCGGAGCGAATCGGGGTTACCCGCTGCTCAACGCCATGCGCCTGTATATTGTGCTCCGCCACCGCCAGCACGCCGGGGGCAATATCCACCGCGTCCACTTCCGCCTCGGGATAGGGATAGGCATAGGCATAGGCGCAGGCGACAGCAATACAGCCACTGCCGGTACACATATCAAGGATATGCGCCGGCGGATGCGGCAGCAAATCGCGAAAATGTTCGGTAATCAGCTCGCCAATCGGGGAACGCGGGATAAGCACCCGTTCATCGACATAAAACTCCAGACCACAAAACCAGGCCTTATTGGTCAAATACGGCACGGGGATGCGTTCGTTCACACGGCGGATAACGCGCTCGACCACCCGCGCACGCTCGCTGGAGGTCAGGCGCGCGCCATGCATCTCCGGCGGCAGATCCAGCGGCAGAAACAAGCTGGTCAACACCAGCTGCTGTGCCTCATCCCAGGGATTGTCGGTACCGTGGCCGTAATAGATTTGCGCAGCGTTAAACCGGCTAACTGTCCAGCGCAGCATATCCTGAATGGTATGCATTTCCGCTACCGCTTCATCCACAAAAATTTTGTCCAATCAGCCCTCCGCGGCCTTCGCTCTCATCAACAGGCGCTAGTGTGCCATGAAGTGACCGACAAAGCAGCAGCCAGTGCGTCTTTGAGGACCTCGGCACCAGATTTTTTCGCCGTCATCGATAAGGAAAGGGTAAACTAAATAAAACGCGAGGCGCAGAGCAGACAATGAAGAAACGATTTACACTGGCGGAGGATGATCTGCAGCTGTTCAGGCAAACGGTGGTGGGCGCCAAGCCGCTGCCGCAGGACCGGGTAAAACCGTCCCCGCCGCGGCGCGCCAAAACCGCCCTGCCGCCGCGACGGTTAATACAGGAACAGGTGGATGCCAGCGTCTACTTTTCCGACGAATTTCAGCCACTGCTTCAGGAGGAGGGGCCGCCCCGTTATGTGCGGCCGGGCGTCAGTCCTTATGAGGTGAAAAAGCTGCGGCGCGGCGATTACACACCCGAGCTGTTTTTGGATCTGCACGGGCTGACGCAGGCGGAGGCCAAGCAAGAATTGGGCGCGCTGATGGCCGCCTGCCGGCGTGAACATGTGCATTGCGCCTGCGTGATGCACGGGCACGGCAAACATATCCTGAAACAGCAGACGCCGCTGTGGCTGGCGCAGCATCCTGACGTCAAAGGTTTTCATCAGGCGCCGAAGGAATTTGGCGGGAGTGCGGCGCTGTTAATTCTGGTGGAATTGGCGTCTTGATGGGGGCCGTTTGGGCGGTCCAGTCGCCGAAACGGCGCGCCGTTCGCGCCTCTAAGGTATTGCCAAGATCCTGCTTCGCAGGGCTCGGGCGCAGGAATTAGCGCGCCCAAGCCGAGACAAAGCCTAGTTTACGCAAGGCCGGTCATTTTTCCAAATCACCGGTCCTTTCCAAATCGTCACATCCCCTTTGGTCAGGAGCAATTCACCTTGGCGAGCCGCGATCCGATCTTTTATCAACCGGTCTGCCTCGACAGTCTGGTTAAGAGCGTAGAACACCTCGCCTGACGCGCAAAACCAACTGGGACGCGACAGCCAATGGCGCGGCACCACGTTATCGCCGTTGATAGCAAGTTCACCCGCGTTGACCCGATTGTCAATGGCATTCAGCGGCACTATCCCCCAAAAGTCGCCACCGTAAATGCGATAGATATGGTTTTGCTGCATTAACGCCAGGATTTCGCGATTAAAATCCCTATCGCGGTGAAAAGTGATATGAATACTGAGATTAAGATTTTTGTTGGCGACCACGGGATACCAGCACGACGTCAAAAGCGCAATGAGAACGGTGATGATCGCAAGAGCGCTTTTCGATGTGATACTGCGGGATAATAGATCGTACAGCCAAATGAAGAGCGTCAATTTAAGCAGCGACATCGCCCTCTCCCTACTGGCTGCCTGACATCAGGAGTTAGCTTCAATATGGATCTTTTTTAAACCGAGACACTGACAGGCACAAGCTTGAAGAATCCCCAAACCAATTTCGAGAGGGGGGATGCGCTACCCTACTTCCTATAAAGCGCGTTTAGAGATAAACCGACAAGCAAGGCGCATAGGGGGACGGAACACAGGCGCAGTGTCAGCGACATGAGTAACGGGAACAAGGCAGGTTCACTCCGCAAGCACCCGTTGGCTATAGCGGCTATGGGGTTGCTACGGGAGCGGAGGTGATTTAGCGCAGGAACATCCTCCGCCCTGCGCCAAAGCCGAGGTGTCAGCCGTTCAGACTTTCGACAGCAATTGTGTCGGCCCCACTTGCCAGCGCAACGTGCCGCTGCCGCTGACGGCGTCCAGATCAACGCCCGCCACGGCGGAAGTGGCGAACATCGGCGGCTGCTCTTCGGGGCATAAGTCCGCCACAAGGTATCCCACCAACGGCAAATGGGAGATGACCAGTACCCGATTTACGCCCTCATTCGCCAGCGCCTGCAGGTAGCAGCTTACCAACCCGGCATCGCCGCCCGGCGTCAGTTCCGGTAGCACTTCATGGCCGTCCGGTAACACCAGATACGCTTGCAGGGTATCGAGCGTTTGCCGGGCGCGCAGATAGGGACTGACCAACACCCGATCAATGTCCGCCACCTGGCCGCTAAGCCAGCGCGCCATCAGGCCGGATTCATCACGGCCCCGATCGGTCAGGGGTCTTTCCGCATCGCTCGCGGCCTCGGAAACAGCATCGCCGTGCCGCATAATTAGAACTTGCATAATACACCGTTGTTGTTGGGGAAAATCGCGCCCGGTCAGCCGGGGAGCTCCCGCAGCCTTCCACTGACGCACAGGTCGCGCTTTCCACCACCTGCGGTGGCGGTATCACGACCGTGTCAGACGAGAAGTCACATCTGACCAAAACGCTGTTTTTTTACATCAACTCTACCCCGGGAGTCAATATAATGCGCAGGGCCATTCGCACTCGGGCTGCGTTTTCTGGTCGGAAAACGAACCGCGATTTGCGATGATTATTAGGCTAAGACCACATGTTAGCCGAATGGTGCATAAACACCGTGGGAATATTCTTATCGCGGAACAAAAACGGTACCCCACCGCACCGTACGAGCGCGCGCGGGGCAGATAAAAGGGTTAACGCAGACCCAGTTGGAAAATCAGTGTTTCCGCCTGACAGCAAAAGGTAAAGTCCGCGTCCAGCACAAAACCGTTATCCTGCGGTTCAATGCTGGCGTCGATTTGACAAGGATCGGATTCCACCGCGCGGGCTTTTTCCGTAAGCGTGTTCAGCATCGATTCCGCCTGTTGGCGCTCCGTGAAGGCATAGGTATCTACACATTTATCGTGATACCTGTTATTACTTTGCAGAATGATTTCAACCTATCTGTTGGCGGGATTGACTCTCGCCTTACCCGCCGATATCAGACGCTGGTTAAACAGCATATGA
>NZ_FRDB01000321.1 GCF_900143145.1 Candidatus Sodalis sp. SoCistrobi
CATAGGTATCTACACATTTATCGTGATACCTGTTATTACTTTGCAGAATGATTTCAACCTATCTGTTGGCGGGATTGACTCTCGCCTTACCCGCCGATATCAGACGCTGGTTAAACAGCATATGACGCCCGCGGCTCTTCTTGCTTCTGCGGTTAAAGACCTCGCAAGTGCTCAAAAATCAACTTTCGCAACTACCCAAGCTGTCTGGCGTTTTCTGAATAATAAGCGAATTAGCTTCAGTCAACTCAATGAGCCAATTATTTCGCTAGCACTTGAGCAAATTTCGCTTAGCCCGCATCCATACGCTCTCGTTGTTCATGATTGGTCACGTTTACAATTTCTTTACCATCATGCCAAATACGGACGCTTAAAAATGACGCACGGTGGCGATGTTGGATATGAACTTCAAAGCAGCTTGCTGGTTGATGCTGGCACGGGTTTGCCAATAGCGCCTCTATCTCAGACACTTACCGATGCAACCGGTTGTCATTCAACGTTGGCGGAAGGACTGTCCGAACGGCAGACACATATGGACGCCTTGACGACCGATATTGCCCGTGTGGAATCGCTTAATATAGGTAAAAAGCTGATTCATATAATTGATAGAGAGGGTGACTCTATTGGACATATGCGGACGTTGAGTACTCAAGGAATATGCTGGCTTATCCGAGGAAAAGAAGGACATGGTGCAGAGTGGCAAGGTAATTCATTGAAAATTGGTGAGATTGCTGCTCTTCTGCCATACAACGGATGCGGACAGGTAGACTGGAAAGGGAAAAAAGCTGATATGGAAATCAGTGAAACCTCGATAGTCATAACCCGAGCTGCGCAGCAGAAGCGTAAAGATAAAGAAACCGGCCGCCGCATAAAAATCCAACCTGGAGAGCCTCTGACGGTCAGATTGGTTGTTGTTCGGCTTACGGATGATCTCGGTAATGTGGTGGGACGCTGGACGCTGCTTACAAACGTTTGCAGCGAGATCACCTGCGAGGAAGTAGCTCGTTGGTATTACTGGCGCTGGAATATTGAATCATTTTTTAAGTTGCTGAAAGGTGCCGGACATGACGTAGAAACATGGCTTCAGCGCAGCGCGCCAGCCGTACTACGCAGGTTGTTAATAGCCAGTATGGCTGCTGTTCTGGTATGGCGGCTGCAACGCGCTGAAGGAGAAGAAAATGCGGCAGCCCGCCAGCTGATATGTCGCTTGTCAGGACGACAGCAAAAGCGAGGCCGCAGAGAGAGCGCTCCTGCTCTGCTCGCTGGCCTATCCATCTTGTTGAATACACTAAAATTATTATCGGAATATAGTCTGGAAGAACTTACTCATTTAGCGAGAGTTGCTCTTAAGCCTCCTCCCTGATGTGTAGATACCTATGCTCTAAAGGCGCGCAGAGCGCAAAACAAACCGTAGCCCAGCAGTAACGCCAGTAGCGCCAGTAGCGCCAGGCCGATGGCGCCGCCTTTGTACAGCGTGCCGAGGTAAACGCTGTGAGCGGTGCTGATGTGCGTGCCATCGTAATTGATGAAATTCAACTCGTGATTGAAACCCAATCCCAACCAGGGCCGCAGACCCACTTCCGCCAGAACATGGTGCCAGATACTGATGCGCAAACCTGATTCATTGCTCATGCTCTCAAAACGCATCAACAACAGATCGCCGACCGGGGTAAAGATCAGCATGAGCGCCGCCAGCAGCATCAGCAGCGCGCCAAGCCATAACGCGCTGGGGGCGGGTCGCCGCCAGCGCAGCGTTGCCAGTACGACCAGCACCAGAGCCAGTAAAGGACCGCGGCTTTGCGTCATTACCAGCATCACCGCCGGGATGACCGCCAGCAGGAGATAGGTGACGCGGCGCCGTTCCCGGGCAATGATCATGCTCAACATAATAGCGATGGCGCAATAGCCGGCCAGGTCAATCACATTGTCGGGTCCGGGATTGAAATCGGAGACTTTGCGCAGATAAATGACTTTACTGGCGTCGGTGGCGAGGGTAAACACCGACAGCACGGTAACGCCGGCGATCGCCGCGAACATTACCCTATGACGACTGGAATTTTGCAGCGCCAGCGAGCCGAGTAACGTGAAGATAAGCAGGTAAACGCCGTGGGTCAGCGTGGAGACGGTTTCCCCCGCGTCGCCGCCCCAAATGTTACTAAGGGAAAAATAGACCGCAACCACTAATATCAGGCCTAACCCACCTCGTTATACACAAGTCCGCAACGACTTATATGCCAAGGGTTAGCGGGCTGAAATAGGCAGCCGGTGGGGTTGTAAATGAAGTGAAACCGACGTGTACTATCGCCATTTACGGCGCTGAAAAA
>NZ_FRDB01000183.1 GCF_900143145.1 Candidatus Sodalis sp. SoCistrobi
CTAATTCGCTTATTATTCAGAAAACGCCAGACAGCTTGGGTAGTTGCGAAAGTTGATTTTTGAGCACTTGCGAGGTCTTTAACCGCAGAAGCAAGAAGAGCCGCGGGCGTCATATGCTGTTTAACCAACGTCTGATATCGGCGGGTAAGGCGAGAGTCAATCCCGCCAACAGATAGGTTGAAATCATTCTGCAAAGTAATAACAGGTATCACGATAAATGTGTAGATACCTATGCTTTTAGTGTTGGCATGCAGGACAGAAAAAGGTGCTGCGCTGGCCGTGCTTGGCTAGCTGTATTGGCGTCCCACAGACCCGGCAGGCTTCGCCCCCCCGGCCGTAAACCTGAAGCTCCTGCACAAAATAGCCCGGCTTGCCGTCGGACTGCAGAAAATCCCGCAGCGTGGTGCCGCCTTGCTCAATGGAGCGCAGCAGCACCGCCTTGATACTCTCAGCCAACAATCCCGCCTCTTCTTCGCTCAATGAACCGGCGGCGCGGCCGGGCAGAATACCGGCGACAAACAGGGATTCGCTGGCGTAAATATTACCGACGCCAACCACCAGCGTGTTATCCATCAGCCACGGTTTGATTGACGTGCGTTTATTGCGCGACTTTTGGTACAGCCAGCGGCCATCGAACGTATCGCTCAGCGGCTCAGGCCCCAGGTGGGCCAGCACCCGACTGGTGCGCAGATCATCGCTCCATAGCCAGGCGCCGAAGCGCCGGGGATCGGTGTAGCGGATGATGCAGCCGTTGCTGATAACCAAATCAACATGGTCGTGCTTTTCCGGCGGCTGCGGCTGCGGCAGCACGCGCAAACGTCCCGACATGCCGAGGTGGATAATGATCCAGCCCTTCTCCAGCTCCAACAGCAGATATTTCGCCCGGCGCTGTACGCTCAGCACCCGCTGGTCCCGCAGCGCGATGATTTCTTGGTCCACCGGCCAGCGCAGCCGCGCATTGCGCACCTCCGCCCGCAGGATGGTCTGCCCCGCTAGCCAAGGTTCAATCCCCCGGCGGCTGGTTTCCACTTCCGGTAATTCCGGCATCTGATGCTCCCTGTCAGCGGGATGTCCGCCGGCCGAGAATAGCACGCCCGGCGACCCATAAAAAAACCCGGCCGAAGCCGGGTTTTTAGCCAGTCGCCAAAATTATTTGATTTTGGCTTCTTTGTAAATCACATGCTGGCGTACTACCGGATCGAATTTTTTCAATTCCATCTTTTCAGGTTTGGTACGCTTGTTCTTCGTGGTGGTATAGAAGTGACTAGTACCAGCAGAAGAAACCAGCTTGATCTTCTCGCGAACACCCTTAGCCATGATTCAGTTCCTTACCTTAATACTTCTCACCGCGGACACGGAGATCGGCCAAAACCGTTTCGATGCCCTTCTTATCAATTACACGCATACCTTTAGCAGATACGCGCAGCGTGACAAAGCGTTTTTCGCTCTCAACCCAAAAACGGTGAGAGTGCAGGTTAGGCAGAAAACGGCGTTTGGTCGCATTCATTGCGTGGGAGCGGTTGTTGCCGCTCACCGGGCGCTTGCCAGTAACTTGGCAGACTCGGGACATGTCTATTCTCCAAAAATCAAATCAGCTCGAGCTCTAAGAAAGGTGGTAGCCGCCTCGTCAGGCTTTAGAGCCCATCTCAGCATCTTCTTCACTGAGGAGAGACGTTCAACAGAGAGACTCTGCTGAGATAGGCTCTCAACGCTACACCCAAGATTCTCAAAGGTGGCGTAGTATACGCTTTGACGCGCAACTGCTCAAGTCCCGCACGGCTAAAGATCCCGCAGGATCGCGGGAAAAACGCTCACAGCCAGCCTTTTTCGGCAAAAGAAACCATTTCACCCGCGCCAATAACCAGATGGTCCAGCACCCGGATATCGAGAAACAGGCAGGCTTTGACCACCCTTGCCGTCACCTCGCGGTCGGCGCGACTCGGCTCGGCGTTACCAGAGGGATGATTGTGCGCCAAAATAATCGCCGCCGCATTGATCTTGAGCGCCGCGCGAACGATTTCCCGCGGATGGACCTCTACGCTGTTGACGGTACCTTGAAACAACTCCTGATGGTTGATAAGACGATTGCGGTTGTCGAGAAACATGACCACAAACACCTCTCTTTCCCGGCACACCAGAATCTGCTGCAGGTAACGCCGGGCCATTATCGGGCTGGTCATCGCATCTTCACGCATCAGATGCGAACGAAAAATGCGCTGCGCCATTTCACCAATCGCCCGCAATTGCGTACATTTTGAGACGCCCAGTCCATGCGTGGCGCTGAGGGTCTGATGATCGGCGGTCATTAATTTATCGAACGAGCCGAACTCCGCCAGCAGTTCCTCCGCGAACTGCAGTACATGCTTGCCGCGGGTGCCGGTGCGTAAGAACAGCGCCAGCAATTCAATGTCCGTCAGCGCGTCGGGACCGAGCGCGATCAGCTTCTCACGCGGCGCCAGCGTTGATGGCCAGATTTTCTTACTTGCTTTCTCCACCGCCTGCTCCTCCCCGGGCACCGTCCATCGCTGGTTGTATAATGCCAGCGGCGACGCAGTCGTTCGATGTGGCGCAATAAAAAGTCGAATCACGATTCCAAAAAGGCCGTAAACAGACAAATGACCGTGGCGCGGAGGGTTATGATAAAATGCCTGTAACCATATTTTCATCGGGACATACAAGATGACGGGACTGGCCGGTAAACACATTGTACTGGGCGTAAGCGGCGGTATCGCCGCCTACAAGGCCCCCGAACTGGTGCGCCGTTTGCGTGAAAGGGGCGCCGAGGTGCGCGTGGTCATGACGGCAGCGGCGAAGGCGTTTATTACCCCGCTAAGCCTGCAGGCGGTATCGGGCTATCCAGTAGCGGACGATCTTTTGGATCCTGCCGCCGAGGCGGCGATGGGCCATATCGAGCTGGCAAAGTGGGCCGATCTGGTGCTGCTGGCGCCCGCCACCGCCGATCTGCTGGCGCGCCTGGCTGGGGGATTGGCCAACGATCTGCTCACCACCCTGTGCCTGGCGACGGAGGCCCCCGTCGCAGCGGCACCGGCCATGAACCAGCAAATGTACCGGGCGGCGGCCACGCAGGCGAACCTGGCCACGCTTGGCGGACGGGGCGTGCTGCTGTGGGGACCGGACAACGGCAGCCAGGCCTGCGGTGATATCGGTCCGGGGCGCATGCCCGATCCGCTGGTGCTGGTGGACCACGTGGCGCAGCATTTCACCCCCGATCGCTCGCTGAGCCATCTCAATATCATGCTAACCGCCGGGCCGACACGGGAAGCGCTGGATCCGGTACGTTTCCTCAGTAATCACAGCTCGGGCAAAATTGGCTTCGCCATCGCCCGCGCCGCGGCGGCCAAAGGCGCACGGGTAACCTTGATAGCGGGCCCGGTTTCTCTGCCAACCCCTGCCAGCGTGGTACGTATAGACGTGACCAGCGCGCTTGAAATGCAAGATGCGGTGATGCGTACCATCGCGCAGCAGCACATCTTCATCGGCTGTGCGGCGGTGGCGGATTACCGCGCCAGCCGCTTTTCACCGGAAAAAATCAAAAAACAGGGCGATGACCTGATGATCACCCTGATTAAAAATCCTGATATTGTGGCAGCCGTGGGTGCGTTAACCGAACACCGGCCTTACGTCGTCGGATTTGCCGCCGAAACCCACAATATGGAAGAATACGCCCGGCAAAAGCGTATCAACAAGCAGATGGATTTGATTTGCGCCAATGACGTTTCCCGGACCGGCCAAGGGTTTAACAGTGACAACAATGCGTTGCATCTGTTCTGGCAGGACGGGGAAATCCTGTTACCTCTGAGCGATAAATCACTGCTCGCTCAACAACTAATTGACGAGATTGTCAGCCGTTATGATGAAAAAAATCGACGTTAAGATCCTGGACCGCCGCATTGGCGATCGTTTCCCGCTGCCGGCTTACGCCACTACGGGCTCCGCCGGTCTGGATTTACGCGCCTGTATCGATGAGCCAGTGGTCCTGGCGCCGGGGGAAACCACCCTGGTCCCGACCGGGTTGGCGATACACATTGCCGATGCCAATCTGGCGGCGGTGATCCTGCCGCGTTCCGGGCTGGGCCATAAGCACGGTATCGTACTGGGCAATCTGGTGGGTCTGATTGACTCCGACTACCAGGGGCCGCTGATGGTGTCGGTATGGAACCGCGGCCAGGACATTTTCACCGTTGAACCCGGGGAACGCATGGCGCAGATGGTCTTTGTGCCGGTAGTGCAGGCGGAATTCAATCTGGTGGACGCCTTCGATACCAGCGAACGCGGCGAGGGGGGCTTCGGCCACTCCGGGCGACAATAGCCCCTGACGATTCGGCCCATTACCCGGCATCGACAATAAATCCATCAACGCCATAACGCCGTGCGCTATGGCCGATGCCGGGTGCTTAACCATTATTGACAATGATGACTCAGGGACCCATTCAGCATGGCAGAAAAAGAGAATACGAAACGCAACCGCCGCGAGGAAATTTTACAGGCATTGGCGCAGATGCTTGAATCCAGCGACGGCAGCCAACGTATCACCACCGCAAAACTGGCGGCCAATGTTGGCGTTTCGGAAGCCGCACTTTACCGCCACTTTCCCAGCAAAACCCGGATGTTCGACAGCCTGATCGAATTTATTGAGGACAGCCTGATTAGCCGGATAAATTTGATCCTACAGGATGAGAAAGAAACCCTGAATCGGCTTCGTCTGATATTGTTGTTACTTTTGGGCTTCGCAGAACGTAATCCGGGACTTACGCGTATCATGAGCGGTCATGCGCTGATGTTTGAACAAGACAGGCTTCAGGGCCGCATCAACCAGCTGTATGAACGTATCGAGGTTCAGCTACGCCAGGTATTGCGCGAGCGCAAACTGCGTGAGGGTGAAGCGTTTGAGCAAGATGAGACGCTGCTCGCCAGCCAGCTGTTGGCCTTTTGCGAAGGGATGCTGTCGCGCTTTGTGCGCACCGAGTTCAAATATCGCCCCACGCAGGAGTTTGAGCAACGCTGGCCGCTTCTGGTAGCGCAGCTACATTGAGCGCCGCGATGCGGTGGATAACGGCACGCCACCGCTTGGTAATGACCCTTCTTCACTGACCGGCCTCACCGCGGGCCGCCTGTCTCCCCCGTCCGGCTCAGATGCCGTATTGCTGTTGATAAGCACGGACCGCGGCGAGAGGGGCCGGCCATTTCGCCTTTTACCTCCAGATAAGCGATCAAATCTGCAAGGGTAATGATGGCCAGGACCCGGCAGTGATAATCCCGCTCCACTTCCTGAATAGCGGATATCTCACCGCGTCCTTTTTCCTGTCTGTCCAGCGAAATCATCACACCGGCAAGGGTTGCCTGATGGGCGGCGATAATCGCCATCGACTCGCGAATAGCGGTACCGGCAGTGATAACGTCATCCACCAACATCACTTTACCCTGAAGCGGGCTGCCGACCAGCATACCGCCTTCGCCGTGGTCCTTGGCTGAATAACCCCGAGTTTATTAGAGAGTAATTTTGGCAATACTACGCCGCTTCCTCTGATGCTAATTGCAAAGCGTAATAGTTCATTTCGGCTTCAGTAGGAGGGATGTAACCCAGCCGCCCGAGCAGCCTTCTGTTGTTGTACCAGTCCACCCAGTCCACCCAGTCCAGCGTGGCCAACTCCACTTCCGTCCGGTTTTTCCAGCTCCCGCGGTGGATAACCTCCGTTTTGTACAACCCGTTGATACTCTCTGCCATCGCATTATCGTAGGAGTCGCCG
>NZ_FRDB01000141.1 GCF_900143145.1 Candidatus Sodalis sp. SoCistrobi
TGCTCATGCTGAGTTTCCAGCACTAGATTAACTGCCCGTTCACGGACTTCCGGAGAGTAACGTTTGGTCGTTGTCATAGAGACCTCCACTTTTAAAGTATAGACTCTAATTTATCCGGGGTGATTCATCCGTTTATCGTAGCGATAAGTGTGTTGTACCGCATCGTTACACGCCAGCAATGTCTGACACACCGGACCGGTAAGGACCGAGATGTGATAGCCATTGTCGGCCAGTTGCCGAATGGTACCTGTGGTAATGACCATATCACCGATTTTATCGTCCAGCCGCAAAAGCAGGATCCGTTTGATCTGGTTAGGTGCCCACGTCCTCGGACGGCATGTCATATTCAGCCAGGTATTCAGCAATCGGAATTTCAACTGGCGCAGCGCCGCATTCTTGGCGCGATTGAAGTGTCTGAGGGTAAGCATACCTATCCGGCTAGCTGTAGCGATTCAGTTACTAAGGCGGACAAAGATAACAAGCGCACTAACGATCCGCAAGTTAGCGCTTGCAGTAACCCGGGCTACTAGCGCTTTAAGTGCGTACGTAAGCGTCGGCAAAGCTCGGCCAAGGTAGATGGCGGTTTTAAACGATTAATGAATGCAACTCATAAACGCGTGCGCATTTCCCCCCCCTAATTTTCTGACGTCGGCTCACGTATCCTCTCTTTCCCCCCGACGTAAAAAGTGGCCTATCGCAGGGGAGAACGGGCACTAAGCCCAGCACCATCTGCGGAGAAAACCTGAGGAATAAGCGTTGCAAAGTAAAACATTAAATAACGGCATTGCTATGCCGCTGTTGGGATTCGGCGTATACCAGATAACTCACCCTGCTGAATGCGAGCTTGCCATGCAGGAAGCCATTTCGTCAGGCTATCGCCTGATAGATACCGCCGCGTCATATCAAAATGAAATACCAGTGGGCAACGCATTAAAACAAAGCGGATTACTGCGTCATGAGTTGTTTGTGACGAGTAAACTTTGGTTGCAGGATGCCAATTATGAGGGGGCAAAGGCGCAATTCGAGCGATCTTTCAATCGCCTGCAGCTCGATTATTTGGATCTGTATCTGATTCATCAACCCTATGGCGATATTCACGGCGCCTGGCGGGCGATGGAGGAACTGTATCAGGCGGGCAAGGTCAGGGCGATTGGCGTTAGCAATTTCCATCCCGACCGCCTTGCCGATATCATGGCGTTCAACAAAATCCCCCCTGCGGTGAATCAGGTGGAAATTAACCCTTTCTACCAGCAATCTCATGCCGTTGCCTGGATGAAAAGTAAGGGGATCCAACCGCAAGCCTGGGCCCCCTTTGCTGAAGGGCGTCAGGATATATTCCACCAACCGCGGCTTCTGGCTATTGCAAACCGCTATGGCAAAAGTGTAGCCCAAGTGATCCTGCGCTGGCTGGTGCAGCGTGGCATCGTCTCGCTGGCAAAATCGGTACGTAAAGATCGTATGGCGGAAAACATTGCGCTTTTCGACTTTGAACTGAGCGATGAGGAGATGACGCATATCGCAGCGTTGGACAGCGGCGTCAGCGCGTTTTTCTCACACCGGGATCCGAGCAGAGTCGAATGGCTGACGGCGCGTCATTTGACCGTTTAATCCGGCGGTTTCATCACATGCTGGGTCACGCTTACCGACAGCCTTACCCCCGGCCTATCCCGCGTAATGAACGTCGACCACCCCAAGGACATCAGTGACGCTTATCCGAACCTCTATCGTGCGGGCCGGATCCAGATGTCGCCCTAGGCGGTAAAGCCTTATGGATTAAACTGCCGCAGAAACGCGCCATGCCTCGATAGGAGTTAGCGCTCACTTCCTTTCGACAATGACGAAACGGGTCCCATTGTGCACCGTACAAGCCATTGCCTATCGTTAAACCGCAGCAACGCCGGGCCACCATTCGCTGCGGCGCAGCGTTATAGGGCACATAAGCAATACAGACGTTGGCCGCACAGCTTCGCGCGTATTCCTTAGGGCATAATGTTTTTTGGCCACCTGGCATAATAGCGCTAAATAACCCCCCCTGCTGGCGATGCGTCTGTCATTGACCGGCAACGGTCACGAGCGGGCATCGTTATTTATTCCCGAGGATAGTTAATAGGGTGATGGCATAATTGCATGAGATAAACGTATGGTTAAGCGCAAGAGCCAGGGATGATCCCCCGTATGCTATTTTCAAAATTATTTATTTCAATTATTCACTCTAACACAGAGAGGGCAAAACGACGGTGCCCTTTCTGGCAGAGAATTACAAAAAAAACGGAGATAAATCACAAAAAATAATTCTTCTCAGCGGATCTGTTATCATGAGCGCTCAGGATTGACGTATTAATTTATACGCGTTTGACTCATCAAATACCTTACTGAAAAATATTAATTACTCTCGCTATACGAGGGCCGGCTGAGAAATTAATTATATTTCACCTGTCAAACATGTCGAATCCCTGAGCGCAGATCAAAGAAGAGTGTTTTAAGAAATAGGATTTTCTGACCGAACTAATCCGTGCTAACACATTCGTGCGGTACCACTGCGGCCACCACACCAGGCTTGACGATAGATCCGGTAATACTCTCCAAGGTTTTAAAAGTATGCCCACAGTTGATATTAGTACATTGATGATAACGTTCCTTCGTTGTTTCGCTCAAATAACGACTGGAACGCGTATGGGCTGAAGATTTGCAGAGGGGGCAGTGCATCATGGCAATTTCTCCTTATTGATTTAACTAGCGGCACTTAAAGGATATCATCAAGGGAGATGACTTAACAAATAGTTAATCAACATTAAGACTTTAACTATTAGTTGTGTCATCCCTCGGCAATAAACCGATAATTAACCTTATTCACTCGGTGATCCGGGTGGGTTATTTAGCGGAAAATGTGGTCTCTTTCACTGTCAAACCCCCGACATCTGCCGCCGATACCTGACGACGAAGACCTTGCCCAGCGAGCAAAGCGACATCACTTTATAGACGACGCCATCAACAAAGTTTTAGGGCGCTGGCGAGAGATACTTTTATCGCTGACACGAATGCCAACCCCGGATGTGCAGCGTATTGCGCCACGCGGGTGTAAGCCAACATGCCACGTAACCGGTTACGGTCAGGGCTTGCCCTTGTTCTTCTTACCACAGGGGATTACGGCAGCCCGGTAACGGGCCATTAGTTCATCAACCGATGTCATCCATGTCGCCCCGCGCCACTCGGGTACCGTGAAGCCGCCGAGGACGGCTAGACCCTATGGCCCTTGCAGCGCAGCCGTTGACGGTGTATCGGCACTGGCATTGCGCTGTGTTGATTTTCTCGTTTGCGCCGAGGCCATAAGGGAGTTAATCGCAAGGGAGTACTGTCATTAGCGATAGGCGCCAGGAGCACCGTCTGGCGATGTTAGGGGAGATACCCTGGCGATGCACGCCTTGCCGGTATACTGGTGGGCTAATGAGCACTGACTTGAAGGAGGGTTCCATTCCCCACCCATCCTAAATGATACCACCGGCGCTCTGTATCCCGTTCCCGGCTGGCAAGCGGGCGATTCTCGCAGGTGGTTGCAGGAACACCAACAGGAGCAGAAGCAAGAGCTGGTGCTAATGCTGATGCTGATGCTGATGCTGATGCTGATGCTGATGCTGATGCTAATGCTGATGCTGATGCTGATGCTAATGCTGATGCTGATGCTAATGCTGGTGCTGCAGCTGTTGTTGGTGCTGGAGCTGTTGTTGGTGCTGGTGCTAATGCTAATGCTGGTGCTGGTGCTGGTGCTGGTGCAGATAATGGCGCTTCATCTGCCTAAACGGTCAACGGCACGGTTTTTTAAGGCGTCGCGCTCTGACGGCGACTACGCCGTCGTATGACCGATTTGAGATAAGTCGACAATAACCGGCCTCCTGCTGGCGATGCTTGGGTAAAGCCGTCACTAACTCAGCTCCAGCAATACCGGCCATCGCCCACCATCCTGGCAAGAAACACAATCAACCGTGAACGAGAATAAAACCGTCCACATTACTCCGTTAACACGCTTGCTGATGTGCAACTGTTGAAACACCCTACCGCGGGTTATCCGCGCGGGTGCAGGCGCCATGACGGGTTGTCAACATCGCCATGGCTGTCCACCTAATGCCTATCGCCCCACGGCGTTAACGCCAGAAAAAGCGTGACAAAAATATCCGCTGCGGCCGACTCAGGGTGTCGTCGTTCATGCTCTGAACACCAACAGCTTTGCCAGGCCTGTCACGGTTAAAATACCCACCGGATGGCTATGAGCTTATAAGGTCCAATAAACACACAGGGAGAGAGACCTGGTTAAACTGGTGAGGAAATCTTTCTTACAGGGAGAACATCCGTCATATCATCTTCAGCCGCATCAATATAATAAACCACTTAGCTCCGCTTCTGGCGCCATCCATTTCCTTTGATGCAATCAATAAATTTTCATCGACAATATAAAATAAATTATTTGTAATATTTTACACTCACTGAATGCATCTAATAATCAATTTTGGCTCGCCTAATGCTACGAGAAAAAGGTAGGAACTAGCCCTACTTTTATCGGATAAGCTAAGATCATGATGCGCGGAGAGTTCATCCATTAACATCCCCTATCCAGACCGATAAAACAGGGGATTTAAACCGGCCTATATACTTTGATGACATATGAATGCGACACCTCAACTTTTTTCAGTGGCGAAAATGTGGCATGACCCTGTTCAGACAACGATGAGAATATCAACAATAGGCTGATGAAAAACAGTTTGATCACCTCTGATAGATTATCCGGTCATGCCAGAAAAATAACGAAGAGGGTATTTTTTTAAAAGGCCAATCCCTCTCTATTTTGATTTTGCACAATATCTGTATCTAAAATGCTTTGCGCGATTTCTGCTATCATCATCAAGGCTATCTCCTTGTCTCTTTCATGGCATTCCACAGTGGTGGTCAATCTGGCAATTAACTCCATTCGCTCTAACAACACCAACTTATCAAACGTGAGGTCCATTGATCCTCCTCGTTATAACATGATTTTCTTTGTAAATTGTCGCATCGCCCCGAGAATAAAAATAGTCTCATCCCGAATACATCAGGCGAAATATCATGTTTATAACGTTGAAACTGTAAAAGCGCAACTACTATTCATCTGCATTCCTTCACAAATAAAAAAATAGTCGTGCTTGTTCAGGATAAAACATGGGTTCTTGCTGATGGTGATTCCATTTATAATGGAGCAGAATATTTCCATTGCATTTCTTTAGTTCCTATATTGGGACGTCCGCGATGGCCTCACCGTTTCTGCTGCGATACGTCGCCTGAGATGATTTATTGCCCGATGGGAACGTCGGCGAGGTCATCGACACAGGCAATATCCGCAGCGATAAAACGATGTAGATGCATCTTTAGCCTGCACCACCGGGTTTTGACGAACGCCCGCGCTGGCAACCCGTGGCATAGTGATAAGTGTCTTGGCATGCCGTTACCTGTTGCAACGTCTGGGGACAGCGCCGCCGCGCCGAGAGTAGGAATCGTTAATAAGGATGCAGCCGCTACATTGCCCCATCGGCCGCAGAGAAAACCATTGCTTAGAGGGACAGGATCCACGGACAATTAATCTCTAAGAGTAGGCGATGCTCTCCAGCCGGCGTGTCACCCCATGGCAGCCTGTTGTCCGCCGCTTTTTACAGCGTCAACATTACGGTTGCACACGACCAAGCGGTTAATTGAAAATTCTAGCGGCATAAGGCATCATTCTTTATTAACAAAATAGAAGAATAAACCGTTAAAATTAAACGTTAATCTAAGCGATGCCAATAATATTTTACAAGGGATAATGTATCTTTGCGGAAACCATGCCATGTTAAGTATAAATTTTAAAGCGGGAGGCGGTGCGGTCTTGGACAGAATTATCCAAGCCTATGGTTTTGATACGAAAATTGAGTATTGCAAGCATCTCGGTATCACGGCCAGCAATCTTTCCATGCGCTATAAAAGAGATTTATACCCTTCCGATTTGGTGGTCAAATGCCTGGCGGATACCGGTGTCCGTCTGGAATGGCTTACCGGCGGCCAGGGGGATATGTTTGCCAGTCGGGACGCGCGCAATCAAAGTCAGCAGCAAACGCTGGAAGTGCCGGCTCGGCACCTTCTCAAGGGTGAAATCTATGATGCCGGCACCTTTTACCTTGATATCAGTTGGTTTAAACCCGATCGGGATATCCCCGTCCGGCCCGGTGTACTGATGGAGGGGGCGAAACGTTATATTGTCGATTATCAGTTCAATGATGTGAATGACGGCCGCTGGTTAACGGAAATTGAAGGCCGCCTGCTGGTTCGCGATCTTTTTCGCATCCCGGTAGGACGAGTGAAAGTTTGCGGGGGTGAAATGCCCTTTGAATGTGATTTACAAGACATTCGCATCATTGCCCAAGTGATATTGAGTTGCGGATAAACTCTGTTCGGGCTTTGCCCATCACCCGTCCTGACTTTCCCGCCGCCTCGGCATGCCGCGATATTTTCACTTACCAAACAGTCACCTGGAAAAATGTCTACGTCCCGAACTTTTGCAGAAAGTGAATGTTGCACCGGTTAATCTTTTAGGTACTTTAACCGATAAGCGGTCAATGAACACCACCGTACATTTTCAGGCTCATTTGTGTTTGCCGCGACAATTGCAGAAGGAAAAAATAAGCAGCGACAGAATCCTCATAGGCCGTGACGACCGCCCGGGGGCATGGAGAGAGTGATTAACTAAATATAAATTGCGAATAATGTTATTCACTGCAAGCGAAAAGACAAATCTTTTTTTTTGCTTATTATGTCTGCTTTCTCCGGTAAAGCGTCGCCAGGCAAATGTCATTACCCCATCAAGGTTTACCTGTAATCCGACGGGTAGGATTTTGCGTTGGCTTATTCCAACATTTAACCAGGGCCGCGTTCTATGCAACCCACACTTTTCGCTCCCACCATGATCACCGCTAAAATTTACCCACCGCTCCCCTGCGAAGAGCAGGCGCTGCAACATCGTCTGCAAGACTGCTTCGACCGTTTCACCCCCGCCGATAAAGCGGATATGATCGCCCAGCTTTGGGCCGCGCCGTCTGAGCCGGATATCGCGTTAAACGGTCTTGCCCCGCCCTGCGGAACGCTGGGTTTGGGGCTCTCGCTCTGCGATCGTATGGCGCAGGACGGTGAACTTACGGCGGTGCAGCACCCTCTGGCCTGCGCGGCACATAAAGTTCTCCTCTCCATCGCCTCAGGGGCGATGCAGGTGCCGCAACCGCCGTTAGAGCATTTGGCGCGATTATGTCATATGGCATTGAAATGGCAGGTACTACAACCTGACAATGCCAGCGAGGTCGCCTTGCGCGATGTCTGGCTGCATTTCTGCCAATTGGCCCCGTTACCGGCGGAGTTCAGCGCCATCGCCGACGCCGGTGAGCAAGTCGACTGGCATGTGCTGCATCAGGGCATTTCGCTGCTGTCCGCGCCCCATGACAATGTGCTGGTGAGTCCTACCGTGCTGAATAACCCCGAGTTTATTAGAGAGTAATTTTGGCAATACTACGCCGCTTCCTCTGATGCTAATTGCAAAGCGTAATAGTTCATTTCGGCTTCAGTAGGAGGGATGTAACCCAGCCGCCCGAGCAGCCTTCTGTTGTTGTACCAGTCCACCCAGTCCACCCAGTCCAGCGTGGCCAACTCCACTTCCGTCCGGTTTTTCCAGCTCCCGCGGTGGATAACCTCCGTTTTGTACAACCCGTTGATACTCTCTGCCATCGCATTATCGTAGGAGTCGCCG
>NZ_FRDB01000036.1 GCF_900143145.1 Candidatus Sodalis sp. SoCistrobi
CATAGGTATCTACACATTTATCGTGATACCTGTTATTACTTTGCAGAATGATTTCAACCTATCTGTTGGCGGGATTGACTCTCGCCTTACCCGCCGATATCAGACGCTGGTTAAACAGCATATGACGCCCGCGGCTCTTCTTGCTTCTGCGGTTAAAGACCTCGCAAGTGCTCAAAAATCAACTTTCGCAACTACCCAAGCTGTCTGGCGTTTTCTGAATAATAAGCGAATTAGCTTCAGTCAACTCAATGAGCCAATTATTTCGCTAGCACTTGAGCAAATTTCGCTTAGCCCGCATCCATACGCTCTCGTTGTTCATGATTGGTCACGTTTACAATTTCTTTACCATCATGCCAAATACGGACGCTTAAAAATGACGCACGGTGGCGATGTTGGATATGAACTTCAAAGCAGCTTGCTGGTTGATGCTGGCACGGGTTTGCCAATAGCGCCTCTATCTCAGACACTTACCGATGCAACCGGTTGTCATTCAACGTTGGCGGAAGGACTGTCCGAACGGCAGACACATATGGACGCCTTGACGACCGATATTGCCCGTGTGGAATCGCTTAATATAGGTAAAAAGCTGATTCATATAATTGATAGAGAGGGTGACTCTATTGGACATATGCGGACGTTGAGTACTCAAGGAATATGCTGGCTTATCCGAGGAAAAGAAGGACATGGTGCAGAGTGGCAAGGTAATTCATTGAAAATTGGTGAGATTGCTGCTCTTCTGCCATACAACGGATGCGGACAGGTAGACTGGAAAGGGAAAAAAGCTGATATGGAAATCAGTGAAACCTCGATAGTCATAACCCGAGCTGCGCAGCAGAAGCGTAAAGATAAAGAAACCGGCCGCCGCATAAAAATCCAACCTGGAGAGCCTCTGACGGTCAGATTGGTTGTTGTTCGGCTTACGGATGATCTCGGTAATGTGGTGGGACGCTGGACGCTGCTTACAAACGTTTGCAGCGAGATCACCTGCGAGGAAGTAGCTCGTTGGTATTACTGGCGCTGGAATATTGAATCATTTTTTAAGTTGCTGAAAGGTGCCGGACATGACGTAGAAACATGGCTTCAGCGCAGCGCGCCAGCCGTACTACGCAGGTTGTTAATAGCCAGTATGGCTGCTGTTCTGGTATGGCGGCTGCAACGCGCTGAAGGAGAAGAAAATGCGGCAGCCCGCCAGCTGATATGTCGCTTGTCAGGACGACAGCAAAAGCGAGGCCGCAGAGAGAGCGCTCCTGCTCTGCTCGCTGGCCTATCCATCTTGTTGAATACACTAAAATTATTATCGGAATATAGTCTGGAAGAACTTACTCATTTAGCGAGAGTTGCTCTTAAGCCTCCTCCCTGATGTGTAGATACCTATGCCTCCGGTGGCGGTATACGGCTGAAGGCGTCCACCACCGCCGGAATATCGATGACCGGCTGCGCGCCGCGGGCGGCGTAAAAGGCAATTTGCAGCGCGCCGTCGCGCCAGCCGAGGCGATGCCACCGCGCCGGTGTTTGCGCCTGCTGATAGCGCAAGGCAGGGTCGGCGGCAAGGGTGGCAAACCAGTCGGCCGCCTCGCCGCGGCCCGCCAGCCGATAGGCCGTCACCGGCCCGTAGGGCACCCGGCTCCACCACACATCTTCCCCCAGGTCAAGCGGCTGGCGCACCAGTAGCACCCCCTGCCAGTCGCAGTCCCAGCGCTGAATACGCACCGCGGTCTGTTTACTTTCCGGCTGGCCGGCGAGCGGACACGTGTGGGGCGCCACCAAGTGATCAATATTGGCCCTATTGCAAAATTGCCGGTTCCAATGCATCGGCACAAACACGCAGCCGGGCTGCTGATCCGTCGTCAACCGGCAGCGCACCACCACCCAGCCCTGCGCCGACTGAATGCGCGCCAGGTCCCCCTCCGCCAAGCCAAAGCGCGCCGCATCGGTGGGATGCACATCGCACCACGGCTCACTCTGATGTTGCATCAACCGGCTGACCAGCCCCGTGCGGGTCATGGTATGCCATTGATCGCGAGTGCGGCCGGTGTTAAGCAACAACGGCCAGAGCGGCGCCGTTTTGGCGACCGGCAGTCGCGGCTGGATCGGTATCAGCCGCGCCTTACCGTCGGGGTGATAATATTGCCCCGCGCCGAACAAGCGCGCCTGTCCTTGGGGATGGCGGGCATTGACCGGCCACTGCACCGGCATCAACCGCTCCCATTCGTCGTCGCTCAAAGTCGCCAATCCGCTGATATCGAAGGCGCGCCGGCCGGTGTTTTCAAAGCCCGATAAGGCGGCGTGTTCGCGGAAAATGGCCGCCGGATGGTGCCAGTCGAATGCGCTGGCAAATCCCAACCGCTGCGCCACCTGGCTCAGGATCCACCAGTCGGGACGCGCCTCGCCCGCAGGGGGTAAAAAACGCCGCTGGCGGGATATACGCCGTTCGGAATTGGTGACCGTGCCGTCTTTTTCCCCCCAGGCCTGCGCCGGCAGCAAAATGTGCGCCAGCGCGGTGGTATCGGTCTTGGCGCTGACGTCGGAAACGATAACCAGCTCGCAGCCGGCCAGCGCCTGGCGCACCCGCAGTCCGTCCGGCAGCGAAACCGCCGGATTGGTGCCCATGATCCAGATAGCCTTCACCTCGCCACGACCGATAGCCTCGAACAGCGCCACCGCTTTCAGGCCCGGCTCAGAGGCGACCCGATCGCTGTGCCAGAACCGCCGCAGCCGGTCAACGTTGTCGTCGGTAAAATCCATATGGCAGGCCAGCTGATTCGCCAGGCCGCCGACTTCCCGACCGCCCATGGCGTTTGGCTGGCCGGTCAGGGAAAAAGGCCCGCAGCCGGCGCGGCCGATTTTACCGCTGGCGAGATGCAAGTTGATGATGGCGTTACACTTATCGCTGCCGCTGGTGGATTGATTAATGCCCATGCAATACAGCGTCAACGCCCGCTCACTGTCGGCGTACAGCTGGTAAAACCTCAGGACATCTGCCTCCTGCAACCCGCAAAATGCCGCTACCGCCGGCAGGGTCCAGGCCGCCGCCGCACTAAGGGTTTCCGCCAGACCGTTTAACTGCTGCCCGAGGCGGGGATCAAGGGCTTGCTGCTGATGGAGCCAGTGCAGCAAGCCGGCAAACAACGCCGCGTCGGTGCCGGGTCGCAGCGGTAAATGCAAATCGGCGTCGTCGCAGCTGGCGGTACGGCGCGGGTCGATCACCACGATTTTCATCGTTGGTTGCGTCTGGCGGGCGGCCAGTAACCGCTGCCAGGCCACCGGATGCGCCCAGGCGGCGTTGGAGCCGGCGACGATCGCCAGCTGCGTCTGTTCCAGATCTTCATAGCAGCACGGCACCGCATCGGCACCGAAGGCGCGCTTATAGCCCACCACCGCCGACGCCGTGCACAGGCGTGAATTAGTGTCGATATTGCCGCTACCGATAAACCCTTTCATTAATTTGTTGGCGACATAGTAATCTTCGGTCAGTAATTGACCCGAGGCGTAAAAGGCCACCGCTTGCGGGCCATGGCGGCGAATGATCGCCCCCAGCCGGTCGGCGACGCTGTCCAACGCGTGCGTCCAGTCTGCCGGCGCGCCGTCCACCTGCGGCGTCAGCAGCCGGCCTTCATGGCCCAGCGTGTCGCCTAACGCGGCCCCTTTCACGCATAAACGCCCCAGATTGGCCGGATGATGCGCATCGGCGCTCAGCGTTACGCCGCCGTCCGGCAGCAGCGTCGCCTGCACGCCGCAGCCTACGCCGCAATAAGGACAGGTGGTGCAGCGCGTCATACCGCCTCCGGCTCAACATCGGCAACGGTCTGTGGCCGGGTCGCCACCCGCACGTGACCCGCTTCGATCCGCACCGGCCAGGCATTCACCTTGACGTGGGGGTCATCCACGCAGACCCCGTCACGCAGCCGCAAACGCTGTTTGTAGAGCGGCGAAATCACGACCGGTTCGCCGGCCACATCCCCCAGGATCCCCCGCGCCAATACATTGGCAGTGGTGTCCGGCTCGAGGTTGTCCAGCGCATAAACGCAATCACCCTGCCGGAAGAGCGCAATTTGCCGCCCCTCCAGCCGGGCGGCGATACCGGCGCCCTGCGGAATGGCCTCCAGCCGGCACAGTTCGTGCCAACGGGCATGCGCCGGCAGCGGCGGCAGGACGAATTTGCCCTCGCTCCGATTGCCACTGAATGTTGTCATCGGGCCTGTCGCTGTTGACCGTGGGGCGGAAAAGCGCCAACCGGTCAGCCTGCTGCAGCGTCGTGCGCCATTCGCACTGATAGCTTGCCACCACCTGCGCCATTTCCTGCTCAAGCGTCCCGGCCAAACCAAGACTGTCGTGCAAAATGACGTCCTGCAGGTATGCCAGCCCCCCTTCCATATTGTCGAGCCAGCTGCTGGTGCGCTGTAGGCGGTCGGCGGTGCGGATATAAAACATCAGCACCCGGTCGATGGTGCGGATAAGCGTGTCGCGGTCCAGATCGCTGGCAAACAAATCCGCATGGCGCGGTTTCATGCCGCCGTTGCCGCAGACATACAGATTCCATCCTTTCTCGGTGGCGATAACCCCGATATCCTTACTTTGCGCCTCGGCGCATTCGCGCGTACAGCCGGAGACCGCCATCTTGATTTTGTGCGGGCTGCGTAGCCCTTTGTAGCGATCCTCCAGCGCGATCGCCAGCGCGGTGGAGTCCTGAACGCCATAGCGGCACCAGGTGGAGCCGACACAGGATTTCACCGTGCGCAGGGATTTGCCGTAGGCGTGGCCGGTCTCGAATCCCGCATCGATTAAACGGCGCCAGATGGCCGGCAACTGCTCCAGCCGGGCGCCGAACAAATCGATGCGCTGACCGCCGGTTATCTTACTGTAAAGATTAAACTCCTGAGCGACCTCGCCGATAGCGATAAGCCCCGCCGGCGTGATTTCGCCGGCGGCAATGCGCGGCACCACCGAATAGGTGCCGTCTTTTTGCATGTTCGCCAGGTAACGATCGTTGGTGTCTTGCAGCGGCAGGTGGCGCGGGTCGAGAATATACTCGTTCCAGCAAGAAGCCAGCAGTGAACCGACCAGCGGTTTGCACACCTCACAGCCGTGGCCTTTACCGTATTGCTCAATCAGGGCGTCAAAACTGCGGATTTGGTTTACGCGGATTAGATCGTACAAGGCCTGACGCGACCAGGGGAAATGCTCGCAGATATCCTTGCTGATGGCGACGCCCTGTTCGGCCAATTGATAGTCCATCACCTGCTTCACCAGGGCGGCGCAGCCGCCGCAGCCGGTCGCGGCGCCGGTGGCGGCTTTCAGCGCCGCCATATCGGTCGCACCCGCGCGCACGGCGGCGCGGATATCGGCTTTGCTAACGTTGAGGCAGGAGCAAATCTGCGCGCTATCGGGCAGCGCCGCGACGCCTAATGCCTTGGTTTCATCGCCGGACCGCGCCGGCAAAATCAGGCTTTGCGGGCTGGCGGGCAGCGCCATGGCGTTGAGTTTATATTGCAGCAGGGTGGCATAATCGGCGCAATCACCGACCAGCACCGCCCCCAGCAGCCGCTGCCCATCCTCCGAGACCACCAATTTTTTATACACTTGCGCCGGGCCGTCGGACCAGGTGTAGCTTTGGCAGCCCGCCGTTTCGCCGAGCGCATCGCAGATGGAGGCCACATCGACCCCCAGCAATTTTAGTTTGGTGCTCATATCGGCGCCGGTGAACAGCATCTGCTCGCCGGTCAGCCCCGATGCCGCCACCCGCGCCATGTGATAGCCGGGCGCCACCAGGCCAAACAGCTGTCCCTGCCAGGCGGCGCACTCGCCAATCGCGCCAATGGCGGGGTCGCTGGTCTGACAGCGATCGTCGATAAGGATGCCGCCCCGCTCGCCCAGGGCCAGCCCACTGTCGCGTGCCAACTGATCCCGCGGGCGGATACCGGCGGAGAACACCACCAGATCGGTGTCCAGTGTGTCACCGCCGGCAAAGTTCAGGCGCAGCCCGCCATCCTGCCCCGGGGCGATTTGCCGGGTGACGGCGCCGGTATGGACCCTGACACCGAGCTGTTCGATTTTGTCGCGCAACAACCGCGCGCCGCCGTCATCGAGCTGCACCGCCATCAAACGCGGGGCGAACTCCACCACGTGGGTTTCCAGCCCCAGCTTACGCAAGGCGTTGGCGGCCTCCGCCTCCAGCCCCAGCAGCCCGCCGCCGATGACCACACCGCGGCGGGCGTTTTTGGCCCGAGCGGCAATAGCGTCCAAATCCGCCAGGGTGCGATAAACAAAGCAGCCGTCGCTGTCATGGCCCGGGATAGGCGGCACAAACGCCTGCGAACCGGTGGCAATGATAAGCCGGTCATAGGCCGTTTCATGCCCGGCGTCGTCCCGCACGCAGCGCCGCTTGCGATCGATGGCGACAATCCGGCTGCCCGTACGCAAATCGATGCCGTGCTCCGCCATAAAGCCCGGTTTCACCAGCGACAGTGCCTGAGCATCGCGGCCGGCGAAATAGTCGGTCAAGTGCACGCGATCATAAGCCTCTACCGGCTCGTCGCCGAACACCACGATGTGATATTGCGCGGCGAGTCCCTCACGGGCCATCTGCTCCAGAAAATGCTGGCCCACCATGCCATGGCCAATCACCACTAATGTCGGTTTGCTCATTGTTTGCCGTCCTGCCGCTGCGCGCGGCGTTTGAAGATTATCAGGTGAAAACAGCAGGTCGCTGTCGACGGGCGTCGCGTCCTGCATGCGTTGTAAATAGCCGCCGGCGTGAGCGGTATCGCCATACAGCAATACTCCCGTCAGGCGTTGGTCGCGCACCAGCAGGCGGCGATAATGGCCGGTGTCGGGATCCTGGGCGCTATACAGCGCATCGCCGGGCAACGGGTCGATATCGCCGGCGCTGAACACCTCAATACCGGTAACCTTAAGCCGCGTGCCGGCGTCCGTTAGTTGAAAATCCGCCACCGGGCGTCCCGCCAGCCGCTGCGCCAGCACCTCCGCCTGCGCCAGGCAGGGCGCCAGCAGGCCGAAGGTATTGCCATCAATTTCGCAGCATTCGCCTACCGCGCTGATGGCCGCGTCCGAGGTCCGTAGCTGGCCGTCGGTGATGATGCCGCGTCCACATGCCAGGCCCGCCGCCTGCGCCAGTCCTGCTTCCGGCGCTACACCAATCGCTATCACCACCCGCATCGCCGGCAGCCGCTCGCCCTGACTGGTCAATACGCTGTCGGCATCGATGCGCGCTAGCGTGGTATTGAGCCGGCAGTCGATACCGCGCTCATTCAATGAATCCAACAATGCCCGGGCGGCAACGGCGTCCAACTGCCGTTCCATTAACCGGTCCATCAAATGCACCAGCGTCACCTGCCGACCGCGGCGACGCAGTGCGGCGGCCGCTTCGATCCCCAACAGCCCGCCGCCCAATACCACCACCGGCCCGTCAACCGCCAGCATATGCTGCACATCATCCAGCGTGCGAAACCCGCCCACATGGGGCAAGTCGATACCCGGCACCGGCGGCATTACCGGTCGGGAACCGGTCGGGCACCGGTCGCCAGCACCAGCTGTTGCCAGCTCAACTCACGCGCGGAGGTCATCAGCGTGCGCCGCCCGGCATCGATGCTGGTTATCGTTTCGTCCGTCAACAGCCGGACATGGTGGTCGCGGTACCACTCGCGCGGATGCAGCACCGTCTGGTCAAAGGTCTTCTCCCCGCCCAACACCGGCGAAAGCAATATGCGGTTATAGTTTTCACGCGGTTCACGCCCGATGACCGTGATATGGAAGTTATCCGGTACTAATCGACACAGGGTTTCCACCACCCGCATACCGGCCATTCCGTTGCCGGCTACCACCAGATGCGGCTTCATCTTTCAACCTCGCTTAAGGCCTTCGGCGCGGGTGACGTCGCCGTCTTTGCGCCGGAAAAAAAACAAAAAAAAGCGCCCAGCAGCCCGCCTTGCAGCAGACCGATGGACGCCTTTATCCCGTTAACCGGAGTCGACCGCCGTTGGCCGACTCCGGTGAATATGTCAGTAAGCAAAACTTGTGCCAGCGCGTCTTCGCGCCCCACCGGGGGTGGATACGTTTACAGATGCACGTTAAGTGCGCGCCGCCGGGGTCTTCCTGAACAGAGTTGCACGCCGACGGTGCGCCAATTTAGGCCCGTGCGGCATGTTTCATGGGGTGATGATCCCACATCTTCAGCAATGGTTTATTGATTAAGAACAAATGGAGGACTGATACGATTTAGCTTTACAGTACATCGGCGATAGCCAGCAGGGCGGCGGCGATGTCCACCACCCGCTTGTTCTGGTTCATCGCCAGGGTGCGCAGGGTCTGATAGGCCTGCTCTTCGGACAGCTTGCGCTGGCGGATGAGCAAGGCCTTCGCCTTGTCGATGATTTTGCGCTCCTCCAAACCGGCGCGCAGCGTAGCCAGCTCTTGCCCCAACTGCTGAAGCCGTAAGGATTGCTGCTGCGCCAGCGACAGCACCGAGCGACTCAGCTGCGGGCTTAAAAAATCGGGGGGCAGCGCCGCCGAGGGGGTTTCCTCCAGCGGCGAGATAACTATCTGGAAGGCGCCATCCTCGGGTGCGGCGGCCGCGTCCACCGGCGACGTCTCTTGCTGTTCAGCCTGGGAAATAGCGACCCGGCAGCTGTCCATCAGCGCCGCTTCCAGGGCGGACTGGACCTGTTTGAGGTCGTTCATGCGCCGGGTATGTAGGGCAAACCAACGCAACGCGCTTTCCTCGCCGGCTATCTCAGGACGCGACTGGGTGCAGGCGATACGGCGCAGCCGTTCAAACTCGGCGTTATCGAAGCGCTGCGCCGTCCAGCGCCCCAGCACGTCTTCAGCGGCAAACTGGCTGAAGGTGGCGAAACACCGGCTTTGGCCCTCGATAAGCGTCGTCAGCTGCTGACGCTCAGCGTCATCGAACGTCCCACGGGCGAAACCCGCCGCGCCCAGCGCCCGCTCCTGCCCCGCCAGCTCTTTGCCCTGCATGAAACTGAACAACGCGATCATCGCCCGGGATACCGCAGGTTCCGTCGCGGCATCGGCCGCATCGAAAATCAGGCTCAACAGTTGGCGGATAACCGCCGTGAAAGCCGACATTGCCGCCGGCGCAGCGATCGTTTGGCGGCAAATACCTTCGCGTAACGCCGGCAATGTCTCCAACGCGGTCAGCGCGCGGGCGGCGCGGTGGAACAGGCGGGCGCCGCCGCTTTGCGCAGGGCGCTGGGCCAGCGCGGCCAGCTCGATATCCGCCTCTTGCCGGGCCTGTAGCGCGTGGCGGGTGCGTGCGCCACGCTCGCGGTCAAACAGCCTGCCACCGCTGCTCAGCCAGATATTCGACGTCCCGCGCTCCAGCTGGAGCGCGTCAATCAGTTGGCTGACACGATTAATCAATCGACCGGTCTGCAGGAGCCCGTTGAGTTCGGCAATCGCCGTTGCGCGGGCGAGTTCGCTAAAGTGGCGGGCGCTGGGGGTGACGGATTTCATAGTTGTCTCTTACGGCTGCGGCGACCGGCGGTTCACCAACGGGATAATAGACTATTTTACCCTGCGATCGGCTACTGCGGTAGCAAGGGATTGTTCTGCCCCTCTTCCGCTCGGCCCAAAGTTGAGGTAGCGCAAAAATTGCTAAATTAGCGCCATTGGCGCGTGGGCTGTTCCTGCCTTTGTTGATCGAGATCAACCGCTACGGTCGGGAAAGCCCCATTATGAACATATCAATCCATACGATTTCTGAGGTTTAAATTTCAAACAACATAACTATCAAATTACTAAATTAAATTCAAACAGTTAATCACTGCGTTACTGATAGACATGTTGCGACTTTTCGCCAAGGGTTACTGCCGGACGTTAACGACAAACTTAACCGCTTTTCCTCAAGAGGGCGAGTTAAGAAACTCATAACAAAAGCGCGACTCAGGAGGGAAAATGAAACATCGCATATCGCTGTTTCTTCCGCTGCTTATCACCTTGGTATTACTCTGCCTACCCACGCCGGAAGGTCTGGCACCCTATGCCTGGCACTTTTTTGCCGTCTTCGCCGGCGCCATCGTCGGATTGATTCTTGAACCTCTGCCCGGCGCCGTGGTGGGGCTGACCGCGGTAGTCATCATCACCCTGGGCAGCGAATGGCTGCTGTTTAGCCCGGAACAACAGGCGGCGGCTAATTTCAATCTCCCCGCCATGAGTTTCAAATGGGCGGTGTCGGGCTTTAGCAATTCCACGGTCTGGCTGATTTTCAGCGCCTTCATGTTCGCCGCCGGCTATGAGAAAACGCGGTTTGGCCGCCGGTTGGCCTTACTGCTGGTCAAATACCTTGGCCGGCGTACCCTGACGCTCGGCTATGCGATTGCCTTTGCCGATCTGCTGCTGGCGCCGTTTACGCCGTCCAATACCGCCCGCAGCGGCGGTACGCTTTATCCTATCATCTCTAACCTGCCGCCGCTGTACGGCTCGAAACCCAACGACCCGAGCGCCAGGCTGATTGGCTCGTATCTGATGTGGGTCGCCATCACCGCCACCTGTATTACCAGCTCGATGTTTTTATCGGCGCTGGCGCCCAATTTGCTGGCGCTGGCGTTGGTGAAAAACCTGGTCGGCATCACTATTTCCTGGGGCACCTGGTTTTTGGCGTTTTTACCGCTGGGAATTTTGCTGCTGCTGTCATTACCGTTGCTGGCCTATTGGCTTTATCCGCCCGGCGTAAAAGAAAATGCCGAGGTGCCGCGCTGGGCGGAAAGCGAGCTGCAAAAATTGGGTGCGCTTTCGCGTAAAGAGATCCTGCTACTGATTTTTGTCTGTCTGGCGCTGTTATGCTGGATTTTCGCCACCGCGTTTATCGAACCGGCGGTGGCAGGGTTGATGGTCGTGGTGCTGATGCTTCTAAGCGGCGTGCTGGACTGGAGCGATATCACCGGCAATAAACCGGCGTGGAACACCTTTGTCTGGTTCGCCACGCTGGTGACGCTGGCAGCAGGTTTGTCCGACGTCGGCTTTATCGCCTGGCTGGGCAAACTGGGAGCGCAGATGCTCAGCGGTATCGGTCCGGTGCAGGCCACGCTGGTGCTGGCGTTCTACCTGTTGCACTACCTGTTTGCCAGTACCACCGCGCACACCACCGCGCACACCACCGCGCTGTTACCGGCGGTGCTGGCGATAGGCGCCGCGATCCCGGGGATCAATATGATGGTTTTTTGCCTGTTGCTGGTCACGTCGCTGGGGATTATGGGGATTATCACCCCGTACGGTACCGGCCCCAGTCCGATTTATTACGGCAGCGGCTACCTTCCGACCGCCGATTATTGGCGGCTGGGCACCATATTTGGCGCGATTTTCCTGGTACTGCTGCTGGTCATCGGCTACCCGTGGATAGTTATGGTGGCGTGAGGCCGCGGGTGGCCACAGCGCCCGATTTAAATGTGAGCATTATTTTACTTAGCAATGGAGAACGCTATGTCGGTCATTAATTGCGATATCGCTATCATCGGCGCCGGCGGGGCGGGACTGCGCGCCGCCATCGCCGTGGCACAGGCGGAGCCTCTGCTCAAGATTGCCCTGATATCCAAAGTCTATCCCATGCGCAGCCACAGCGTGGCCGCCGAGGGCGGGGCCGCGGCCGTCACTCAGGATCACGACAGTTTTGCCGAACATTTTCACGATACGGTGTCCGGCGGCGACTGGCTGTGTGAACAGGACGTGGTCGATACCTTCGTACGCGACTGCCCGCGGGAGATGATTCAACTGGAGCAGTGGGGCTGCCCCTGGAGCCGCAAGGCCGACGGCACCGTCAACGTCCGCCGCTTCGGCGGGATGAAAATCGAGCGCACCTGGTTTGCCGCCGATAAAACCGGCTTTCACCTGCTGCACACGCTGTTTCAGACCTCGCTGCAATTTCCGCAGATCCAGCGCTTCGATGAGTATTTCGTACTGGATCTACTGGTTGACGACGGCCAGGCGCGTGGGCTGGTGGCTATCAACATGATGGAAGGCCAGCTGGTGCAATTTCGCGCCAACGCCGTGATCCTGGCAACCGGCGGCGCCGGCCGCGTGTACCGGTTCAACACCAACGGCGGTATCGTCACCGGCGACGGTATGGGTATGGCCCTGCACCATGGCGTTCCCCTGCGCGATATGGAATTCGTGCAGTACCATCCGACCGGCCTGCCGGGTTCGGGTATCTTGATTACCGAAGGCTGCCGCGGCGAAGGCGGCATCATGGTTAACAAAGACGGCTATCGCTATCTACAGGACTATGGCATGGGGCCGGAAACCCCGCTGGGCGAGCCGAAGAACAAATACATGGAGCTCGGCCCGCGCGATAAACTCTCGCAGGCCTTCTGGCACGAGTGGCGCGCCGGGCGCACTATCGCCACCCCGCGTGGCGACGTGGTGCATTTGGATCTGCGTCATCTGGGGGCCAAAAAGCTGCAAGAGCGGCTGCCGTTTATCTGCGAGCTGGCCAAAGCCTATGTGGGGGTCGATCCGGTCAATGAGCCGATCCCGGTGCGCCCCACCGCCCATTACACCATGGGCGGCATTGAAACCGACGCGCTGTGCGAGACCCGGGTGAAAGGGCTGTACGCGGTCGGGGAATGCTCCTCGGTCGGTCTGCACGGCGCTAACCGGCTGGGCTCCAACTCGCTGGCGGAGCTGGTGGTTTTCGGCCGCATCGCCGGTGAACAAGCGGCGTTACGCGCGCGGCAGAGTGCGCCCGCCAACGGCGCGGCGCTCGACGGGCTGGCGCGCGATATCGCCGAGCGGTTGCGCTCGCTGCAGCGCCAGGAAGGCACCGAAACCTGGAGCACGCTGCGCGACGAAATGGGCCTGAGCATGGAGGAAGGCTGCGGTATTTATCGCACTCCTGAATTAATGCAAAAAACCATCGATAAACTTGCCGAGCTGAAAGACCGGTTCAAACGGGTGCGGATACAGGATACCAGTAGCGTCTTCAATACCGACCTGTTGTATACCCTGGAGTTGCAGCACGGTCTGAACGTGGCGGAATGTATGGCGCATTCGGCCTTTCACCGCCGGGAATCTCGCGGCGCGCATCAGCGTCTCGATGAAGGTTGCACCGCCCGCGACGATGTCAATTTCCTGAAACATACGTTGGCGTACGCCACCCCTGACGGCGGCGTCCGGCTGGATTACAGCGACGTGAAAATCACTACCCTACCCCCCGCCAAGCGGGTTTACGGCAGCGAGGCGGAAGCGCCGGCCACCGCGAGTAAGGAGGCCAACCATGGCTGACAAGCACCCGTTGACGGTACAAATCCAACGTTACGACCCCGAAAAAGATCGCGCTCCGCACTGGGAGAGCTATCCGGTACCCTGGGACGAACAAACGTCGCTGCTCGACGCGTTGGGCTATATCAAGGATCATCTGGCGGCGGATTTGACATTCCGCTGGTCGTGCCGGATGGCGATATGCGGCTCCTGCGGCATGATGGTTAACGACGTCCCCCGGCTGGCCTGCAAAACCTTCCTGCGCGATTTCCAGCACGGCCTGAAGATACGGGCGCTGGCGAATTTCCCTATCGAGCGCGATCTGGTGGTGGATATGAGCGCCTTTATGGAAAGTTTATTAGCTATCCAGCCCTGGATTATTGGCAACAACCGCACGCCGGAACAGGGCGCCAACGTGCAAACACCGGCGCAGATGGCAAAATATCATCAATTCGCCGGCTGCATTAACTGCGGACTGTGCTATGCCGCCTGCCCGCAATTCGGGCTTAATCCGGAATTTATCGGGCCGGCGGCGATCACCCTCGCCCATCGCTACAATCTGGATAGCCGCGATAAGGGCCAGCGTCAACGCATGGCGCAGCTCAACGGCGAAAATGGCGTGTGGCGCTGCACCTTCGTCGGCTACTGCTCGGAGGTTTGCCCGAAGCACGTCGATCCCGCCGCGGCCATTCAGCAGGGCAAAGTGGCCAGCAGCAAAGATTACCTGATTGCCACCCTCACCCCGCAGGGAGACTGACCCATGATCAATGCAACCAAACGCAGACCTTACACGCCGCCGATGACCGGCAGTTGGTGGCGCCACCTGGGTTTCTACCGCTTTTACATGCTGCGCGAAGCGACGGCGATACCGGCAATCTGGTTTAGTCTGGAGCTTATCGGCGGCGCCGTGATGTTCAACGGCGGCGAAGCGGACTGGGCGCGGTTTGTCGCTTTTTTACAGCACCCGCTGGTGCTAGTGCTAAATATCGTCTCGCTGCTGGCGGCGCTGCTGCACACCGTGACCTGGTTTCAGTTGGCGCCGAAAGCCAGCATTATTGTGGTGGGCGATCATAAATTGCCACCACAGCCGATCGTGACGGGTCTGTGGGTCGTCACCGCCCTGTTTAGCCTGGCGCTGCTCGCTTGCGCTTATTTTTATTGACGGGAGATACTTCGTGAAATCAACGCCAAGACGCAGTAACGAACCGATTTTCTGGGGGCTGTTTGGCGCCGGCGGCATGTGGACCGCGATCGTCGCACCGGTGATGCTGCTGCTCGTGACACTGCTGCTGCCGCTCGGTCTCTATCCCGGCGGCACCCTGGATTATCCGCGCATGCTGGCCTTTGCCCAGAGTTGGCCCGGGAAGATCTTTCTTCTGCTGATGGTCATTTTGCCGCTCTGGAGCGGTTTCCACCGGCTGCATCATTCATTGCACGACCTGAAAATGGCGCCGCCGTCGGATAAACTCATCTGTTATGGTTTGGCGGCAATTCTCAGCCTGGCGGCGCTGGTAGCCATCGTGCGGATTTAGCGTGGCGCGCGCGAGACGCACCCGGCAGTCTGCCGCCGCGCAATCCCATCGCGGTATGCGCGTCAGCGTGTCACCGCCGAGAGCTTCGCCTGCGCCAGCCAGCCACAACGCACGCCTTCCCATGGCCGGCGCCGCGAGCGCGGGCGATCCCCGGGTCGCTCAGCGGACGACGGCGGCTACCGTTCACCTTCTCGCCTTTTGATGACTATACTGACCTTTTACGCCCGGCAACGCCTTGGCGCATAACGCCGGATTCGCCCCGACTAATGCTAGACGGGTGCAACGGCGTAAGCTGGCGTACGGCACAAACGCGTCGCGGAGAGTGACCGCGCGCGTCCTACATGTGAATAACTGGCAAGTCATTAAGGAGCGTTTGGTGGCCCAACGGGATGAAGATCTGCTCAGGTTTTATCGCAGCGAAATACAGTGGCAAAGTGGCTTACTCTCCGGCAGGCTTAATGCTTTCATCGCATCACAATCATTTCTGGTTATTGCCTACGCCACCTCGATAAGTTCGCTGGTCGGCAGGTGGAACAACCCTTTTACGCTATTGTTTCCGCCCTTCCTCGGCGTGTTGGCATTGGTGCTTATTTTCCAGGCCTGGCCCGGCATACGCTCCGCCTATGCCTAACTTAAGGGGTGGCAGGAGTGCCAGGATCGCCTGTTGTTCGAGCGCCAGGAACTGGGTGATTACGATCTCTATCTTGCGGAACGCCACCGCCTACCCCGGCGCGGCCTGGAAATACTTCCGTCAGGGCGTCCTGTTTCCCCGCCACGCGCCGTGGGTTTTCCTCTGCGTGTGGAGTTATCTGACCCTACTACCCTTAGGACTGTTTCTGCTCAGCTAAAACCCCCGCCCCCGGGCGGCCATCAACCCGGGCACATTCCCAGGCTTAGCGGCAGCGTCACCGGCTGCTGTACGCTCTGCTCGTCGCGCAGGATAGGGATCAGGTAATCGCATAAAAACGTTGCCGAAGCCTCGTCTTGCGCCTCGGAAGCCGCCAGGCGGAACCGTTCAATATCGGCGCCCTCACGGCGAATCAGTTTCATCATCGGCAAACAATGGCCATAAACGTCCAGAATGAAATTTTGCAGTCCCGGCTTCGGTCCCCGATAGGTAAACTGAACATATTCGCCGGCCTCAAGCGTTATCGGCTGACCCTGACGCATGCCGTCGGTCAGGTATTGCGGCTCTATCGCCGTGGTGTACAACACTTCTTGGCGATCTTCTCGCGCCTTGACTGCCTGGGTAGCGCACAGACCGTATAGCACCGGCGGTTTCGTAGGCGTTGCGGCCAGGAATTGGCGCCAGAAATGCGTACGCAAATTGGTGCGATATTCGCTCAGCTGCTCTAGCGTGCAAGTATAGCTTTGCGACGTGCCGATAAGCGTCATCGCCGGCAGTGTAACGAATTCCGCCTGGGGCAAAGGCCGGCTATCGAAACGATATGGCGGATGCATGCCCGAGAAATGCCATTTGCGCGAACGGCGATACAGCGCCGGCGTCTGGATAAACTGTTTTTTGAATGCGCGGGTGAAAGTCTGTTGCGAATCGAAACCGTATTGCAGTGCGATATCCGCTACTGAGCGGCTGGTAAGCCGCAACGCCAGCGCGGCCCGGGAGAGCCGCCGGGCCCGAATATAGGCGCCAATTGCCTGCCCGGTCGCCAGCTTGAATTTACGCTGCAAATGCCACTTGGAATAACCCGAGCGCTCAGCCACCCTATCCAGCGACAACGGCGTGTCGAGATGCCCTTCCAGCCAGCTCAACAAATCTTGGATAATACCGGCCTGATCCATACAATACCCTCAGGTTCCTTGCAAGTTTTGATGTTATCCCACCGCATCCGCTCATGAATCCACTGAGATCGCCGGAAGCTTTATAACACTTAAGCTAATAATAACTCAATGAAACTATTGGCATGAAATATTTGCATTATGTAACTTTTCTGCAACTAAACATTTACTGGACATTTTAAGTTAACCCTGAATGCGGTTAATGACAATTTGTGCCGAAAATAAACCTGAATAACCGCGACCCGCCACAGCATAATGCCGTCTGGCTTAAGAATGCACGATGTGATGTCAGGGAATATATGTTTGTTGTTGACTGTGATAAATTGTTGGTAATGCCTTCAAATAGTTGACTTTTGTGATATTCTGCCTCTATTTGAGGTTTCCACGTGGTTACAGTTTCTGTTCATTGTCCTCGCTGCCATTCAGATGAAATTTATCGACATGGCCTTAGTCCAACTAAGCGCGAACGCTTCCGGTGTCAGTGCTGTCACCGTGTATTCCAGCTTACCTACCGCTATGAAGCGCGAAAGCCGGGAGTTAAAGAGCAGATCGTTGA
>NZ_FRDB01000308.1 GCF_900143145.1 Candidatus Sodalis sp. SoCistrobi
TCAACGATCTGCTCTTTAACTCCCGGCTTTCGCGCTTCATAGCGGTAGGTAAGCTGGAATACACGGTGACAGCACTGACACCGGAAGCGTTCGCGCTTAGTTGGACTAAGGCCATGTCGATAAATTTCATCTGAATGGCAGCGAGGACAATGAACAGAAACTGTAACCACGTGGAAACCTCAAATAGAGGCAGAATATCACAAAAGTCAACTATTTGAAGGCATTACCAACTCGTTGGTGGCGAACTGAACAGGGTTAGCACTACCGGGTTTACCAGCCGGCCAGCCTTTCGGCTGCCCCATCCAGTCCACCATTGTTAGGGCGTACGGATGCTTTGAGCAATAAAAAACACGCTCGCGGCGTGTCACATTGTCGCGGTAAACCTCGGCGGGGTGCTAAACCCGACACCTGAATTTGCAGGTGCATATTGACTATAGCGCATGGGTTATTCTTCCGTCAATGGTTAAAGCGCAATGCTGATTAGTATGAGAATACACATAAAAATGGGCATTTAAAGCAATCAAAATGCGGTGAATAAGCTATTGTACTTCAAGGTACATTCTACATGTTATGGCGTAAAATAAATCGCAAATTGAATAATTTGCAATATAAAATATAAGGCTTCATTAATGCTTGTAAATAATGCTTCTAATTCATCAGGTGATGTTACGCAATTGAAATTTAAACGAGTATCAGCGCCGATGCTTAGAAATCTGAAAAATGTGCGTAATTCATTTATTAAACGCTTTTCTTTTCACGAGAAAAAAAATGATAAACCACAAAATAAGTGTGAATTATCGTATGCAAAGTGTGAGCTTGTTCCTTTGAGTGAGGCCTGTGTCCAGAATGTTAGCTACCGTTGGGAGCACTTTAATGACCTGCAACGGCTATGAACATGCAATGTAGTTAGCAAAATTTTGCAGGTTGGCGGTCAGATCGCTTACACTTGGCTTAACACAGGAGGATCCCCATGGGCCAAGTCGCATTTGATACATTGCAGGCGTCAGAAGAGCTTGAGACTGCTGGCATTTCCAGAGAGCAGGCTAGGGCGATTTCGCTCGTCGTACGCAAATCTCACGAGGTGGCGGATGTGGCCACCAAGCGTGACCTTGAGGACGTTCGTAAGGAAATCGATGCCAGATTCGATAAAACTGACGCTCAGATAGCCGATGTCCGTAAGGACCTATCCGCAGAGATAGCCGATGTCCGTAAGGATATGGAAGCACGGTTCGAGAAGACCGAGGCGCAGATGCAAGCACGCTTCGAGAAGACCGACGCGCAGATTGCTTTACTCCGTAAGGATGTTGAACATACTGCGAATGGATTATTGATAAAACTAAGTGCGGTGATGCTTGCTATTGCCGGTCTGACATCGACCATCGTAACTGTCGTAATTAAACTGCTTTGATTTTTATTAACCGTAACTACTGGCTAAATTCACAGAAATTGCTGTGGTAAAATTGATCTACATCAGGGTAGTCAGATCTCTTTACTGCTATAATTCCAGCCAATGGGGTCGGTAGCTCAGATTGGAAGAGCGTACGTGTTATCAAAAAACCGTAAGGACGCGGGTTCGATGCCTGCTCGACCCTCCACTTTCAGCAACACGCTTCCTGCGTCAGGCGCTTAACCTGCTTGCGTAGACGCTTGTTGTCTTCCGCCATATATTCGATTACTGCCCTGAGTGTCTGCGTTTCCCAGTCCTCGTTAGGCTGCCTGCCCAGACTGACCAGATAGCGGGCATCGTCGATACTCTCGCCGCCGTCGGTGATGGCGACGACCTCGCCCATATTGGGGTGCCTGAAGGTCAGCACCCGTGCCTTATCCAGTTTCATGATTCAATTCTCCGTAGCCTGCTTTATATTCCCGTTTGATTTCCATACTATTTCGCTAATATTTTTGCTATCCAGAGTAATGACTTCGCACCCCAGCGCCCTGAGCCGGTTGTGTTCGCGTTGCTGGGAGGGTCGGGCTTTCTGCCCCGGCGCTTTGCATTCCACAAACAGCACCCGGCCGCCGGGAAGCACCACCAGGCGATCAGGCACACCCAGCCTGCCCGGCGACACAAACTTGTATGCGATGCCGCCGGCGGCTTTTACCGCGCGGATAAGCTGCTGCTCAATGGCTTCCTCTCTCAGGTAATACATACTTATGCCTTCCCGTCATTAGTGGCTTTCGCTAAAGCGCCGGTGCCGGTGTTGAGCGAGGATTTTTCCCTGTGTTTTTGCCATACGGTCAGCGGTCAAAAAGTCATGCACAACGTTGCCATTGCCGAAGTCCCACGAGTTGCAGTTTGCGTTGGCGAACGGCACAATGGTCAGGTAATGCCTTCAAATAGTTGACTTTTGTGATATTCTGCCTCTATTTGAGGTTTCCACGTGGTTACAGTTTCTGTTCATTGTCCTCGCTGCCATTCAGATGAAATTTATCGACATGGCCTTAGTCCAACTAAGCGCGAACGCTTCCGGTGTCAGTGCTGTCACCGTGTATTCCAGCTTACCTACCGCTATGAAGCGCGAAAGCCGGGAGTTAAAGAGCAGATCGTTGA
>NZ_FRDB01000038.1 GCF_900143145.1 Candidatus Sodalis sp. SoCistrobi
CGGCGACTCCTACGATAATGCGATGGCAGAGAGTATCAACGGGTTGTACAAAACGGAGGTTATCCACCGCGGGAGCTGGAAAAACCGGACGGAAGTGGAGTTGGCCACGCTGGACTGGGTGGACTGGTACAACAACAGAAGGCTGCTCGGGCGGCTGGGTTACATCCCTCCTACTGAAGCCGAAATGAACTATTACGCTTTGCAATTAGCATCAGAGGAAGCGGCGTAGTATTGCCAAAATTACTCTCTAATAAACTCGGGGTTATTCAATGCGACGCCGGATATTGCCACGCTGTCCATTGAGGTGTCCATTTCGTCCAAAGATGCGGCGGATGCCAAAAAGCAGGCCGATGACCGCGTTGCGCAATATTTCGACTTCCTCAAGAAGAACGGCATCGCCAGTAAAGATATTAATGCTGCCAATTTACGTACTCAGCCGGAATACGATTATCTCAAAACCGGCGAGTCGGTGCTGAAAGGCTATAAAGCGGTGCGCCAGGTGCAGGTGACCCTGCATCAGCTGGATAAGCTCAACGAATTGCTGGACGGCGCGCTGAAGGCGGGCTTGAATGAAATCCGCTCGGTGGATCTGGGCGTAGCTAATCCCGAGCAATATCGCGCTCAGGCCCGCCAGAAGGCGATTGATGACGCTACGGCGCAGGCGCGTGCGCTGGCGGAAGGCTTCCACGCTTCGCTGGGACCGGTCTACAGCATCCGTTATCATGTCGCCAATTACCAGCCGATGCCGGCGGTGCGGATGTTCAAAGCCACCAGCGCCTCCGCCCAGGCCGATGCCGATCAAACCTATGCCCAGCAATCGATTCACTTCGACGATCAAGTGGACGTGGTATTTGAAATGAAGCCGCAGCCCTAATCCCAGCGCATTTGGGTCGGCGGAGCGTGGTGGTTCATCTCGCTGTCCCGGTCGCTTTACAAAACGGCGGGAAAAGATTAACTGCGCCGGCCCGGCAGGCGTGGGCGTGGGCGTGAACATGGCAGGGGAGCCTTTATCGTGCCGCCGCAAGCGGCGCGCACGGCGAAGTCACTACGCTGCACGGTCCCGGTCAGCGTCCGGTGCCGGGCGCGGTAGCGGCCATCGCGCCGGGGCCGTCGGCGGTCTGCGCGTGGTGCACTGGTTTCTCAGTCCTGGAGCAGGACCTGATGACCGTGATCCAGCAAGGCATCCGTCACTTTACGCATCATACGGCTTTCCGGCGCAAAACGGTGCCAGTACAGCATGCGGCGCTGATGCAACCCCGGCGTCAAATCGATAAGCTCGCGCTGCTCCAGTTCGCGTTCGATCTGCAAATGCGGGATCATACAGCAGGTGGTGCCCTGTCGCGCCAGCTGCACAAAGGCCTCAGAGGAATTAACGATATGGCACGGGACGCTGCCGGGAGAGAGATCAAAGTTCTGCTGCAGGAAGGACTGGTGCATATCGTCGAGATGATCAAACGCTACAGCGGGCGCCTTGAGCAAGGCGCTGCGAGTGACGCCATTGGGAAAGTAACGCGCCGCGAACGACGGCGACGCGACGAACAAATAATCGAGCGCGCCCAGTCGGTCCACCAGGCAGCTCGGCAGCGGCTGGGGTTGAATACTGACCGCGCCCACGACTTCGCCGCGACGCAGGCGTTCCTGGGTGCGGGTTTCGTCTTCCACCTGTAGATTTAAACGAATCGGCGAATCGCTCAGCACCGGTTTAAGCGCCGGCAGCAGCCAGGTGGCAAGGCTGTCGGCGTTAACCGCCAGCGAAAGCAATAAGGGGGTATCGCTGCCGGTATCGTTGCCCAGCCACTCTTCTTCCAGCAATTCCACCTGATGCAGCAACGCCAGTAATTTCTGCCCCTGCTCGGTAGGGCGGGGAGGAATAGTGCGCACCAGCAGCGGCTGGCCAAACAGGTTTTCCAGCTGTTTAATGCGCTGCGACACGGCCGACTGGGTAATACACAATTTCTGCGCGGCACGTTCAAATCCGCGCTCGCGTATTACGGCGTCAAGCGCCTGGAGCGTCCGATAATCCGGGCGTTTCATTCATCTTCCCCTGTCAGCATGATATCCCTGCACTATGCCATAGTTTTACACGATTGCGTGCGCAATGTCTCGCGCTCGACTCACGGCCTCGCGCGGCCGAGGTTGTGGTAATCTTCACGCCATTGCCGCAAAGATTGATTTATACTGGCGGCCACACAGAATTGCACACGGGCAAAAACAGACCATGACGCAGGATGAACTGAAAAAAGCGGTCGGCTGGGCCGCGCTGAAATATGTCCGGCCCGGCACGATTGTGGGCGTGGGGACCGGCTCTACCGCGGCGCATTTTATCGACGCGCTGGCCTCCGTCAGGCACCAAATCGACGGGGCGGTATCCAGCTCCGAGGCATCGTCTGCCAAATTGCAAAGCCTGGGCATCCCATTATTCGACCTAAATGAGGTGGATTCTCTGGACATTTACGTTGATGGCGCCGATGAGATTAACGGCAGTATGCAAATGATCAAAGGCGGGGGGGCGGCGCTGACCCGCGAAAAAATCATCGCCGCCGTGGCGCGTAAATTTATCTGTATTGCCGATGCCAGCAAGCTGGTGGACGTGCTCGGCACCTTTCCCCTTCCGGTAGAGGTGATCCCCATGGCTCGCGCCTGGGTGGCACGCGAATTGGTTCGCCTGGGCGGTGCGCCGGTCTATCGCCAGGGCGTAGTGACCGACAACGGCAATATCATCCTGGATGTCCAAAATCTGGCCATTATGGATGCGGTGGCGCTTGAGGAGCAAATCAACAATATCCCAGGCGTGGTTACCGTTGGCCTGTTCGCGCGTCGCGGCGCCGATGTGGCGCTTATCGGCAGCGAGCAGGGCGTCAAAATCATTGGCTAAACCGACCGTCGGCGTGCGGTTAACCCCGCCGCCGACGATGTCAATAAAAATCCGATAATATGTTTTATTTTCCCACCCTGAATTTAGTGATTAATTTCACACTTTTCGTCCTTGCCTACCGGATATCGTTACGTTTGCCAACCTGCCAGACGATTAATCCATAACCTGACCTTATGGCTGTGTCTTATGCTGTCGCTCCCGGCCCCATGCCGGTTGCCGGCCCGGTAATTTTTGTTATTTTGTCGGAGTGCTGCGCGTCGCAGCCGCATCGTGAGCATCTTAAAGGGTCGGGAAATGGCAAAAGTATCGCTGGAAAAAGATAAGATTAAATTTCTGCTGGTGGAAGGGGTTCACCCGTCGGCGCTGGAGAACCTGAAGCGCGCCGGTTACACCAATATTGAGTATCACAAAGGCGCATTGGATACCGAAACGCTGAAAAACGCGATCCGCGACGCTCACTTTGTCGGCATCCGTTCCCGCACCCATCTGACAGAAGAGGTCTTCGCCGTGGCGGAGAAACTGGTGGCGGTAGGCTGTTTTTGCATCGGCACCAACCAGGTGGATCTGCCGGCGGCGCTGAAGCGAGGTGTTCCGGTATTCAATGCGCCTTTCTCCAACACGCGCTCCGTGGCGGAAATGGTGTTGGGGGAGATGCTGCTCATGATGCGCGGTATCCCGGAGGCCAATGCCCGGGCCCATCGCGGTCAGTGGAACAAACAGGCGCAGGGCAGCTATGAAGCGCGCGGCAAAAAGCTCGGGATTGTGGGTTATGGCCACATCGGCACTCAACTGAGTATTTTGGCGGAAAGCCTCGGGATGCAGGTTTTTTTCTACGATATCGAAAGCAAGCTGACGTTGGGCAATGCGCAACAGGTCGCCACGCTGGCCGAACTGCTGGCGATGAGTGATGTGGTAAGTTTGCATGTGCCGGATACGCTGTCGACGCGCAATATGATGGGGAAAACCGAACTCGCCCAAATGAAACCCGGTGCGTTATTGATCAACGCCTCACGCGGCACGGTGGTGGATATTGCTGCGCTGTGCGCGGCGATGGCCAGCAAACATCTCGCCGGGGCGGCGATAGACGTTTTCCCGCAGGAGCCTGCCACCAACAGCGATCCGTTCACCTCGCCGCTGTGTGAATTCGATAACGTTATTCTGACGCCGCATATTGGCGGCTCTAGTCAGGAAGCCCAGGAAAATATCGGCATTGAAGTGGCTGGCAAACTGGTCAAATATTCCGATAACGGTTCTACCCTGTCGGCGGTGAATTTCCCCGAGGTGTCGCTGCCGGAGCACGGCGAGCGCGTCAGCCGTTTGTTGCATATCCATGAAAACCGTCCCGGCGTGTTAACCCGTATTAACCAGATTTTTGCCGAGCAGGGGATCAATATCGCCGCACAGTATCTGCAAACGACGCCGGAAATCGGTTATGTGGTCATTGATGTTGAAACCGCGGCGGAAGACACCGCGCTGCAATTAATGAAAGCGATTCAGGGCACCATTCGCGCCCGCTTGCTTTACTGATGGCTTAACGCCATGCTCGGCGCGCGATGGCTATCATCGCCGCCGGCGAGAATAAAGAAACCCGCCGCATGCCATGGCGGTCATCGACGGCGGTGTGAGTGGAGTAAGTTAAGGTCTGCGCATGCACTGGCGGTCAGCAACGGCGGTGGGAGTGACGTAAGGTCAGCCTGGCCCCTCTCAAGGCGGCTACTCTGAGGGTGGGAGTAAGGCTAGCCCGGCGCCATGTCTCCATGGTCTCAGTTCGACCGCGCTCTTGCGGCGGGCGTAGAGCAGGGTTTTGCGCCCTCCCGTGCTGGGAAATGCCATTCCGGTTTGGCAAACAAAGGGCAAAAACGGCGTCAGCCGTTTTTTTTCACCCCGGCGTCATGCCAGCGCCAGTGGCGGGAGGGGGTGATAATTTCTGGAAGGCCGATATCCCACTGTTCCACCGGCAGTGGCTCCGCCACCTGCTGACAATCGTGCGCCAGCCCAATAGGGTAAAAGCCCGCCCGCGGCCGCCAGTGTTGCAGCGTGCGGTCATAGAAGCCGCCGCCCATGCCGAGGCGCTGCCCCTGACTATCAAACGCCACCAGCGGCGTGAACAGGATATCCAGGCCGGCGAGCGGCAGTAGGGTGGTGATGTCCAGCTGAGGTTCGCGTATCCGTAACCGGTTCAACACCAGCGGCGTGGCGGCGGTATAACGCATAAACAGCAAATGGCCGGGGGTGAAGGGATGCAGCACCGGCAGATATACCAGCTTGCCGGCGGTCCACAGCGCGTCAATCAACGGCCGGGTATCTAGCTCGCCGTCAAACGACAGGAAGACGGCCAGGGTGCGGGCGCTGTGGATGCGGGGGTCGTTCATGACGTGGCTGACGACGCGCCGGGCGGCAGCCGTTTGCTGCTGCGGCGACAGGGCTCGGCGCCGTTGGCGGATTTGGTTGCGCAGCGACTGCCGCAGCAGTGATTTTTCCATTGACCAAGTCATAGGGAAACGGTGCTTAAAGGGGATCTCCGAGATGCCGCCGCAGGCTGTAACCCTTGAACCCTTGGTTCAAGGTGAACGCAGCGTCGAGACCTTAAGGCTTCTCGGACAAGCCGAGCATGCGCACCGGTCAGGAATCGCCACATTCTTGTGGTATGAAATATCGGCTCAGGGGACTGACCCGCTGGCGAACACCTCAGAGAAATTTGGTTTTCCGCCCGCGGTTTCGGCCCCGCGGCGCGTATGTCGTCATTCGAACTGGTTTCCCGGACGTTCCGTTATGCGGCCCTGTTCAACCAGCGCCTGCTCAATCGTTTGTTGCAGCAGGCGGATACGTTGCTCCATGTTGGCTGCATAATCCCGGGTTTTCAACCTTTCCTGCGCCAATTCGTGACAGACGTTCAAGGCGGCGATGAAAACAAGTTGTTCCGTATTGGTGACTCTAGTTCGAACTTTCAGATCTTGCAACCGCTGATTAAGATCTTCCGCCGCCTGATTCAACGCTTCTTGTTGTTCAGGGGGGCAATTGACCCGTAATGTACGGCCAAAAATTTGTATATCTACCGGTTGTGCGGACATACCACCTTCCTGCCTTTGTTACCGCGCCAACCCCCGCCTGTGCCGATGAATGCCGACGAGGCGCGAAGGGGCGCAACTATAATCTATCTAAAACAGAAGTTACAAGCCCTTTCTGGTATAGCGACGGACCTTGGTGGTAGCATAACACGAACTTATCCCGCCAACATTGATGAAAGCGCATGTCTAAACAAAATACCTTCCCCGATTACGAAAATCTGAACCGGCTGTTGGCCGCACAGGCAGTGGCATTAACCGCGGCGGAAATGCATGGCTTGCTTAGCGGGATACTCTGCGGCGGTAAACAAAACGACGGTTGGCAGGTTCTGGTACATGAATTGACCAATGAGGGACTGGCGTTTACCCAAACGCTGGCCGGGCCGCTGCGCGAGCTGCATCAGGCCACCGCCACTGCGTTGGCGGACGCATCGTTCCAATTTCAATTGCTGCTGCCGGCGGACGACGACGACGGCGCCACGCTCTTTGCGCGCGTGGATGCGCTGGCCGGCTGGGTGAACCATTTTCTGCTGGGACTGGGCGTGGTGCAGCCGCAACTCGACAAGGTACAGGGCGACGTGCGCGAGGCGATTGACGATCTGCGCAATATCGGTCAATTAGGATATGACGAGGACGAAGACCGCGAGGCACTGGCGCAATCGCTGGAGGAAGTGATTGAGTATGTCCGTATGGCCGCTATCCTTTGCCATAATGACTTTACCCGCCCGGATGACGACGCGGCGCCTGCGCCGGCCGCTCCGGTATTACATTGACGACAACGCCGGATCTGAACCGGTGTTTTGGCCGCGGCTTGCGAGCCGAACATTTCAATTAGGCTGGAGGGAGCGATGACTCCACAAGAATATACCCGCCGTCGTCAGGGGTTGCTGGCGAAAATGGCGCCGGGAAGCGCCGCGTTAATTTTTGCCGCCCCCGAGGCGACGCGCAGCGCCGACAGTGACTATCCCTATCGCCAAAACAGTGATTTCTGGTATTTCACCGGTTTTAACGAGCCACAGGCGCTGCTGATCTTGGTCAAAAGCGATGAAAGCCACCATCACTGCGTCTTGTTTAACCGGGTGCGGGATAAAACCGCTGAAATCTGGACCGGCCGCCGTTTGGGGCAGGAGGCGGCGCCGGAGCAGCTGGGGGTTTCCCGGGCGTTGCCGTGGGACGACATCGGCAGTCAATTGCATCTGCTGCTCAACGGTCTTGACGTGGTTTATCACGCCCAGGGCGAATATGAGTTCACCGACAAGCTGCTGTTCAGCGCGCTGGATAAACTGCGGCGCGGCGCGCGTCAGCAGTTGCAGGCGCCGGCCACGCTGGTCGACTGGCGGCCTTGGGTGCACGAGATGCGGCTTATTAAATCCGAAGAAGAGCTGGCGGTGATGCGCCGCGCCTGTGAAATCACCGCTCTGGCGCATACCCGCGCCATGCAGCAATGCCGGCCCGGCCTGTACGAATACCAGTTGGAAGGCGAAATAAAGCATGAATTCAACCGTCACGGCGCGCGCTTTCCGTCCTACAGCACGATTGTCGGTAGCGGTGAAAACGGTTGCATTTTGCACTACACGGAAAACGCCTCCCGCATGCAAAGCGGCGATTTGGTGTTGATCGATGCCGGCTGCGAATACCAGGGCTACGCCGGCGATATCACCCGCACCTTCCCGGTCAATGGCCGTTTCTCGCCGGAACAGCGCGCTGTTTATGATCTCGTTCTGGCGATGCTTAACCGCGCGCTTGCGCTTTATGGTCCGGGGCGCAGTATTCAGGAGGTGAGCGAGGAAGCGGTGCGCATCATGGTCGCCGGTCTGGTGAAGCTTGGCGTGATGAAAGGGGAGGTGGAGACGTTGATTGCCGCACAGGCGCATCGGCAGTTTTTTATGCATGGCCTAAGCCATTGGCTGGGGCTGGATGTCCACGATGTCGGTGATTATGGCTCCTCGGAGCGGAGCCGGGTTCTGGAGCCGGGTATGGTGCTGACCATCGAACCGGGCATTTATATCGCCAGCGACGCCGATGTGCCCGCCCCTTACCGCGGTATCGGTATCCGCATTGAGGACAATATCGTTATCACCGCCACGGGTAACGACAATCTCACCGCCTCGGTGGTCAAGGAGGCTGACGCGATTGAAACCCTCATGGCGGCGGCGCGCCAAGGATGACCGTCACCATTATCGGCGGCGGCATGGCCGGCGCGACGCTGGCGCTGGCGCTTTCGCATCTAAGCCGCGGTACCCTGCACATCGATCTGGTGGAGGCGCAGACGCCGGAAAGCCGCGATCATCCGGGGTTTGACGCCCGCGCCATTGCTTTGGCGCAGGGGACCTGCCGCGAGCTGACCGCCGTCGGCGTCTGGCCGGCGCTGGCGTCCTGCGCCACTGCCATTACCCGGGTAGAGGTGAGCGACCAAGGGCATCTGGGGAAAGTCCAGATCGCGGCCGAGGACTATCGGCTGCCGGCGCTGGGCTATGTTGTGGAGCTGCATGCGGCCGGTAAACGGCTGTTCGAGCTGTTACGCGAGGCGCCCGGCGTGCGGCTGCATTGCCCGGCGACGCTCACGCGCCTCAGGCGCGAGCGCGAGGAGACGATCATCACCCTGGATAATGGCGTGACGCTTAACGCGCGGCTGGCGGTGGCGGCGGACGGTTCGCGCTCGCCGCTGGCGTCGCAGTGCGGCATCCAATGGCGGCAGCGCGATTATCAGCAAATGGCGGTTATCGCCAATATCACTACCGCCGTACCCCACGGCGGCGACGCCTTCGAGCGGTTCACCGCCCAGGGACCCTTGGCATTGTTGCCCATGTCCGGCGGGCGCAGTTCTCTGGTCTGGTGCCTGCCGGCGGCGCTTCGGCATGAGATTGCCGGCTGGGATGACGGGCAGTTTTGCCAGGCGTTGCAGCGGGCGTTCGGCTGGCGGCTGGGGCGCATTACCGCCGCCGGCGCACGCCAGTGTTATCCGCTGCGCTTACGCACGGCGCAGCGGCATATTGCCCACCGTCTGGCGCTGGTGGGCAATGCCGCGCAGACCTTGCATCCCATCGCCGGCCAGGGATTCAATCTCGGCCTGCGCGATGTGATGACGCTGGCGGAAACGCTGGCGCAGGCGGCGGCCCAGGGGGAAGATATCGGCGACTATGCCGTGCTGTCGCGCTACCAGCGGCGTCGTCAGCCGGATCAGGCGGCTACCGTCGGCATTACCGACGCCTTGATCCATCTGTTCGCCAACCGTCATTTGCCGTTAGTGGTCGGCCGTAATCTGGGGCTGCTGGCCATGGCTCATATTCCGTCGCTGCGCGATGCGCTGGCGCGTAAAACGCTGGGCTGGGTGGCCCGATGACCCTGTCCGGCACGCAAGGATCCAATACGCTATGCAAGCATTCGATATAGTCATTAACGGCGGCGGCATGGTCGGTCTGGCGCTGGCCTGCGGCCTGCAGGGGAGCGGACTGCGCGTGGCGGTCATTGAGCGTCAGGCGCCGGAGGCGATCCCACCTGCCGACCGGCCGGCGCTGCGGGTTTCTGCCATCAACGCCGCCAGCCGGCGCCTGTTGCAACATGTGCAGGTCTGGGACGCCATCACCGTGGAGCGGGCCAATCCTTACCGGGGCATGGAAGTCTGGGAGCGGGACAGTTTTGGCCGTATCGCCTTCGATGGCGCCGAGCTGGGGTATCCAGAGCTGGGACATATTATTGAGAATCCGGTCATTCAACAGGCGCTATGGCGACGCGCGGGAGAACTGGCGGAGGTGACGCTGATAACGCCCGCCTCGCTGCGCCAGGTGGCCTGGGGAGAAAACGAAGCGTTTATCACCCTTGACGACGATCGGATGCTGACGGCCCGGCTGGTGGTGGCAGCGGATGGCGCCCACTCCTGGCTGCGCGCCCAGGCTGATATCCCGCTGACCTTTTGGGACTATCAGCACCATGCGCTGGTGGCCACCGTTCGCACCGCGCACCCGCATGGCAATATTGCCCGTCAGACGTTTCACGGTGACGGTATTCTGGCGTTTTTACCCCTAAGCGATCCTCATTTAAGCTCCATCGTCTGGTCGCTGCCGCCGACGGTGGCGCGTGAACGCCTGACGGCGCCGGCGGAGGCATTCAACGTCGCGTTGGCGACAAACTTCAGCCTGGCTTTGGGCTTATGCGAGTTGCAGGGAGAGCGGCAAACCTTCCCGCTTACCGGCCGCTATGCGCGTAATTTCGCCGCCCATCGTCTGGTGCTGGTAGGGGATGCCGCCCATACCGTCCATCCGCTGGCGGGGCAGGGCGTAAATCTGGGCTTCATGGACGTCGCGGTGCTGCTGGGAGAGGTGCGGCGCCTGCGAAAAGCCGGCAAGGATATCGGCCATTACCCGTACTTGCGACGCTACGAGCGCAGCCGCAAACACAGCGCCGCATTGATGTTGGCGGGCATGCAGGGGTTTCGCGAGCTCTTCGCCGGCCAGCATCCGCTAAAAAAATGGGTCCGCGACGCGGGGTTGCGGCTGGCGGATACGCTCCCCGGCGTGAAACCGCGCTTCATTCAACAGGCGATGGGATTGCATGATTTACCCCCCTGGTTGACGGACGCGTCCTTCGACTGAATTATTCTAATTTTACCTTAGCATTTGGATTACATTTTCTAATCCGATTGCCAAACCCCGCCGGGATTAACAAAGCCGCGGCGGGGTTTTTTGTTATTAAACTTGTCATTTCTGCGCCTCGGCGCCTGTATTGTGCGCCGTAATCCGTCTAGAGGTAGCATAAAATAGCGTTCTGCTTTCCATAATTTTCACATGGCTTTCCGGCCGGCCGATAATTTAAGTTATGGTTTCCACCGCCGTTCGGTGATAACTTCTGCCCAGAAGGTATCGTTTGCGTCGGCCCTCATTACCCGCCCGGGCAAGGGGTTTGCGCGCTTCGGTAATTATCTGTCTTCCCATTGAGAAAGTGAGAAAAGATGGCTCAGCAGACCCCGCTGTATGAAGAGCACCTCGCGTGCGGCGCCAAAATGGTGGATTTCCACGGCTGGATGATGCCGCTCCACTATGGTTCCCAACTGGATGAACATCATCAGGTGCGGCGCGATGCCGGCATGTTTGACGTGTCGCACATGACTATTGTCGATTTAGCCGGACCGCGCACCCGCGATTTTCTGCGCCATCTGCTGGCCAACGATGTTGCCAAGCTGACGGTGCCCGGCAAAGCGCTTTACACCGGCATGCTTAACGCGTCCGGCGGCGTGATAGACGACCTTATTGTCTATTTCCTTTCCGAACTGGAATTCCGTCTGGTTGTCAACTCCGCGACCCGTGATAAAGACGTTGAGTGGGTAACCCGCCACGCCGAGCCATATCAGGTAACGGTGACCCTGCGCGACGATCTGGCGCTGATCGCGGTGCAGGGGCCGCAGGCGCAAAGCAAGACGCAGACGCTGTTTAGCCCGCAACAGCGGCAGGCGGTAAGCGGAATGAAACCGTTTTTTGGCGTTCAGGCCGGTGAGTTGTTTATTGCCACCACCGGCTATACTGGCGAGGCTGGCTACGAGATTGCGTTACCGGCAACCCAGGCCGCCGATTTCTGGCGGCAACTGCTGGCGGCCGGCGTGAAGCCCTGCGGCCTGGGCGCGCGCGACACCCTGCGGCTAGAAGCGGGGATGAACCTCTACGGTCAGGAAATGGATGAGGGGATCTCTCTGCTCGCGGCCAATATGGGTTGGACCATCACCTGGCAGACGGAGGAGCGCGATTTCATCGGACGCGAGGCGCTGGAGGCCCAGCGCGCCGCCGGCGACGGCGAGCAATTGGTCGGGCTGGTGATGACCGAAAAAGGCGTATTGCGCAACGGCCTGCCGGTCCATTTTTCCGACGCTGCCGGTAACATGCAGCAAGGGATCATCACCAGCGGCTCGTTTTCGCCGACGCTGGGCGTCAGCATTGCGCTGGCGCGGGTGCCGGCCGGTATCGGCCAGCAGGCAATAGTTTTGATCCGTAACCGCGAAATGCCGGTTAAGGTCACCAAACCCGGTTTTGTGCGCGCCGGTAAAGCGGTTGCGTAATAATTAACTTTGTCAGAGTGAGGATGGCGATGAGCAATGTGCCGACAGAACTAAAATATACCGCATCCCATGAGTGGGTGCTTCATGAAGGCGATGGCGTATACTGCGTCGGGATCACCGAGCATGCCCAGGAACTGTTGGGCGACATGGTGTTTATGGACTTGCCCGAGGTTGGTGCCACGTTTTCCGCCGGCGAAGATTGCGCGGTGGCGGAATCGGTGAAGGCCGCGTCGGATATTTATGCGCCTATCAGCGGCGAAATCGTGGCGGTGAACGACGATCTGGAAGCGTCGCCGGAGCTGGTCAACAGCGCGCCTTACACCGATGGCTGGCTGTTCAAAATCAAGGCGACCGACGACCGTGAAGTGAACGAATTGCTCGACGCCGCCGCTTATCAGGCCGCCATCGACGAAGAAGACGAATAACGCCGACGCCCCGGCCGCGACCGCCGGGGCGCACCTTGCGCTTACCCTTTTCCGGTCCCATGCCCGATGCAGGAATTGTTGTCCATGACCCAGACTCTTAGCCAGCTTGAACATCATGACGCCTTTATCGCGCGTCATATCGGCCCTTCCGCGCCGCAACAGGCGCATATGCTTGCCACCGTGGGCAGCGATTCCCTGGCGGGGCTTATTGCCCAAATCGTGCCAGCGGACATCCAGCTTGCCGCTGCGCCCGCCGTGGGCGACGCGACGACGGAAGCCCAAGCCCTGGCGGAGCTGAAGGCTATCGCCGGTCAAAATCAGCGCTACAAATCCTTTATCGGCATGGGCTACAGCGCGGTGGTGACGCCGCCGGTCATTCTGCGCAATATGCTGGAAAACCCCGGCTGGTACACGGCCTACACGCCCTACCAGCCCGAAGTGTCCCAGGGGCGGCTGGAAGCGTTGCTTAATTTTCAACAGCTAACGTTGGATCTGACCGGTCTGGACATCGCCTCGGCCTCGCTGCTGGATGAAGCCACCGCGGCGGCCGAAGCCATGGCGCTCGCCAAACGCGCCAGTAAACTGAAGCAGGCCAACCGCTTTTTCGTCGCCGACGACGTGCATCCGCAAACCCTGGATGTCCTGCGCACCCGCGCCGGTACCTTTGGCTTTGAACTGGTCATCGACAAGGCACAGGCGGCGCTGGAGCATCCCGACCTGTTTGGCGTGCTGTTGCAGCAGGTAGGCACCACCGGTGAACTACACGACTATCGCGCCCTGATGGCCGAACTCACGCGCCGCAAAATCATCAGCGGCGTGGCGGCGGATATGCTCTCGCTGGTGTTGCTGGCGGCACCCGGGGAGCAGGGCGCCGATGTGGTATTCGGCTCGTCGCAACGCTTCGGGGTGCCGATGGGGTACGGTGGCCCGCACGCGGCGTTTTTCGCCGCCCGCGACGAAATGAAACGCGCCATGCCGGGCCGCATTATCGGTGTTTCCCGCGACGCCGCCGGTGATACGGCTTTGCGCATGGCGATGCAAACGCGCGAGCAGCACATTCGCCGCGAGAAGGCGAACTCGAACATTTGCACGTCGCAGGTGTTGCTGGCCAATATCGCCGGTCTGTATGCCGTCTATCACGGTCCGCAGGGGCTCAAACGCATTGCCGGGCGTATTCACCGGCTGACCACGATTCTGGCGCAGGGGCTGCGCGACGCCGGCCTGACGCTCAGGCACGATCGCTGGTTCGATACCCTGACCGTCGAGGTGGCCGATAAAGCGGGCGTGCTGGCGCGCGCCGACGCCGCCGGCATCAATTTGCGCAGCGACATTCACGGCGCGGTGGGCATCACCCTTGACGAAACGACCTTGCGCGAAGATGTGCAAACCCTCTGGCAGGTGGTGACGGGGGCTGCGGGCACCTTGGCTATCGACGCGCTGGATGCCGGCCGCGACGAGGTGATCCCGCCGGCATTGCTGCGCGCCACGCCTATCCTGACGCACGAGGTGTTCAACCGCTACCACAGCGAAACGGAAATGATGCGCTATATGCACCGGCTGGAGCGCAAGGATCTGGCGCTGAATCAGGCGATGATCCCCCTCGGCTCCTGCACGATGAAGCTCAACGCCGCCGCCGAGATGATCCCCATTACCTGGCCGGAGTTTGCCGAGCTGCATCCTTTCTGCCCCCCTGAACAGGCGGCGGGGTATCAGCAGATGATCGCCCAGCTGTCGCGCTGGCTTATCCAACTGACCGGCTACGATGCCCTGTGCATGCAGCCGAACTCGGGCGCCCAGGGCGAATATGCCGGTCTGCTGGCCATACGTCGTTATCACGAGAGCCGCAATCAGGGCGAGCGTCATATCTGTCTTATCCCCAGCTCCGCCCACGGCACCAACCCGGCGTCGGCGCAGATGGCCGGCATGTCGGTCACCGTGGTGGCCTGCGACAAGAATGGCAATATTGATTTGCACGATTTGCGCGCCAAAGCCGAACAGGCCGGCGAGCAGCTGTCGTGCATTATGGTGACCTATCCCTCGACCCACGGCGTCTATGAAGAAACCATCCGTGAAGTGTGCCAGATAGTGCATCAGTACGGCGGCCAGGTTTATCTGGACGGCGCCAACATGAATGCGCAAGTGGGGATTACCTCGCCTGGTTATATCGGCGCCGATGTGTCTCATCTCAACTTGCATAAAACCTTCTGTATCCCCCACGGCGGCGGCGGTCCGGGTATGGGTCCCATCGGCGTGAAAGCGCATCTGGCCCCGTTCGTCCCGGGCCATTCGGTGGTGGAGCTCGATGGTGTGCTTACCCGCCAGGGGGCGGTCAGCGCAGCGCCGTTCGGCAGCGCGTCGATCTTACCTATCAGCTGGATGTATATCCGGATGATGGGCGCGGAAGGGTTGAAACAAGCCAGCCAGGTGGCCATTCTTAACGCCAATTATATCGCCACCCGGTTGCAGCAGGCCTATCCGGTGCTGTATGCCGGCCGTGACGGCCGCGTGGCCCACGAATGTATCCTGGATATCCGGCCGCTGAAAGAGGCCACCGGCATTAGCGAAATGGATATCGCCAAACGCCTGATCGACTACGGTTTCCACGCGCCGACCATGTCTTTCCCGGTAGCCGGCACGCTGATGGTCGAGCCGACCGAATCGGAAAGCCAGCTGGAGCTTGATCGCTTCATTGACGCCATGCTGGCGATCCGCGCCGAAATCCAGCAGGTGGCGGACGGCGTCTGGCCGGCGAGTGATAATCCGCTGGTCAACGCCCCCCATACCCAGCGTGAGCTGGCCGGCGAGTGGCGCCATCCGTACGATCGTCAGACTGCGGCGTTCCCGGCAGGGTATGGCGATAAATACTGGCCGGCGGTGAAACGGCTGGACGATGTTTATGGCGACCGCAACGTGTTCTGCGCCTGCGTGCCGTTGAGCGATTATCAGTAAGCATCATGGCCGCGTCGCGGCCTCACGGCCAGGACGGCCGGCATCAGAGCGGTAACCACCGCTCGGGCGCCGGCCGTGGGTGATGAAGGCGGCTAGCGCCGGCGGCGTAGTCTTTGCCAACAGTGGCTGCATGCGGTTAAGACGCCGGCCGAGGGAGATAAATGCAGCTAGCGCCGGCGTCATGACACTCGCCGAGCGTTAACGGTGCTCCCTCGCCGGGCGGACCACGGCCGGCCCGGCCGCTACTTCAGCCAGCCCCTTTGTTGTGCCTGCTGCAAATGTTGGCTAAGGTGCGCCCACAGCGCCGGATACACCTCGGCGATAAAGGCGTTGCGCGTTAGCACCTGATCGAGAGTGATGCCGTTCTCCACCCAGCTCTGCCCCTGGTTATGCAGATTCATCAGTACCGGCATCAGTCGGTCGATCATCAGGGCGAAACGGGCGCTGGGGGTTTCTCCCGCCTCGTATTCCAACCACAATTCATGAAACTGGCGCCGCTGCGGTGCGGGCAGCAGCCCAAACAGCCGCTGAGCCGCTTTGGCCTCCAGCGCATGCACCGCCTCGCGCCCCGCGAGGTCGTAGACCAGTACGTCACCGGCGTCGATCTCGACAATATCGTGGATTAACGCCATTTGCGTCACGCGGGTCATATCCACCCCGTCGTCGGCATAGGGAGCAAGCGTCATTGCCGCGACCGCAAAGTGCCAGCTGTGCTCCGCGGTATTTTCCTGCCGCTGGGTATTGAGCACTTTGGTGCGGCGTTGTATGTTTTTAAGCTTATCGATTTCGATGAGAAAAGCGACGACATCGGTCAGTTCACCGAATGCCAGCGTGGAAGAGGTTACAGCCATCAGGTTCCCCGGCATAATCTAATTGAACGGCCTAGTGTAGGCCAATTTGCCCACGAACTCGACTGGTATAGCTTCGCCTTGGACGGCGGGGTTTTACAATTCTTCACCGTTTATTTTCAGCGTACACATGTACACTCAACTGCCTCTCGATTACCCTATACACTGCATGCCCACGGACGAAGCTATCTTTAAGCAGAGGTCAGAAAATTTATGGGAAACAAACCATTAGCCAAAAGCTACACTCTGGCGGAAGAAATCGCCAATAGCGTCAGCCACGGCGTGGGGGTGATCTTTGGTATTGTCGGCCTGGTGCTGATGCTTAATCAGGCAGGGGAGGCGGGCGCCAACGCCCTCGCGCTGACCAGCTACAGCCTTTATGGCGGTAGTATGATTCTGCTCTATCTTATATCTTGATCATTGACTTTCAAAGGTTAATGATCCCCAACTGATCATTGGGATGTTACCGGTGAGTTTGTACTCTGCCTTAAGCTTACAGCTTGTACGTCAGATTAAACCCTGGTGACATATT
>NZ_FRDB01000268.1 GCF_900143145.1 Candidatus Sodalis sp. SoCistrobi
AACTCCATGGAGTAGTTGGCTCGCGGTTTTTTGGGCTCTGTCATAGATAGTGTCCACTTAAAATAGGTGGACACCATCCTTAATCATCCCTGTCGAAATCGAAAGACGTCCTATATGGGGCGCTTACGGATAAAGTATTGTTTAACCAAAAGACAATCACAAACCGACGCCGCAGAAAATCCCTCGGCGCGCAGCTGGCCGACTGCGCAAGCAGCCGATGCGGCGCCGGCGGGAACACGACACCGCTTGTGGTCGGCAACGGCGTGGCAAGCGATGCCTGGCCGATTGGCGAGGTGGCGACATGGGGGTTACGCAAGCCGGCGTTAAGGAAGAGGCGCTAGCGCTTGCGGAATCATCCTATTACCCTGCCCCCTCTCCTTACCGATAATAGGCGCCTTCCAAAAAAGAAGGAGAGCAAAGAGATGACGAATTTTATTCTCATAGCCGTCTTGCTCGGCTTTGCCGTATTTTCGCTGATTAAAGCGGTCAAACAAATGCGCAAAAAAGCGCTTGTCAATCAGCGCCACCGTTAACACCGTTAACTCCCCCTCACCTCCCCTCGCTCCGCGTGGCACACCTGCACACAGGCATCGTTTTACCGCCGGCATCCTAGCCCGCCCTGGGCGAGGGTTGCGGCGTGTATTACAAAACAACGGGGCGGACGGTCTCACCGTACGCCCCGTTTCTTATCGGCCGATACTCTACGTCAATAGACGCATCAGAACATGTACGTCATGCCTAACGCTAAGATATTGTCGGTAGAGATCTGCGTGTCACGGGTAAAGTCGTTTTTAGACAGCAGATTGATGCGATAGTCGATGAAGGTCAGCATATTTTTGTTAAAGTTATAGCTGGCACCCACCTCGATGTACTTTTTGATGTCTTGGCTTTTGCCCTGATAGTCGCCGTCAATGTGCGATTGCAGATAGCCGATCGAGGGGCGCAGGCCGAAATCAAGCGCGTATTGCGCGACCAATTCAAGATTGTGGGCCTTATCAGCAAAACCGTGTTGCGCCTTGTCCGAAAAGTCGCCATAGGGCGTCATGTTGCGGGTTTCGCTGTACAGCGCCGCAAGGTAGAGGTTGTCAGCGTCATATTTCAGACCCACGGAGTAGGCTTCAGCTCTTTTACCCTCGTTACGCGCGCTGTTCATCATACGCTGCGCCAACGTGCGATTACTGCTGGTATAGGCGGCACCGGCGGAAACACCGTTCCCAAAATCATAGGTGACGGACAAACCGTAGCCGTCGCCATTCGCCTCATTTAAGCCACGGCCACCCTTACCCTCGCCCTTGGTATCGTTTTTACCCTGATACTGCAGCGCTACGTTCAGGCCGTCGACCAGACCGAAGAAATTGGTATTACGATAGGTGAACACACCGTTGGCGCGGCCGGTCATGAAGTTGTCGGTAACGGTGGTGTCGCCGCCGAATTCCGGCATCATATCGGTCCAGGCGCCGACGTCATACAGCACGCCGTAGTTACGGCCATAGTCAATGCTGCCCGCATCAGCGAACTTGATACCGGCGAAACCCAGGCGGGTAAAGTTGCTTCTCCCGCTTTCACCTTCAGCTTGGTTCAGTCCGACGTCTTGCTCCCAGGTACCGAAACCGGTAAACCCCTCGCTAAGCTGGGCTTCCCCTTTGAAGCCATAACGGATGAAGGAGCGATCGCCGTTTTTAGCATCATCACTGGACATATAGCGCATGCCGTTAAGTTTACCGAACAAATCCAGCTTATTGCCGTCTTTATTATAAACTTCGGCTGCCCCGGCGCTACCGGCCATCACCATAGCCGAAACGAGTACAGACAGATACTGTAGTTTCATGTTGATACCCTCTATATTTATTATATTTTGCCACTAATAATTTGATATCCGCAGAGGCCCAAATAAAAACGAGCATTCAACAGATCTTGATGTCACTGATAGATCGGATATTGAGCTGACGGCGGAATCATACTCGATGAAATTTGACCTTTCAAGCCATTGCATGGCAACAAATAACCGATAGACATCATAATGATATAAACAAAAAATACTAAAAGCACCCTATCATCCAACTAATTGATAGCGCCAAGCATAAACAAAAAGACTTTAAAAACATTACATTATAAAACAATTCCTCACCTATGACTCGGTGAATTCGGAATAAAAACCCCGACAATCAATATAAAAAATCCCTTCCAATGACTCCATTCATCATTATTTTTTAACGAGAGTGTGAGAGAGATCGATAATAATACTGCGATTGACAACAACCTTTACCACGAAGAATTAAATGACGTTAAACCATATTTTAATTCAATAGTAAATAACATAATATATAGACGCAGCATTCCTTATCATTCATCCCGCCACCGCTATTTCAGCGCTTTTCTACGTTTCCCTCTTTTTAGTCACCCCGCCGCCAGGCATTATCCTGCGTCGTGACGGCGGACGAAGACCGCGCACAGGGTCTCGTTGCTGTCCATCGTTTGCCGGCGCATGGCGTGTTACACTATGCGCCCTGTGCACAGGTAGCAGGCGGCCGACCGGGGCGAGGTAACCTAATGACGCAAGATGCAAGGGATAAAGAGCTAATATGGCAACGCCTGCAGCAATCGGCCTTTCGGCGCCGTTTCTCTCTTAACCCGCGCGATAGCGAGTATCTGCACGCCAAAGGCATGTCGGTCATCTTGAACCACGCGCGGGATTTCATCACCCGACGGCTGGCACCGGCGCTCCCGGCCAAAGAGGGCAGACAAACGCCGTGGCGGGGTCATCCGGTGTTTGTCGCCCAGCATGCCACCGCGACCTGTTGCCGCGGCTGTCTGGAGAAGTGGTATGGCATACCGCGTGGGGTAGCGCTTAGCGAAGCGGAACAGGCGTTTATTGTGGCGATGATTGCATTGTGGCTGGAACGCCGCAGCGGCGGCGGACAAACCTAAGCCGCCGCCGCAATGCCAACATCAGCTTGGGTGCCGTCGCTCGCCGCGGAATGGGCGCCAGGTCGCGCGGCCTTAGGTCTGGTGCAAGGAGGTACCCGGACGTCTGGTGCAAGAAGTTACCCGGACGTCTGGTGCAAGGAGGTACCCGAACGTCTGGTGCAAGAGGGGACCCGAACGTCTGGTGCAAGAAGGTACCCGGCGCCTACGGCGGCTCCGCCAACTGCCCGTCGGCCTGAACAGCAAAACCAAGGCACCCCGGCGCGTACGCTAGCGCTAGTAGGATAACGGCCCTGTCGGGCCGTGTTTAACCTTAAAACCCATTCGTGCGACCCTTACCGGCCGCGTTTTACACCAGGACTCATGCTCGCGGCCCATTATAATGACCATTGCTCAGCCCTCCCTTTTGCGCATAGGTATCTACACATTTATCGTGATACCTGTTATTACTTTGCAGAATGATTTCAACCTATCTGTTGGCGGGATTGACTCTCGCCTTACCCGCCGATATCAGACGCTGGTTAAACAGCATATGAC
>NZ_FRDB01000177.1 GCF_900143145.1 Candidatus Sodalis sp. SoCistrobi
GACTAAGGCCATGTCGATAAATTTCATCTGAATGGCAGCGAGGACAATGAACAGAAACTGTAACCACGTGGAAACCTCAAATAGAGGCAGAATATCACAAAAGTCAACTATTTGAAGGCATTACCGATTGTTTTATCGTGATGTTGGTTATAATACTTACCTGCAACGCTATTTTGCAGTGCGACTGATGACATGGGCATTCTTAACCTCCTGGTTTTAGCAAACTCCATTTCATGATTAGTCGTATTAAGGCGCAGAGCACCTGACAAAGAATATAAATTGCCAATACACATTATTCCTGCCAAAACGTTTCATCAAAAAACAAGGCCGTAATAAATGCTAACGCGGGATATCTCGCGTTATACAGTCAAATTAACAAGGCGCCTGGAATGCTATATTTCGCAGCAAGGTAGCATAGCGTAATTCGATATTGCAACAAAAACGTGACAACCTGAAAGCCTACTGGCGTAATTAACGGCCATTCGCTTTCAGGCCCGTTATTGATGAATGACTTGCACGGCGGCCAAAAAACGCTGTCAGCTTAAACCACCGCAATATATTTAACGGTAGTTTAAGGTATGACCCTGTTATTTCCCGTTCTGACGACGGGTCAATTGATCGCGCAAATTCGGCGGCGTTCCTTTGATAGTCAAGGTGTCGGTCGCGGGATCCCAGAAAATACGCTCGCCGAGCAACTGTGCGTCGAAATTGAGCGTTACGCCACCGCCGCTACCGGCATATTTGGTGAGCTGGCGCAGCGTGCCGCGATCGGCTGGGAACGTTTCCTCCAGCGCATACCCCTGTTCACTGGAGAACGCCTGGAAAGTTTTGTCACTCACCGGCACCAAGGTGGCGGACAGTTCCGCCAGCGCGATCTCCTCGCCGGCCTGCAGTTGCTCTTTGCAATAGCTGTGAACCTGCTGGCGAACCTCTTGCCGTTGGTGATTATCCAGCGCCGCATCGGCGCAATAGTCATCCACCGCCTGCAGCAGGCCACGGTTTTGCGCCTTGGTGTCCAAGCCCTCGACTGCCGCGAGAAAGTCCATAAAGAAATCCGAAACTTTCCGGCCCACACGCCCTTTCAGAAACGTCAAATAGCGTTTGGAGGCCGGCTGGGTTTCCCATTCGGTCAAATCGATACGCGCCACGATATCCGCATGGTGAATATCCAGGTATTGGGTACTGCTGATATCCAGCTGTTCATTCACCCGCATGCTCTGGCAGGTACCGAGCACCGCGATGATTAAATACTCGACCGCCAGGTAACGATACTGGCAAAACAGGACAGTGCCGCCTTCGGCAAACGGGTATTGCGCCAGCTCATCGCGCAATCGCCCCGTGGCGGCGCGGCTGAAGGCAAGAAAATTCTCATCCCCCCGCCGGCAACCGCGTAGTGCATCCGCCAGTTCACTCTCGGGCGTGAAAACGCCATAGGCCTTGCTCTTGGCGCTGTAAACCCGGTGCAGCTCGGCCATCATCTCTTCCACCGCCGGCGAGACAGCAAGCGGGGAATCGCGCAGCACCAGTTCTAGCGTCTGTTCATCGCGCTTAATCATTTGATGCAGTGCAATCTGGTCAATATCCAGACTCATGTTCTATTCTCCATTCTGGTCAGGTGCGTATTCAAACACCGAAACGCTCGCCGCTGCAACTGTGTTGCCACCGCCGCGACCGAAGGCTGAAACGCTACAAGGGTCAGAAACGATAAAAGTGCGGAAAAAGGGGAGTTGATACGGTAAGATACCGGACTTTGACAGGCCACATAGATGATATTATGCCACAAGCATCCCGTTACAGTGACGAACAGATAGAAGTACTGCTTGCCGAACTGGCTGCAGTACTGGAAAAACATCATACGCCGACCGATCTCGCGCTGATGGTCTTGGGGAATATGGTCACGCATGTGATTAACACCCGCGTCGCGCCGGAGATGCGCAATACGCTGGTTAAATCGTTCACCGACGCACTGCACGCCTCGGTGCCGCTTCCCGATACGCATTAAGCACAAGCCAAAACACAGCTATGGTGACAAAGAGTCAGCGCTACCGTGACAAAGTATCCCAAATGATCAGTTGGGGTCACTGGTTCGCCCTTTTCAATATCCTGCTCAGCCTCGGGCTGGGCAGTCGCTATTTGTTTGTCGCGGACTGGCCCGGCTCGCTGGCGGGCCGACTTTACGCGTTCGCCAGCTGGCTTGGTCATTTCAGTTTTCTCGGCTTCACCTTGTATCTGCTGGTGGTGTTTCCCCTCACCTTTGTGGTGATGTCGCAGCGGTTATTACGTTTTTTGTCCGCCATTATCGCCACCGCGGGCCTGACGCTGCTGCTGGTGGACAGTGAGGTCTTCACCCGTTTCCATCAGCACCTCAATCCAATGGTGTGGGAACTGGTGATAAACCCGGATCAGGCCGAGCTGGCCCGCGACTGGCAACTGATGTTTATCGGCATTCCGGTGATATTCCTGGTGGAAATGCTGTTTGGCACCTGGAGCTGGCAAAAACTGCGCAGCCTCAATCGCTATAATATCGGCAAACCGGTAACCACGCTGTTTATTGCCGCCTTTTGCGCCTCACATGTGGCCTATATCTGGGCGGATGCCAATTTTTACCGCCCTATTACCATGCAACGCGCCAATCTGCCGCTGTCTTATCCGATGACCGCGCGCCGGTTTCTGGAACGCCACGGCCTGCTTGATGCAGAGGCCTTCGAGCGGCGGCTGGTTCAGCAGGGCAACCCTGAAGCGGCGGCGGTAGAGTACCCCTTGAGTCCGGTGAGCTTCAGCGACAAGGGCAGCGGCCTGAATCTGCTCATCATTACCACCGGCATGCTGCGCAATGACACCTTGGACCAGCAGATGCCGACCCTTGCGCGCTTTGCCGAACAAAACGCCCGTTTCACCCAGCACTACAGCACCGGCAATCAGGTGGATACCGGCCTGTTCGGGCTGTTTTACGGTATTTCGGCTTCCTATCTCGACGGGATCCTGGCCACGCGCAAATCCTCGGCGCTATTGGACGCCCTGAACAAACAGGGGTACCAGCTCAGCCTGTTCGCCTCCGACGGTTTTCGCGATCCCCTTTATCGCCAGGCGCTGTTGACCGATTTCACGCTGCCGGAGCCCGTCAGGCAGACGGACGCGCAAACCGCCAAACAGTGGCAGCAATGGCGCGACAGCTACAGCGGCACCTCGCCGTGGTTCTCTTATGTGTCATTTAATGGCACTAACGTCAGCGCCAGTTTGGCAAACACGCCGGATCTTACCCGCCGTTATCAGCAAGGGGCGCAGCGTCTGGATAATACCCTGGGGCAAATGCTGGACACGCTGCGCGAACGCGGCGATCTGGATAATACCGTGGTGGTCATCACCGCCGCCACCGGGCTGGAATTAGATGATAACGGCAGCGGACGGCGCGAGAGCGGCACCCGTTTCAACCGCGCGCAGTTGCAGGTGCCGCTGGTGGTGCATTGGCCCGGCACGCCGCAGCAGGTGGTGACCAAACTGACCAACCATAACGACGTGACCGTGACGCTCATGCAGCGTCTGTTACATGCCAGCAATCGCGTCAGCGATTACGCCCAAGGGTAAGATCTGTTCGCCCCGCGCCGCCGCAATGATTGGGTGCTGAGCGCGGACAGACACCAGTTGGCAATCACCACGCCGCATGAAACTCTGCTGCTGGAAAATAACGGCAGTTACCGCACCTTCGACGTCAACGGCAAGGAGTTATACCAGCAAAAACCGCAGCTGACGCTGCTGCTGCAGGTGCTGACGAATGAAAAACGCTTTATTGCCAACTAAACGCTTAAAACTAAAGCAGTCGTTCAGGTCGGCTATTGCAATCATGGCAAGAACGGGTAGTATAAGCGCCCATGAGTTCGGCATGTAGCGCAGCCTGGTAGCGCACCGTCATGGGGTGTCGGGGGTCGGAGGTTCGAATCCTCTCATGCCGACCAATTCATCCCGAGGAAAACCAATCACTTGTGATTGGTTTTTTTTCGTCTTTGGTTAGCATGCGGTCGATACACGGCGGCGGGTTGGCCAACGTCGCCGTTAGCCGAAGCGTAGTGCCCATGACTCGGCCACGGCAATATCCGTTGCAACCGGCAAGCCGCTGATTCCAATGGCGCCAACCACCGTGCCCTGCCGGCGAATCGGCATACCGCCCGGCATCGGCAATAGCATGGCGTCATTCAATACCCCGAGAGTCATAGCACCGCACTGCACCTCTTCGGACACTTGACGGGTGCTGCGCCGCAACATCAGCGCCGTATAGGCTTTACGCTGGGCCAGTAACCGCGGCAGCGGCGGACAGTTGTGATGGGCGCCGAACGCCACCAGCTCGCCGTAGCAGCCCACGACCGCCACCGCCAGCCCGTGCGTAGCGGGGTCGGAGGCCGTCGACGCAAGGAGATCGGCCACTATCTTGACCGCCGCAATATCGCCGAGGGTATAGCGCGGACTGAAAGCCGGGCTATCCATTGCCATGGGGGATAGTCTCCTGGATACGCTGATACAGTCCGTCCAATTCCTTTTTTTGCCTCGCCGTCAGGGCATAGGTATCTACACATCAGGGAGGAGGCTTAAGAGCAACTCTCGCTAAATGAGTAAGTTCTTTCAGACTATATTCCGATAATAATTTTAGTGTATTCAACAAGATGGATAGGCCAGCGAGCAGAGCAGGAGCGCTCTCTCTGCGGCCTCGCTTTTGCTGTCGTCCTGACAAGCGACATATCAGCTGGCGGGCTGCCGCATTTTCTTCTCCTTCAGCGCGTTGCAGCCGCCATACCAGAACAGCAGCCATACTGGCTATTAACAACCTGCGTAGTACGGCTGGCGCGCTGCGCTGAAGCCATGTTTCTACGTCATGTCCGGCACCTTTCAGCAACTTAAAAAATGATTCAATATTCCAGCGCCAGTAATACCAACGAGCTACTTCCTCGCAGGTGATCTCGCTGCAAACGTTTGTAAGCAGCGTCCAGCGTCCCACCACATTACCGAGATCATCCGTAAGCCGAACAACAACCAATCTGACCGTCAGAGGCTCTCCAGGTTGGATTTTTATGCGGCGGCCGGTTTCTTTATCTTTACGCTTCTGCTGCGCAGCTCGGGTTATGACTATCGAGGTTTCACTGATTTCCATATCAGCTTTTTTCCCTTTCCAGTCTACCTGTCCGCATCCGTTGTATGGCAGAAGAGCAGCAATCTCACCAATTTTCAATGAATTACCTTGCCACTCTGCACCATGTCCTTCTTTTCCTCGGATAAGCCAGCATATTCCTTGAGTACTCAACGTCCGCATATGTCCAATAGAGTCACCCTCTCTATCAATTATATGAATCAGCTTTTTACCTATATTAAGCGATTCCACACGGGCAATATCGGTCGTCAAGGCGTCCATATGTGTCTGCCGTTCGGACAGTCCTTCCGCCAACGTTGAATGACAACCGGTTGCATCGGTAAGTGTCTGAGATAGAGGCGCTATTGGCAAACCCGTGCCAGCATCAACCAGCAAGCTGCTTTGAAGTTCATATCCAACATCGCCACCGTGCGTCATTTTTAAGCGTCCGTATTTGGCATGATGGTAAAGAAATTGTAAACGTGACCAATCATGAACAACGAGAGCGTATGGATGCGGGCTAAGCGAAATTTGCTCAAGTGCTAGCGAAATAATTGGCTCATTGAGTTGACTGAAGCTAATTCGCTTATTATTCAGAAAACGCCAGACAGCTTGGGTAGTTGCGAAAGTTGATTTTTGAGCACTTGCGAGGTCTTTAACCGCAGAAGCAAGAAGAGCCGCGGGCGTCATATGCTGTTTAACCAGCGTCTGATATCGGCGGGTAAGGCGAGAGTCAATCCCGCCAACAGATAGGTTGAAATCATTCTGCAAAGTAATAACAGGTATCACGATAAATGTGTAGATACCTATG
>NZ_FRDB01000329.1 GCF_900143145.1 Candidatus Sodalis sp. SoCistrobi
CGGCGACTCCTACGATAATGCGATGGCAGAGAGTATCAACGGGTTGTACAAAACGGAGGTTATCCACCGCGGGAGCTGGAAAAACCGGACGGAAGTGGAGTTGGCCACGCTGGACTGGGTGGACTGGTACAACAACAGAAGGCTGCTCGGGCGGCTGGGTTACATCCCTCCTACTGAAGCCGAAATGAACTATTACGCTTTGCAATTAGCATCAGAGGAAGCGGCGTAGTATTGCCAAAATTACTCTCTAATAAACTCGGGGTTATTCAATCAATCTCACCAATCACGGCTATTTTCATCTCGACGGCGCCAACAGCGATATTCGCCAACAGCGCCTGCAGATCATGGCCAATGACTACCTGCCGGTGGACAGCGAGGGGATCCCCTGCGCCGATCCGACCGATGTCGGCAATACCGGTATGGATTTCCGCCAGCCGAAAACTATCGCCGCCGACTTCCTGCGCGACCGCGATCAGCAGCGCATGAAGGGTTATGATCACGGCTATCTGCTGTATCCGGGCCTCTCCAGCGCGGAAGATCCCGCGGCCCGCCTCTGGTCCGCCGACGGCAAGGTGCAAATGGAGATGTATACCACCGCGCCGGCGATACAATTTTACACCGGCAACTTTCTCGCCGGCACGCCGGCCCGCCAGGGCGGTGAGTACCTCAACTACAGTGGACTGGCGCTGGAAAGTGAATTCTTGCCGGACAGCCCGAACCATCCAGATTGGCCCCAGCCTGCTTGCTGGCTCCAGCCGTCGGAGTCTTATGATTCGCAAACCCGCTACCGGTTCCAGGCATTGTAAACGGTTTGCCGATGAGATTTATTCCCGCTGTTGGCCTACTGGCGGTTGCCGCCTGATATAAGCAGGCCATATAATGCGGAGAGTTATCATGAAATCTTAGGACTTTGAGGAGTCGCGTAATGGCTGTAACTAAACTGGTTCTGATACGTCACGGCGAAAGCCAGTGGAACAATGAAAACCGTTTCACCGGCTGGACCGATGTTGACCTGTCTGACAAGGGCCGCACCGAAGCGAAGCAAGCGGGCCAGGTACTGAAGGCGGAAGGCTATATTTTTGATTTCGCTTACACCTCCGTACTGAAGCGCGCTATTCATACCCTGTGGGGCGTCCTGGACGAACTGGACCAGGCCTGGCTGCCGGTGGAGAAATCCTGGCGTTTGAATGAGCGTCACTACGGTGCGTTGCAAGGGCTTAATAAAGCCGAGACGGCGGAAAAATACGGTGACGAGCAGGTGAAACAATGGCGCCGCGGTTTCGCAATTACGCCGCCGGAATTGACCCGTGAAGATGAACGTTTCCCGGGCCATGATGCCCGCTACGCCAACCTCACCGCCGCCGAGCTGCCGACGACCGAAAGCCTGGCGTTGACCATCGATCGCGTGATCCCCTATTGGAACGAAACGATTTTTCCGCGCATGAAGAGCGGTGAGCGGATCATCATCGCCGCCCACGGTAACTCTATTCGCGCCATGGTGAAGTTCCTCGATAATCTGAGCGAAGAAGAGATTCTGGAACTGAATATTCCGACCGGCGTACCGCTGGTGTACGAATTCGACAACAATTTTAAGCCGATTAAGCATTACTATCTCGGCAACGCTGACGAGATCGCCGCCAAAGCCGCCGCGGTTGCCAATCAGGGTAAAGCGAAATAACCGACGCGCCCCGCGGGGCGCCGAAGCGACGCCGCGCCGGCGCTGTCCTGATTCCAGGGAGCGCCGGCGCGTTTTTTTTATTGTTGGCGGCGCGCGCGCACCGCTTGCGCCAGTTGGGTCAGCAGACGTTCGGTATCATCCCAACCGATGCAGGCGTCCGTTACGCTCTGGCCATACACCAGCGCGCCTGACTCGGCGGCCTGATTTCCCTCCACCAGATGCATAGGTATCTACACATTTATCGTGATACCTGTTATTACTTTGCAGAATGATTTCAACCTATCTGTTGGCGGGATTGACTCTCGCCTTACCCGCCGATATCAGACGCTGGTTAAACAGCATATGACACCCGCGGCTCTTCTTGCTTCTGCGGTTAAAGACCTCGCAAGTGCTCAAAAATCAACTTTCGCAACTACCCAAGCTGTCTGGCGTTTTCTGAATAATAAGCGAATTAGCTTCAGTCAACTCAATGAGC
>NZ_FRDB01000030.1 GCF_900143145.1 Candidatus Sodalis sp. SoCistrobi
TTCATGGCGGAGCGGCCCAATCAGCTTTGGGTGGCGGACTTCACCTACGTCAGAACGGCGCAGGGCTTCGTTTATGTGGCCTTTATCGTCGATGTGTTCGCCGGCGTTATCGTCGGCTGGCGGGTCTCAACGTCGATGGAGACATCTCTGGTGCTGGATGCGCTGGAGCAGGCGCTTTGGGCTCGTCGCCCAGGGAAAGGGGTGATCCATCACTCAGACCGAGGCTCACAATATGTTTCATTAGCGTATTCAAAGCGTCTGAAGGATGCTGAAATCCTGGCGTCAGTTGGCACTACCGGCGACTCCTACGATAATGCGATGGCAGAGAGTATCAACGGGTTGTACAAAACGGAGGTTATCCACCGCGGGAGCTGGAAAAACCGGACGGAAGTGGAGTTGGCCACGCTGGACTGGGTGGACTGGTACAACAACAGAAGGCTGCTCGGGCGGCTGGGTTACATCCCTCCTACTGAAGCCGAAATGAACTATTACGCTTTGCAATTAGCATCAGAGGAAGCGGCGTAGTATTGCCAAAATTACTCTCTAATAAACTCGGGGTTATTCAGTGCTGGGGTTGACCATCAGGTTGAACGGTAGCCGGGGTAATGACGGGCAAAAGCGGATCGCGGCGTGCAGGGGTGACAGCGTGTACCGCCCATGGCAACCCGACGCGGTCCGATAAAGATCCGGCGTTAGCCTGCCGGTGGGGGATCGTATGCTGCGCCGATCCACCAGCAGCGGCCTTGGGCGGCAATGCCGGTGCGACAGCCGATGTTTCCTTCTGCGTTGGCCTGGGCCGGTGCGTCTCTCTCTGGGTCGCATCACCCCGATCAGCGCGCAAAGCGTTGTACGCCGTGCTAATGCCTGTCGCGCAGGCGATACTGACCTGCGCCCTTCCCCGTTGAGCGCGTAAAGTAATGTCCGCGGTGCTCCTCCCTGTGGGGTACGAGACGTTAACCTGCGGCTCTCTGCGTTCAGCGCGCGAGGCCGCGCTTGCCGAGCGGCCCTGCTCAATATGGCGAAGCGTTATCACCGCGCTGCCCTGTTCGGCGCTGCGCAGGTGATTCGGCAGCGTGACCTGAGTTGCGTTTACAGCGCAGGAATGGGGGGCGTTACCCATGGCGGTCACGGCAATGTCGCCGTCCCTTCTTCCTGACGGGGCCGTATTCGGCTGAATATGTGCGTTCCCGGCATGGTGCTCGGCGTTACGCCGGGCGCCTGGGCGATGAGTGAGCAACGAGCGAAGCATGAATGATTCCCTTCAATTTTAAGCGTTTTCAGAACAAGGCCCGCAGTATAGGCAGGACTATCAGCGCAAAACATCACGGTTTCACCTTAATTGACTCGTTTCAAATCACCTGCGACGGCGGCACGACAAAAAAAACCGGCCGGTGGCGCTGTTTGCTTTCAGGTGACGCAGGAGAATGCGGCTTCCAACGTTTTCCGCGCAGCGCTCAACGCGCCTGCGCGGTAGCGGAAGCGGTTATTCCAGCCATTCCGTGTGGAACACCCCTTCCTTGTCGGTACGCTTATAGGTATGGGCGCCGAAATAGTCGCGTTGGGCCTGAATCAGGTTGGCCGGCAGGACGGCGGAGCGGTAGCTATCATAGTAAGCGATGGCGGCGGAGAAGGTCGGCGTCGGGATACCGTGCTGCACCGCATAGGCCACCACATCGCGCAGCGCCTGCTGGTAGTCATCGGCAATCTTTTTGAAGTACGGCGCCAACAGCAGGTTAGCGATCGCCGCATCCTCGGCATAGGCGTCGGTAATTTTCTGCAGGAACTGGGCGCGAATAATGCAACCGGCGCGGAAGATTTTCGCAATCTCGCCGTAGTTCAGATCCCACTGGTTCTCTTCAGAGGCGGCTTTCAGCTGCGAGAAGCCCTGCGCATAGGAAACGATCTTGCCCAGATAAAGCGCGCGACGCACTTTTTCGATGAAGGCCGCCTTATCGCCGCTAAACGCTTCGTGCTGCGGGCCGGAAAGCACCTTGGAAGCCGCCACGCGCTGCTGTTTAAGCGACGACAGGTAGCGGGCAAACACCGATTCGGTGATTAAACTTAGCGGTTCGCCCAAATCCAGCGAGCTTTGAGAAGTCCATTTGCCGGTGCCTTTGTTGGCCGCCTCATCCAGAATGACGTCGACCAGATAGTTGCCCTGCTCGTCCTTCTTGGTGAAAATATCTTTAGTAATGTCAATCAGGTAGCTGCTCAGCTCCCCTTTATTCCATTCACTGAAGGTGCTGGCGAGCTGCTCATTGCTCAGGCCCAGCGCGTTTTTCAAAAGCGCATACGCTTCGGCAATCAGCTGCATATCGCCGTATTCGATGCCGTTATGCACCATCTTGACGTAATGGCCGGCGCCATCGGGACCGATATAGGTCACGCACGCTTCACCCTCGGCGCGCGCGGCAATTTTTTCCAGGATAGGCGCCACCAGCTCATAGGCGTGTTTCTGGCCACCGGGCATAATCGACGGCCCTTTCAGCGCCCCTTCTTCACCGCCGGACACGCCGGTACCGATAAAGTTGAACCCTTCTTCCGACAGCTCGCGGTTGCGGCGGATGGTGTCTTTGTAAAAGGTGTTGCCGCCGTCAATAAGGACGTCACCCTTTTCCAAAAACGGTTTCAACGAGTCAATGGTTTTATCCGTGCCTTCACCAGCTTTGACCATCAACAGAATACGCCGCGGTTTCTCCAGCGAATTGACAAACTCTTCCACGCTATAATAGGGCACCAGCTTTTTCCCCGGGTTTTCCGCGATCACCTCATCGGTCTTTTCGCGCGACCGGTTAAAGATGGATACGCTGTAACCACGGCTTTCAATGTTAAGCGCCAGGTTGCGCCCCATTACCGCCATACCGACGACGCCTATCTGTTGTGTGGACATTAAGCAACTCCTGTAGTAAGGATGACCCCTGCCGCCGCCGTACGGCGAACAGGTCTATATGTATATTATATGTTAACCTAAGCAAGTGTCTTGCGGGTAGTGATTGGTGCGATAGCTGCGCACTCCTTATTCGTGTCCCGCCAGTTCGCGATAGATATCAGCATAGCTACTGACCATCCGCGTTGAGGTAAATAAGGCGTTGAAACGCTCGCGCGCCTGCTCGCCATAGCGTCGGGCAAGGGCGGGATCTTGCCAGAGCTGGCGCATGGCATCCGCCAGCTCCGCCGGCGACGCTGGCGGCACCACCAGGCCGGTTTGCCGGTGGACGTTGACATAGGTGGTGCCGGTGCCGATTTCACAGCTAATGAGCGGCTTGCCATACATCGCCCCCTCCAGCAGCGTAATGCCAAACGCTTCCGAACGTAAATGGGACGGGAAAACCACACCATAGCAACTTTCCAGCAGCGCGGCTTTGTCCACATCCGGCAAAGCGCCGAGAAAATGCATGTTCTCAAGCCCCAATTCGGCACATCGTTTTTTCAGCTCCGCCTCCATTGGCCCCACGCCGATCAAGACGATAGGGTAAGGCGCGCTGCGTGCCGCTTCGACCAGCGTATGCAAGCCTTTGTAGTAACGAAACGCACCGATGAACAGAAAAAAGCGCTCGCCAAATCGGCTGCGCCATTGGGCCTCGCGCGCCTTATCTTGCGGCGGATAAGACGCACGATCGAGACCGAAGGGGATCACCGACACCTTGGCTTGGTAGCGCTGCAATACCGGGCTGGTGGCGACATAATTCGGTGAGGAGGCGACGATACGATCGACATCGCCGAGAAAATAGCGCATCAGCGGCGTATACATTCTCAGGATGAATTTCTGTTTCACAATATCTGAATGGTAAGAAACCACGGTGGGTTTGGTATTCGCCGCCAAAAAATGCACCATATCCATGAAAGGATAAGGAAAGTGGAAATGGACCACATCGGCCTCGGCCGCCAGTTGACGAAAACGCGCAATGGCGCCAAAGGAAAAAGGCGTGGAGGCGAATTCAAAATTGACGGCGCTATAAGCGGTATGATGCTGCCCCAGGGGCATCAGCGCACCGTGGCCACGTGGGCTCAGCGCCAGTACGGTTGAATCGATACCGTAGGCCGGGGCGCCTTCACACAGCTGAAAAATGACCTGCTCAATGCCGCCGTAAGAGTCGGGATAGTAGGTTTTATAAAAATGCAATACTTTCAGCATAGACCCCATCAAACCTTTAAATAAGCTTTCATCGTATCCTGTGCGCAGCGCTGCCAGGAAAACTTTTGCGCATTGGCCAGACCGGCGACGCGGGCCTGTGCGCGCCACACCTCGTCTTGCAGCCCCTGTGCTATCCCCGCGCTTAAGGCGTCGACATCCCGCGGTTCGCAAATGAACGCCGCATCCCCCGCCACCTCCGGCAGCGATGCCGCGTTCGAGCACACCACCGGCACGCCTGACGCCATGGCCTCCAATACCGGCAAGCCGAATCCCTCATACAATGAGGGAAACACAAATAAGCGCGCGGCGGCAAATAAAATCGGTAGCTCCTCTTGCGCCACATAGCCCAGATATTTAACCCACCCTTCACGACTACCGCGTTCAAAGCGCTGATGCTCGGCACCGCTGCCCCAGCCTTTGTAACCGCTTAACACCAGCGGATAGCGTTGCTGCAACGCTTGAGGAAGTTGCTCATAAGCGTCAAGCAACACGGTTAAATTCTTGCGCGGCTCAATAGTGCCGGTAAATAGGGTATAGCCAGCATAAGCTATTCCCAACCGCGCCATGAGTGGCGCAGCCGCCTCCTCGAGGCGGGGATAAAACGAATCGCTGCACGCCAGTGGCGTAACATCAATCTTCTCAGCCGGATAATTGAAATACGCCGCCAGCTCATTTTTGGAGTACTCGGAAACGGTAATGATGCGGCTGGCGCGCGTCAAACTGGCTTCCATCTCTTTCGCCAAATAATGCACGCGCCCCGGGGGATGAAATTCGGGAGTAGTAAAAACTGAGATATCGTGAAAAGTCGTTATCGCCCGAGGCAATCCCGCCGGCAGATAATAGTTAGGACTGTGATAAAGAAAGTCCTTATACGGGCGCAGCGCCCGTTTTTGCAGTCGGGGATAGATGGCGCGAAAGGCCTCAATCAGCAGCGCCCGACGTTTAAGCCAGCCCTGCAATGCGCCGCTCGAAGACGGTAGAACATGATACTCCGGTAGGGTATCGCCGATGCGCAACCCGCGAAAATAGCGCAGTTGGGTGATCTCCGGCGCCCGCTGCAGTTGATTAATCAACTCAAGCGCATAACGGCCAATCCCGGTTAAGGGATATTTGATCGCATCGGTGGCAAACACTATTTTCATTCAGGGAAGTTCCCATTCTCATAGCGACCAGGGAGTCAGCCAGATGCCCTGGCCGGACAATATCAACCTGACGAAACGGAACGGCGCGCTCAATGCCGCCCCACTTTGACCAAGTTACAGCGAAATCGTTGTGCCCTGCGTCAGCGGAAGTTTGCTGAGCAATAGCGCGGCGCTCCGTTTCCATGTCAGCCAACAAATTCCCTTTGAGTCTGGGGCGGCTTGCTGAGCGTTTAACGCCAGCCACGCCACAATGGTGTCACGAAGAGGCTCCCCACCCTCGCCGGAAAAATACAGAGCGTGATCGCCCGCGATTTCGCGAAACACGGGAATATCGCGCAAAATTAGCGGCAGTCCTTTCTGCGCCGCCTCGATCAAAGGCAGACCAAATCCCTCCCCCTTGGAGGAGAAAATGAGCGCGTCGGCGGCGTGATATAATCGCTCCAAGTATTCATCGCTAACGCCCTGCAGCCAGTGCAAACGGCGATTAAGCTCTGAATGGTGCTTAATCCGCTCCACCAGCTCATCAACGTTCCATCCGTGTTTACCCACAATCACCAGGCGATAGTCATGACCTTCGGCCCATAACAGCTCAAACGCGGCCAAAACCTGCGCGTGGCTTTTACGGGGTTCGAGGGTACCCACCATCAAGAAGCTGGGGTGTTGATTGAGTGTCTCCAGCAGGGCTTTGCCACGGCCGGGAATACCACACGTGGGCCGGCTTGACTCGAGATTAGCGCCGAGATGAAAATAATCGATGGATAAGTGCTTGTTGAGATTTAAATGCTGATGAACGTTGACCCACGCGCGAACATCGTCCGCCACGCTCGCCGAAACGCAGATGATCCCCGTACCATAGGTCGCCACCCATTGTAACCAGTCGGGAAATAATTGCTGCATTCCCTCACTGCTCCATTCTGGATTATTGATCGGCAAAATATCATGTACCACATAATAAACATGGCTGCCGGCCCGACGCGCCTTGTCAATACTAGGCAACACCTGCGGGAAAAACGAAATCGTCAGATCGGTGACCAGCATGATGTCACCATGACTGAACAACACCGGCTCATCTTCTCCGAAATCAATGCCGTAGTTTTGCCGTACAAAATGATTGGCATAGCGATAACATTCGTCATTGACATAATACACTGCACGTACATCATAGCCGGCGATATCGCCATTCAGCAATTCAAACAAAATACTGCGCGAAACTCGCTGAATACCCGATTTATCATCGCACTGCGCCAGTTCCGAAATATCGACCAGCAGCTTTCTGCGCCGACCGCTAAAATTGTTTTGCGCCACTGCCCAGGCGTAATCGAGCCTATCGCACTCGCTAACCTCGGGGTAACGATTGATGTCATTGATAACACTTTCGGTAAACGCCACAAGATCCAGTCCGGCCGACGTGGCGGGCGCCGCATCTTGCACATCCAACGTATCAAGGCAAGCGAGTGCCAGCCTGGCGGTGTTATCCCATGAGAACTTCGCCGCCTGCGTTAATGCATGCGCCTTGAGCTGCCGGTGAAAATCCTCATCAGTCAGCGACCGCTGTAGCTTAGCGCGCATCGCATCAATATCACGGGGATCGAAGGTGGCCTCAACCCAGCCGATCACTTCCGGCACGCTCGTGGTATTTGAACCCAAAGTGGCGGCGCCGCATTTCATTGCTTCAAGCGGTGGCAGGCCGAATCCCTCATGCAGCGAGGGAAAAACAAAGACGGTACAAAGATTGTAAAGCGCTATCAGATCGTCATCGGGCAGGTAACCGGTGAAGATCAATTGTTCGGACGCAATCCCGCTGTCGGCGGCAAGATGCTTAAACTTAAGCAGGTCATATTCATTCAGCTTATAGGCTAACACCAGCGGATACTGCTGGCGCAAGCTGCTGTCCAAAGCGCCGTAAGCCTTGATCAATGCGGCAATATTTTTGCGCGGCTCATCGATAGCAAGCGACATGACAAACGCATCAGGCAAATGATAGGTTTGGCGCAAACGCGCCTTTTGCTCATCGCTATACTGCCGAACCTGAAATTGATCACTCACGCCGGAGGAGATATGAAATAGCTTCTCGGCAGGATAGGCGGTATGGTCCAGCATTTCTTTTCGCGACGATTCGGAAATCGCCAGAATAGCGTCCGCACGCTGATAATTTTTCAGCTTTTCCATATACCAGGCGCCGAAAAGTTTATCGGCGAAATAAAAAGGCTTATCCAATAACGGGATAAGATCATGACAAACGCATACCGTCTTCCATGCCACAGGCTTCTCCGGCACCGTGGTGATATACTCATCCCAATAACCTTCAAAAAAACCCGTCACAAAGACGATATCGGGGCGGACATTCGCGATCGCAATATCCCTTACCTCGGCGGCAAGGGCATTACGCACATGATTATTTTTATCAATATACGCTATCGGCCCAACCCCGGAAAAAACGAACATCTCCTCGGGAGGCAATAGATCGCTGAAGGCTTGCCTGGCTTCATCGATCCGCTCCAGAGGATACATACCGTTAAGCAAGATGCTCACTCGGTGATCGCCCTTATTTTTAATGATGGCTCGGCTCATGGCTAGCGCACTGCGGCCTATACCGCGAAATCGGCTACCAGACTGGCATCCTTGCACATCAATAAGAATATGCATCAAAACCTCTCATTATTTAATGCGTAATTTATCAAAGATGGTATTCACCGCGGGCGGCAGTCGGCGTTGGGGATCTTGTAAGCTCCAGGCTTGGAGCGCTTGGTGATTAAGGGTCAGATCCCGTTGCGGCGCTGGCGCAACGCGGCGATAAATCCGCTTGGCCCGCTCATATTGCCCACTTCTATGTAGCAACGCGACGGCGCGGGACTTCAACGCTGGATGACGCTGCAGAAAAGACAACGCACCACGGGCGCAACGTTTGATAACCTGTTTGGCACGGCCTTTTACACCATGTTGGCGTAACAACTGCACCTGCAGGCCCATATAGCGATACGGTGAGGTAAGGCGCCAGGAGCGACTTTCCAGCAGCGCTCTGTTGTGATCCTTTAGTTGACGGTTCTCACGGCGCAGCTCCATTGCTTGACGCGCGGCGGCTTGATAATGGCTAGTTAGCGCTTCCCGGCTTAACTCGGCAAGCGCGCTGTCGACGAGCGCATCGGTTTTAGGTTCATCCTGCGATGCATTTGCTCCCTGCTCGCTTTCGCGCGACCGGTAATGCCGCGATTGCACGGTTGCGGCCAGTTCCTGCAATTGTTCCACACTTGCCGCAAGATCCTCGTACAAACGGCTGAACCTGCTTTCCATTTCCTCGCGCATTGCGCTGGCAAGACTATCTTGCGTTTGCTGATGCCCATGGTGCAAATGGTTGTCGTAACGCTCACGCTGCAATAACCATTTCTCGCAGGCGGCAATCCAGACTTCCGTCGCACTACAGGTATCAAGCGGCACCGGCAATGTTGCTTTGCGTTCAAAAAGCGTTAAAAGTAACGCGAAGGACCATTCCTGCGGCTTGTGCTGGCAAAACGCATACAGCCATTGTGCATAGGGCGCCGGTAAATTTAGGGGGCTGAGCAACAAAGGTCGGTTGTGCGCAAGATGAAATGTGGACGGCGAAACAATTTCGTTAAGCGTAACGAAAAACGCCTGTAGCAAATTCTCAGGCCAGGCGCAATCCGCTTTTTTATTACTGATAGAGCCGTAATCGATGATATGGATCTGTAGCCGTTCGTCCACCAAAATATTCCATGTGCGGACATCGTCATGATAGAGCCCGGCGCGCTCAAGACTGGCGAGCTGTTGCAAAATTTGATGAAGTACGTTTTCCCGCTCGGCCGCCGTCAATGCCAACAGCTTACCGTCGAGTAATTCACCCGGCAGTTTCGACAGGATATTCCAACCCTGCCACTCATTTTCCCCGCTGGCTAATAACCGCGCCACGGGAAACTCAGCCGGCGCCCGCGACAGGAAATCGATCTCCTGATGAAGCTCTTGCCGGTTGCGCTCCCTCTCCTCATCGCTCAGCGCCCGATTTTGCACTTGTGCATGATAGACTTTGCAAAAAAAGTCACCGCCAAAGTAATACCGGCGGCTATCGTGATGCGCGTCGTCGGATTGGCTGTGGGGCCGCTTGCTCCAACGCGTAAAAGGCCGGCAAAAGTCCCCCAGCAGCACCCGTCGGTTGCTAAGCAAATATAAGGGACGTTTGATAGCGGAAAGATGAGTCGGATATTCCGCTAATTGTTGATAGAATGCGTTATGCTCGAACAGCGTAAGCGGACTATCTGGTTGCGAGGGCCCCCAATAGAGCGGCTCTTCTTTCAGCGCCAGCTCCAGCAAGGCAATTTCCACGTGATCCAATAGCCGGGTCAACCACTGTTGCACTTTAGAGGTGCCATGCCCGTGCACGAGATGATGGAATACGCTCAGCCCGATGACCAAATCAAATTGGTCGTTCTCCAATTGATCAATGACTTCCTCAATCCGTCCTTCAACAAAGGTAACGTCAAAATCAGGATGTTCATCGGCCAGCGCCCCACATAAGGCAACGTTTTGCGGCAGAAAATCAATACCCTTCACACTGGCACCTTTCTCGGCCAAACTCAGGCTGTAGAAACCCTGCGCGCAGCCCAGGTCTAGCACCCGTAAAGGGCGGTCCAGCGCCAGGGATAATCTGTCATAGACGGCGGCAATAATTTGCAAACGCGGTAAACAATCGCGCGAAGCCGCCTCATTCCATTCAGGGTGAGCATAAACCATCTGATAAATTTCAGGCAGATCGGAAACGAATTGCTGTAAAGCATTACTCATAGCCCGATTCCCTTAAGCTTTTTCATATAATGTGAATGTGGAATTCAGATCAACAATACCGGAAAACTCCATGCCCTGACTGACGTGAAGAATGATCGCATCATACCGGCGATCTAAAGGCGTCATATCCAGCTGTGGATTACCTGCGGAAATACCGAATGAAAGTAAATAATCGGCCTGATTCAAATTTACCGGGAAAGAAAACTTAAACACCCTAATCTCGCCCTTGCTCACAGAGATATACTCTTTACCTTTCGAGGCGAGGAACGAGTTGGTCCCATATAAAAAGAGACCGTCCAAGGTTTTCAGCAATAAACCAGGCACGACATTATCGTAATCATAGTCGAACTGCACTTTAACGATGAAATCTACCGATTGATTGCTGACTATGTTGGCGGGATACTCCACACCATCAGCAAGAATGAGGTAATCCAGGATTTTCGCGCCGCCTTGCCCCCAACGATATTCTTCCGGTCGATAACCAGGCCGGGTATGAAAAATATCTTCGCAACCGGCATGAAACTGCCCGGCCAAACCAGTCGCCTGTGGCTTAGCCTGGGACGGCGCAGCGGGCCTGTTTGAGCCTGGCTTGCCAAAAAGCTCGTCCAGGTAGCGGTTGGTAACATCGCGTGCAGCGCCATCCATTTCAATATGACCATCCTTAAGAAAGATGGCCCGCTCGCAATGTTTAACGATATCCCCGGCGCTATGGGAAACCAACAGCAAAGTCGTACCCTGACGTTTAAATTCGGCGATACGCGCATAGCATTTTGCCTGAAACCGTGAATCACCTACTGAGAGAGCCTCATCGACGATTAACACATCCGGTCGAGTGGCGGTGGCGACAGCGAACGCCAAACGCATCTGCATGCCGCTGGAATAGATGCGTACCGGACGATCGATATATTCACCAATATCGGCAAATTTTTCGATTTCCGGCATCAGCGCCGTCAGAGCGTCCCGTGTAAGCCCCTGCATCAGCCCCGACATGAAAACATTTTGCCGGCCGGAGAAATCGGGATGAAACCCCATACCCAGCTCCAAGAGCGCCGCGACGCGGCCTTGAACGTCGATTCTTCCCTCTGTCGGCTGTGTAGTTCCGGTCAATAATTTCAGCAGCGTACTTTTGCCGGCGCCATTAACACCGACAATACCTATCGACTCCCCCGCCTCTACCGCGAAATTGATATCACGCAATACCCACTTCTTCTGATGGCGCGGCGTAAAACCCCATTGTATTTTTTCGAGAATACGCAGCCATTTCGTCGGGTAGTGCTTGTAGGCTTTGGCAACATTCGTTACGGATATGTTATTCATTACAGTTCGTCCACAATATCTGCTGAATGTTTTTTGAACATGCGCCAGCCCATCACAATCAACAGCAGCGATATTACGGCAACCGGCATCAGCCCCCACCAATCCGGGCCGCTATGGTAGAGAAAGATGTTTTGATAGCTGGTAATGATACTGGTCATCGGGTTGAGTTTTAACAAACCCCGCACCGATTCCGGTAGAGTCTTACTGACATAAACGATCGGCGTAAACCAAAACCAGAATTGAAGTAAAATGCTGACAAATTGCTCGATATCACGCACGAAAACATTCATAACCCCAAGGATAATGCCCAGACCGATAGTGAATGTCATTTGGATTATCAATACCGGGATCATCTCAAGAATTATCCAGCCGGGGAAGTTGCCGGACACGATCAAAAAGATCATAAACAGGCTGAAGATGATACAGAAATTGATCATCGCCGAGCATGCAATAATGATAGGCAGACAAATCCGTGGGAAACTGAGCTTCTTCAGAATATTGGCATGTGTAATAAACACCCGCACCAAATTTTTAAGCGTCTCAGTAAACAGCCCCCAGGTGAGAATGCCGGAGCACAGGAAAATGCTGTAGGCAAAAGGACCATGCATATCCGCCAATCGCGTACGCATCAACTCCGCGAAAATGACGGTATACACCACGATAATGGCCACTGGCTGCAATATCAACCACAGGGCGCCCAGGAAACTGCTCTGATAACGAGATTGAAAATCCCGTTTGATACTGTCGGCGATAAAACCGCGATAGCGGAGCACACCGTCTAACAAACCGTTAAGCATTAATTACTATCCATCAAAGCAAGAATTTCGCGCGTTTTCTCTTCCATCAGACCGACATCTCCTCTGGATTCTACATTCAGGCGGACAACCGGTTCGGTATTAGAACTGCGAACATTAAAGCGCCAATCGGCGAACGACAGGCTCAGGCCATCCGTGGTATCTATCTCGACGGCCGCCGCCGCATAATACGCTTGAATACTTGCGAGCGCGGCACCGGCATCGCGTAAGGTGCGATTGATTTCCCCCGACGCCGGATAGGCACGCATCCGCTCGCCCACCAGTTGGCTCAGTGACTGCCCTCGCACCGCCATCAGCTCGGCCACCAGCAGCCACGGAATCATCCCGCTGTCGCAATAAAAGAAATCACGGAAATAGTGATGGGCACTCATTTCCCCGCCGTAAATGGCGTTTTCGGCGCGCATCCGTTCTTTGATAAACGCATGACCGGTCTTTGACATTACCGGCGTACCCCCGGCACGACGCACAATGTCTTCGGTGTTCCAGGTCAGACGGGGATCGTGAATGATTTTGCTGGCGGGATGTTTTTGCAAAAAGGCTTCTGCCAGCAGGCCGACAATGTAATAACCTTCAACAAAGCCCCCTTGCTCATCGAATAAAAAGCAACGGTCGAAATCGCCGTCGAAAGCGATACCCATATCGGCGCCGGCGTTATTCACGGCATTAGTGGTATCCTGTCGGCATTCCGGCAGCAGGGGGTTGGGAATACCGTTGGGAAAATGGCCGTCCGGCTGGTGATGCACTTTGACGAAGGACACCGGCGCGCCAGCGGCCTGGAACCGCGCTTCAATCGCGTCCACCACATGCCCGGCAGCGCCATTGCCCGAGTTAATAACCAGCGTCATCGGCCGACGAAATCGGGCAAGGTCAATGAATCCCAGCAGATGATCGACATAAGCCGACAAGACGTCGACGCGGCGCAGTGTTCCCCGCACCCGCGCTACAGGTCCGAAAGCGTTCTCCTCGGCCAGACGCTGAATGGCGCGCAGACCGGTATCGCCGCTAATAGGTCGGGACTGCTCGCGCACCAGCTTCATCCCGTTATAATCCATCGGATTATGGCTGGCCGTCACTTCAATACCCCCGTCCACGCCCAGATGGGAGGTGGCGAAATAAATTTCTTCCGTGCCGCTCATGCCAATATCCAGCACGTCAGCGCCGGCGTCGTTCAACCCGCGCGCCAGGGCCTGTTTTAATCCCTCGCTGGTCAGACGCACATCACCGCCGACCACCATACTGCGCGGCTTGAGTAGCTCGCCGTAGGCGCGACCGATGCGGTAAGCAATATCCTCGTTGAGCTCCGCGCCCAATTTTCCCCGAATGTCATAGGCCTTAAAACAGGATAGAACAGCCATGTTTCCCTCAAAATGTTTTTGACAGTAATACCGATAGGGTAATTCTATCATCTACCGCGATAGTGGAACCAGATGGGATTTTCGCTGCCCGCGGGATTGCCCCTTCATCGGCTTCATTTTCCCCACCCTGCCCTTATCGCGATGCACGCCCTCTCCCCGGCGTCGGGAACGAGCCGGTGCCAGCCTACTGCCCTAGGGGTTAACGGCGAGAAAACCGCATCGTCACACATGAAGGAAAAATAGCCTTTCTGGTCTGAACCGCATTGTATTGCAATCGACATTATTGCACCGCAGGCGCGAGGGTAAAGCAGGGTGACCCGGCCAGACAGCAGATTAATCCTGAAATCAGCCGGATGCATCGCGTTGCCGGCAATCAGCAGCGACCGTAAGGATCCTTTAACCGAATGATATCGTCTTCCCCAAGATAAGATCCTGATTGGATCTCCAACAACTCCAGCGGAATCTTGCCCGGATTTTCCAAACTGTGCACCGACCCGACCGGAATAAAGGTAGATTGGTTCTCGGTCAGCAAAAAGGAATTGTCCTCCACCGTCACCCGCGCCGTGCCGGACAGAACGACCCAGTGCTCGGTACGGTGATGATGCATCTGCAACGAAAACATCCCGCCCGGTTTAACGGTGATGCGATTGACGTTATAGCGGGCTTCATTGACCACCGTGTCGTTGCGCCCCCAGGGCCGGTAAGATTCGCGATGGCGACGATATTCGCTGCGGGCGTGGTTTTTCAGATACTCCACCACTTTCTTGACGTCCTGCACCTTATCTTTATCGACGACCAGCACCGCATCCTTGGTGTTCACTATCACCAGGTTATTTACCCCGATAGCCGCCACCATTTTCTCATCGGTATTGATATAACAATTGGCGGTATTATGCAGGAAAACATCGCCGGTCAGGGCATTCTGCCTCTCGTCCTTTTGATTGACTTCCCACAGCGCCGACCAGGATCCGACATCGCTCCAGCCGGCATTCAGCGGTACCACCATCGCATCGGCGGTTTTTTCCATCACCGCATAATCCACCGAGTCATCGGGACAGGTGATAAATTCGTCTTTATCGACACGGATAAATTCCTGATTACTGTCCGCCTGGGGCGACTCAATGGCTTTCTCACAGGCCGACAGAATATCCGGGCGGAATTTACCCAGCTCGCTGAGGTATTTTTTAGCGCGGAACAGAAACATACCACTGTTCCAGTAATAATCGCCGCTGGCGATATAACGCTCAGCGGTGGCCAGATCCGGTTTTTCCACAAATCGATGCACCTGGAAGACCGCGGCCTCTTTTTGCGCCGCCCCGCGCTGAATATAACCGTAACCCGTTTCAGGCGCGCTGGGCACGATGCCGAACGTCACCAGACTGCCGCTGCGGGCATAGGGGAGCGCCTGCATAATAGCGCGATGAAACGCTTTCTCATCTTCAATAACGTGGTCGGCGGCCAATACCAGCAGCAACGGATCATCACCGTCCACGACAGCGCTTAAGGCGGCCAGCGCAATGGCCGGGGCGGTATTACGCCCGACCGGTTCCAGGATGATGTTTTGCGACAACTTGTCGATTTGCCGCAGCTGTTCCGCCACCAAAAACCGGTGCTCCTCATTACAAATCACCAGCGGCTGACGGGTATCGAGCCCTTCCAGACGCAGCACCGTTTCCTGCAGCATGGAGTGGTCACCATGCAGTGTGAGAAACTGCTTGGGATAGAGCTCACGCGACATCGGCCACAGACGGCTGCCGGTTCCACCGGCCATAATTACGGGAAGCAACATACATGTCCTTTTCGCCATAGGAAGAAAGATGCGCTCTTGCCGCAGACATCCCGTTGGGGATAGCGCGCGACATTAACGGAGCCTAGCCTTTCACCTTTGAGGCAAGCCAAAAGAGTTAAGGAAAAAATTGTCCTGAGCATACACTTGCACATCGTCACGATCAATTGCCCGTGCCGTCGCAGGTAGGCCGCCGGCATGTTTGTAGGCGTAAAACGCCCGGCGCGCTTTTTTCCCTGCTTTGCGTAGCGCGCCGCGGCATAAGGCGGCCTGTGGTGTCACCGCCGTGCGCGAAACACCCTCGGCCTGCTCCCTTCTACTCTTCCCCTGATAGCGATAACTATAAACCATATAGGGAAGAGCGTAGGGCGCCCGCAGTTCGCACCCCGTGGGGCGTAAGCGATTTTTGCAACCTGCCGCCCATCGAAGCCGGGCCAGCGGTGCCTGGCCCGGTCAGAGGGGCTGGGGCGCGAGAACGCCTACTCAGCGCATTTCGCCCGGACTGTCCTGCTGTGACGCCGGGACCGGCTGTGCCGGGCCAGTACACCGGAGGGCGACAAACCGATAAAAATGGCGGCCCCGCGGCCCGGGCGCGTTCCACATTTACGGACAAAAAAAAGGGCCGATATCGCTATCGACCCTCCCGTGGTGATGACTAACGCCGGCGGTGATTGCTCTTCCGGCAGTGCTCGGCTTGTTTCGCCGGCGGTAACGTCTCCTGGGGCTACGCTCAGCTTATTTTGCCGGCGATGATGCCCCTCCCGGCAGTGCTCGGCTTATTTCGCCGGCGGTAACCTCTCTTACGGCAACGCTTAGCTTACTTCGCCGGCGATGATACCCCTTCCGGCAGTGCTCGGCTTGTTTTGCCGGCGGTAACGTCTCCTGGGGCTACGCTTAGCTTATTTCGCCGGCGATGAAGGTTCATCGGGCAGCGCGTAGGCAATGATGTAATCCCCCAGCTTGGTGCCGAACGAACCGTGTCCGCCCGCGGCGGTCACCACATATTGCTTGCCGTTTGCCTCATAGGTCATCGGCGTGGACTGACCGCCGGCCGGCAAACGATCCTGCCAGAGCGGTTTACCGCTGGTGACGTCAAACGCGCGGATATAATTGTCGGCCGTCCCGGTGATAAACATCACGTTACCGGCGGTCGCAATCGGTCCGCCCAACATCGGCATGCCCATTTTGAAGGGCAGCGGCAACGGTGAACTGTCGCGTACGGTTCCGATGCGATGCTTCCAGGCAATAGTGTGGGTTTTCAGGTCCACGCCCGCGATATATCCCCAAGCGGGCTGCTTGCAGGGTAAGCCAAAGGGCGACAAGAAGGCTTCCAGCGTCACGCCATAGGGCACCCCGTATTGGGGCTGCAGACCCGCTTCGGAGCCGGAGCTGCTGCTCTTGCCCTTTTCAGGCTCTATCGGGTTGTTGGCGCTGCGAGGTATTAAGCGCGACACAAAAGGCAACGCCATGGGATTGGCGATCATCACCTGGCGCTGCGGATCCACCGCCACCCCGCCCCACTCAAACATGCCGAGGTTCCCCGGGAAGACCAGCGTTCCCTGTTCGGAAGGCGGCGTAAAAATGCCCTCATAGCGCAGCTTATAGAACATTACCCGGCACACCAGTTGATCGAACATGGTCGCGCCCCACATATCGGCACCGGTCAAATCCTTTTTCGGCCGGAAGGTCAAATCGGAGAACGGCTGCGTCGGCGAAACATGATCTCCCTTGGCCGCCCCTTGCGGCACCGGTCGCTCCGGCGCCGGCACTATCGGCGTACCGGTGCGTCTATCCAGCACGAAAATGTTGCCGGTTTTGGCCGGCGCATAAATCGCCGGGACTTTCTCTCCCTGCTGATTGGTAATGTCTACCAACGTCGGCTGGGCCGGAACGTCCATATCCCATAAATCGTGGTGAACGGTTTGATAGAACCAGACCAATTTACCGGTGGTCGCATTCAACGCCAGGATCCCGCTGGCGAAGCGCTCCATCTCAGGGGTACGGTTGCCGCCCCAGATATCGGGCGTGGCGACGCCTATCGGCAGATAGACGATATCCAACTGAGGATCATAGGCGGCAGGCGCCCAGGAATTGGGGGAGTTGGCAACATAATTCTTACCGTCGGCCGGGATGGCGTTCGGCTCGGCATTGCCGGGATCGAACGCCCACAATAGTGCGCCGGTGACCACATCAAAGCCGCGTATCACCCCTGAAGGTTCATGATTGGAATAGTTGTCCGTTACCGCCCCCGCGACAATGATCACCTTATCGGTAACGACGGGCGGCGAGGTCGGTTCATATTCCCCCGCGGTGGTTACCTGCATATTCGCCTGTAAATTCAGATCGCCTTGGTCGGCGAAACTGTCGCAGCGGGCGCCGGTATCGGCGTTCAGTGCATAAAGATGCCCGTTGTTAACCGGCAATAAAATGCGCCGCGGACAATCCTGCGCTGCGTTTTGCGCGACATTCGCCGCACTCGCCGCAGGCATTTCATGATAAGACACCCCGCGGCACGTTATGAATAACCCCGAGTTTATTAGAGAGTAATTTTGGCAATACTACGCCGCTTCCTCTGATGCTAATTGCAAAGCGTAATAGTTCATTTCGGCTTCAGTAGGAGGGATGTAACCCAGCCGCCCGAGCAGCCTTCTGTTGTTGTACCAGTCCACCCAGTCCAGCGTGGCCAACTCCACTTCCGTCCGGTTTTTCCAGCTCCCGCGGTGGATAACCTCCGTTTTGTACAACCCGTTGATACTCTCTGCCATCGCATTATCGTAGGAGTCGCCG